>JALOSF010000106.1 GCA_025458525.1 Cypionkella sp. | reverse complement strand
GGTCCTTGCCGCAGGCACGATCACGGACCTGTGATACGCCATCCCTGAAACTTTCGGCAAAGCCGCCCCGTAGCTTCCCCCGCAAGGCAGATGGACTGCCTCACAACGGGAGATACGACATGAAACTCGGTTACGCCTTTTCCGCCCTGATCCTCGCCTCCGGTATGGCCTTCGCCGCCTCGGACGGCAGCGAAAACCCGATGGTGGGCGGCGCCCCCATGTTCTCTGACAAGAACATCGTCGAGAACGCGGTGAACTCGAAGGATCACACCACCCTTGTCGCCGCCGTGCAGGCGGCCGGTCTTGTGGAAACCCTGCAGGGCGAAGGCCCCTTCACGGTCTTTGCCCCCACCAATGCCGCCTTCGAAAAGCTGCCTGCCGGCACGGTGGAAACCCTGCTGAAGCCCGAGAACAAGGATCAGCTGACCAAGATCCTGACCTGTCACGTGGTGGCGGCCAATGCGCTGTCCACCGACATCGTGAAAATGATCGCGGATGACGGCGGAATGCACAAGATCGGCACCGTCGGCGGGTGCGAGTTCACCGCCGCGATGGAGGGCGATGCCGTCAAGATCACCGACGGTCAGGGGAATGTCGCCACCGTCACCATCGCCGATGTCAAGCAGTCGAACGGCGTGATCCACGTGATCGACACGGTTCTGCTGCCGGCGATGTAAGGGGACCGGGTCGGGGGTGTCACTCCCTCTGGCCCTGATCGCCGCAGGTCGTGGCGGATGCCCTTTCTGTCCCCCAGGTGTCGGCTCTGACCTGCGCGCGGCGGCCCTCGGATTCCCTTTGGGTCCGGGGGCTTTTCATTTGCGGCAAGGCGTGGTCTTGCTGGGGCATGTCACAGCCTGCGCCGCGCCGATTTGTGTTTCTTTTGTCCTCGGCCCGTCCGGGCGGCAACAGCGCGCAATTGGCGCAGCGCGCGGCGCTGGGTCTGGAGGCGCCGGCGACATGGCTTGATCTGGCGCAGCTTGACCTGCCCGCCTTTGCGGACCCACGGCCCGGCGCTGCGCCCGGCCTGCCGACGGGCGATCTGGCACGGGTGACGCAGACGCTGCTGGCGGCGAGTGACATCTGCTTTGTCGCGCCCGTCTATTGGTATGCCCTGCCCGCCCCCGCCAAGCTGTTGCTGGACCACTGGTCGGGGTTTCTTGACCAGCCGCAGATGGGCTTTGCGGGCGCCATGCGGGGCAAAGGGGTGTGGCTTGTCACCACCCGGGCCGATCCAGACCCGACGGTGCCCCATCTGCCCGAGGCGATGCTGCGGCGCAGCGTGGACTGGCTGGGCATGCGCTGGCGCGGCGCGCTGCATGGCATTGCCGACGCCCCGGGCGAGATCACGCAAGACGACAGCTTTGCCCGCGCGCCACAGTTTTTCAGGCAAGGCCACGACTGACCCCACGCATCCTATCGGCCCGCACAGCCCTTGACGGGCGCGCGCGGCTGGCTTACCAGATGCAGCATCGCGGGTGTAGCTCAATGGTAGAGCCGCAGCTTCCCAAGCTGATGACGAGGGTTCGATTCCCTTCACCCGCTCCATCTTTCCCTGGTCGGATAAGCCATGCGCGTTTTGCCGCTTTCTGTTGTGTGTTGCCTGGTGGCGGGGGCCGCGGTTGCGGCGGAACCGTTGCCTTTTGCGGGGCAGTGGGATTGCGGCGTTGCCGTGTTCCGCTTTGACGCCGACACCTACAACAACGGCAGCGAGGATATGGCGATCACCGATATCGCCGCCGAAGACGGGGGCTATGTCCTGTCGTTCGAGGACAATTATCAACTGTTCCTGTCGCTGAACCCCGATGGCACGCTGTCGTGGTTCTCGCCGGTTTCGGGTGACAGTTTCACCTGCACGCGGCAAGGCTGACCCCTTTTCTTTGTCGGGTGCCCCGGCTAGGCAGGGGCAGCGATTTCAAAGGGAGTTTGCCATGACCACAGACATCAAACGCATCGGCACCGGCCCACGCATGAGCGAGGGCGTGTGCTACAACGGGATCATCTGGCTGGCGGGCCAGGTCGGCAATCCCGGGGCCTCGGTGGCAGATCAGACCCGCACCTGTCTGGCCGAGGTGGACCGTATCCTGGCCGAGGCAGGCACCGACAAGACCCGCATCCTGTCGGCCCAGATCTGGCTGGCCGACATGGCCGATTTTGCCGAGATGAATTCGGTCTGGGATGCCTGGGTGCCGCAAGGCCATACCCCGGCACGCGCGACGGGCGAGGCCAAGCTGGCCACCCCCGACTACCGGGTCGAAGTGATTGTGACAGCCGCGCTGCGCTAAGTCAGACTTGCCCCCGCTGCGCATACGCGGGCGGGGGTCATGATCTCCTTACTTGCAAAGATGGAACGTTCCGCTACCGTCGCGGGGTTATTGACGCGTTTCGTTCATGGGCTGCCGATCCTTGGGGCAGCCGCAAGGAGATTTCTGATGCATCCCTTACCAGGCCTGACGGCAGCGGCGCTTGCGCTGGTTCTGCTGGCGACAGAGGCACAGGCGCAAGACACGCTTGTCACCCGCTGCAATGTCAACATCGACGGGAAATTTGTGCCCGCCCTGATCTATTCGGTCGGGGGCACGCGCACCACCATCACCTTGGGTGAAGCGGGGCTGACGCGGCGCATCCTGTTCAGCGAGACCGAAGCGCTGGATTTCGTGCGGGCGCGAATCGGCTCCGCCGCGGGCAAGCTGGTCTATGTCGATTGCGGCACAAGCGCCGGATCGGATGACCCGACCGCGCCGCCCCCTGCCCCACCGCCGCCGCCGCCTCCCCCGCCGCCGCCACCGCCGCCGGACGAAGACGGCGGGGATGACAGCACGCCGGGTGGCGGGGATGACGGTTACGCCCTGTAATGCCGACCGCGCCGCCCCGGATCTTGCTTGCCAATGAATTCGGGGCGGGTCGCGGCCATCTGGTGACGCTGCGGCAGGTCGCGGCCGGCTTTGGCCCCGGTTTCGTGTTTGACGCGGCCCTGGCCCGGCGCACGCATCAAGATGTGTTGGCCGAGATCGGGGCCGAGGTCTATGACGGCCCGCGCCTGCGCTATGACACGCGGCGGCGGGTTGGCCCCGAGGCGGTCGCGACCGCGACATGGGGCGACTTTCTTGGGGATCTGGGCTTTGACCGTGAAACCCGCCTCTTTGAGGTGCTGGGCTGGTGGCGGCATGTGATCCAGTCGCGCAAGGTGGCTGCCGTGGTCGCGGATTACGCCCCGCTGGCCCTGCTGGCCGCGCGCAGCCTGGGCGTGGCGACGGTGGCGGTGGGCACAGGCTATGGCCTTCCGCCCGCCGAGATGGCCGAATTTCCGATCCTGTGCCCCGAGATTTCGGTCCGCCTGCATGACGAAGCCACGCTGCTCGGCAATGTGAACCGGGCGGTGGCATCCTATGGCTTTGGCCCGCTCGCCGCGCTGCCCGAGGTGTATCGGGCCGATCTGACGCTGGTGCGCAGCCTTGCCCTGCTTGATCCCTATGGCGCGCAGCGACGCGGCGCCTATTGCCCGCCGCTGACGCAACGCGTGGCCGTTGCCGGCGAGGGCACCGAGGTGTTCGTCTATTTCTCCACCACCGAACTTGCCGATCCGGCGGTGGTCGAGGCCTTGGTCCGACTGCCCCTGCCGCGCCGAGGCTATCTGCCCGCAGCGCCGCCGGGCGTGGCCGCGCGTCTGGCGGCCTCTGGCATGGTGCTGGAGCCAGCCCCGCTGGCCCCGGCACAGATCGCGGCGCGGACGCGGCTGGTGCTGAGCGCGGGGCAGCATGGCATTCTGTCGCTCGCACTCTTTGCCGGTCTGCCGCAGGTCTGTGTGCCGCAGCATCGCGAACAAGACTGGCACGCGCGCGCGGCCCATGCGGCAGGTGTGGCGCAGGTCCTGCCCAGGGCGCAGGTCACGACCGAACGCTTGGTGGCCATGGTGCAGGCCTGCCATGCCGACCCTGCCTTGCGCGCAAGCGCCAAGGCGCTGGCCCGGCGGTTGCACGACGATCTGCCCGACGAGCCGCATTCCATTCTGGCCGAACGGTTGCGGCCCCTGGCCCAAGGTCTGCGCGGCTGATCAGCCCCGCAGAAAGGCGACAAGCTGGGCGGTGGACCCATCCTTGCCCTCGGTCCCCGTCTTGCCTTCCAGCACGGGTTGCAGGGCCAGGGCCAGTTCCTTGCCCAATTCCACCCCCCATTGGTCATAGGAATTGATCCCGAGGATCACGCCTTCGACAAACACCCGGTGTTCGTAAAGCGCGATGATCTGGCCCAGGGTGAAGGGGGTCAGCTGATCATAGGCAAGCGTGACCGAAGGGCGGTTGCCCGGAAACACCCGGTGGCGTGCCTGCCGGTCAAGCTCTGCCCCGGTCAGGCCCTTTTTCGCCATGATCTCCGTGGCTTGGGTCAGACTGCGGCCGCGCAAAAGCGCCTCGGACTGGGCCAGGCAATTGGCGACCAGCAGCAGGTGCTGATGGGCCAGATCGGGTTCATGGCCGCGCTTGGCCACCAGAAATTCGCAAGGCACCACGCGCGTGCCCTGATGGATCAGTTGATAAAAGGCGTGCTGGCCGTTGGTCCCCGGCTCGCCCCAGACCACGGGGCCGGAATGATGGGGCAGATCGCTGCCATCCATGGCCACGCGCTTGCCGTTGCTCTCCATTTCCAGCTGCTGCAAATAGGCGGGCAGGCGGGACAGGCGCTGGTCATAGGGCAGCACCGCGCGGGTGGCGTGGCCGCAAAACTGGTTGTGCCAGATGCCGACCAGCGCAAGCAGCACAGGCAGGTTCTGGCCAAATTCCGCCGTGCGGAAATGCGCGTCCATCGCGGCGCCGCCGCGCAGAAAGCTGTCAAACGCCTCTGGCCCGATGGCGAGCATCAGCGAAAGCCCGATCGGCCCCCACATCGAATAGCGTCCGCCGACCCAATCCTCGAAACCGAACACCCGTTCAGGATCGATGCCAAAGGCCGCCGTCTTGTCGGCAGCCGTGGAGACGGCGGCGAATTGCGCGCCCGGTGTTGCCACCTTTTGCGCCATCCAGGCGCGGGCGGTTTCGGCATTGGTCATCGTCTCGATGGTGGTAAACGTCTTTGACGCGACGATCACCAAGGTCGTCTCAGGGTTCAGCCCGCGCAGGGTATCGGCCACATGCGCCCCATCGACATTCGAGACGAAATGCACGCGCGGCCCGTCGTGAAACGGCGCCAGCGCCAGCACCGCCATCGCGGGCCCCAGATCGGACCCGCCGATCCCGATGTTGACCACATCGGTGATCGCGCCGTCCTGCCCCGTGAACCGGCCAGAGCGCACCGCTTGCGCAAAGGCGATCATGCGCGCATGGGTCGCGCGCAAGGCGACGGTCACATCCGTGCCGTCAACCATCAAAGGCGCGTCCATGTTGCGCAGCGCGGTGTGCAGAACCGCGCGGCCTTCGGTTTCGTTGATCTTTGCGCCCGCAAACATCGCGTCGCGCTTGGCCACGACCCCGGCCTGTTCGGCAAGCTGCACCAAAAGACCACGGCCCCGTGCATCAAGGTTGGTCTTGGAATAATCCAGCAACATGCCATCCGCCTGCGCCGAAAACGCAGCCGCCCGGCCCGGATCGGCAAACAGGTCAAGAATGGACCTGCCATCCACCGCGGCGTGATGATCCTTGAGAGCGTTCCAGATCTGGGTCATGTCATTCGGTCCAATGAACGGTTGCGGTGTCGAGCACGGCGCGGATCGGGGCCTCGCGCGGGGACAGGGTTTGTGCCCGTTCCAGCGCGGCCCGCTTTTCCGACCCCCTGATCAGAACATGGGTGTGAAAGGCCGAGCGCAGCGCCGGCGCGGACAGGGTGATGCGAGGCTCTCCCGCGGCATCGGCGCGCAGCGCCATAAGCGTCGGCGCATCGGGTGCAAGGGCCTGATCCAGAAGATCGGCGCCCGGAAACAGGCTGGCCGTGTGCATGTCGGCCCCCATGCCCAGCAGCAAGACCGAAATCGGCAGATGCGGGGCGATCCCGTCCGACAGGGCCTTCAGCATATCCTCGGGCTGCGGAGCGGGCGCGTAAAGCGGGACCAGCCGGGCCTTGGCCGCAGGCCCGCGCAGCAGCCGGTCGCGCAAGAGCCGCGTGTTGGACCGCGGGCTGCTTTCTGGCACCCAGCGTTCGTCGTTCAGGAACACCGCGACATTGGCCCAGTCCAGATCCACCCCCGAGAGGGTGTCAAACACCGGCCCCGGCGTCGTGCCACCCGGCACGCACAGGGACGCCCGACCATCGCGGCGCAAAAAGGCGCCAAGCTCGCCCGAGATCTGCTTGGCAAGCGCCAGATACATCAGCTCGGCATCCGGGTAGGCGATGAACTGCATCACCGGATCTCCCGCCAGCGACGCCCGTCACGATGCATCAGCATCAGCGCATCCTCGGGACCAGAGGACCCCGGATCATAGCCTTGCGGCTTGTCGCCCCGCGAGGTCCAGCCCTCGATGATCGGATCGGTCCAGGCCCAGGCGGCCTCGACCTCATCGCCGCGCATGAACAGGGTCTGGTTGCCGCGAATCACATCCATGATCAGCCGCTCATAGGCGTCGGGCACATCCTCGCCGTCCGAGATCGCATCGGCAAAGGACATGTCCAGCGGCACCTGCATCAGACGCATGCCGCCCGGGCCGGGCTCCTTGATCATCACCATCAGGTTCATGCCCTCATCCGGTTGCAGCCGGATCACCAGCACGTTTTCGCGCCAGCCCTTCGCATCGTCAAAGATCGAATGGGGGGGTTCACGAAAGGTGATGGCGATTTCCGACGCCCGCGCACGCAGGCGTTTTCCGGTGCGCAGATAGAACGGCGTGCCCTTCCAGCGCCAGTTCGACACCGAGACTTTCAGCGCGATATAGCTTTCGGTGGTGCTGGCCGGGTTTTCGCTATGCTCAATGTAACCGCCCTGCCCGCCCCCGGCAAGGTATTGGCCCCGCACGATATCTTGTGGCTGAACCGGGTCCAGCGCGCGGATCACCTTGAGCTTTTCGTCGCGCACCGCATCGGGGTCGAAGTGATAGGGCGGCTCCATCGCGATCAGGCACAACAGCTGCATCATATGATTTTGCACCATATCGCGCATCGCCCCCGACTTGTCGTAATAGGCGCCGCGCCCATCCACGCCCACGGTTTCGGCGACCGTGATCTGCACATGATCGACGTATTCGGCCTTCCACAACGGCTCGAACAGGATATTGGCAAAGCGCACCGCCATCAGGTTCTGCACGGTTTCCTTGCCCAAGTAATGGTCGATGCGGTAGATCTGCGCTTCGGTAAAATGCTGCGCCAGCGTCGCGTTCAGCGCCCGCGCCGTGGCCAGATCGCGGCCAAAGGGCTTTTCCACCACAATGCGCGAGGTGCCGTCGGCCACGCCATGCGACTTGAGCCGCAGCGCGATGTCGCCAAACAGCGCGGGCGCGACCGAGAAATAGAAGGCCCGCACCACGCCGTCGCGCATCATGCCCTTCAACCGGTCCCAGCCGCCTTCGCCCTTCACATCGATCGCGACATAATGCAGGCGCTTCAGGAATTCGGCGATCACCGCGGCGTCGCGCCGCTCGGCCGGGACGAATTCGTCAATCGCCTCGGCCACCAGTTTTCTGAAGTCGTCATCGGTCAACTCGCCGCGCGCGGCGCCGATGATCCGGCTGCCATCGGTCATCTGGCCTGCCACGAACCGGCGATACAGCCCCGGAAGGATCTTGCGACGCGCAAGGTCCCCGGTGCCCCCAAAAATCACGAGGTCGAAGGCTTCGACCGGAATGACACGCGACACCATCAGAGAACCCTCATTTCTCACGCCAGCTTGTTAGCGCTAACGCGTCCTTTTACCCAAGCCAGCTTTCAAAGTCTAGCATCCGGTTTGCCCCAATCAAAGCGCTTTGGGGCGTCAGACTTCGTCGATGACCTCCCATCGCACGCGGATCAGCCCCGGCTCTGCCGCAAGCCGGTGGACGGCTTGTTCCACCGCGCCATCGGGCAGGCCATCGCCGCTGACCGTAACGGCAAGGTCGATGCCGACCCCGCCTTCGGCCGCCTGTGCCGAGATGTCCGACAGATGCAACCCGCCAAGCGCCAGTGTGCGCAACATCAGGCTGCGCAGCGCGCCTTCCTGATCGGGCGTGCAGGTCAGCAAGACGCGAAAGCTCTTGCCCAAGGGCACCCCCGCCTTGGTGCGCCGTTTGATCCATTTGACCAAGGGGCGCAGGCCAAGGTTGACGAAAACAACCATCCCCGTCAGCAACAGCGCAAAGGGCCATTGCCCGGCGCCAGCCATCATCCCCACCGCCGCCGAACACCACAAGGTGGCGGCCGTGTTGAGGCCATGGATGTTGAACCCATCGCGAAAGATGATCCCCGCGCCCAAAAAGCCGATGCCCGAGACAATTTGAGCAGCCACGCGCGTCGGGCTGACCTCGGCCGGGTAAAGCGAGGAAAAGATGACGAAACTGGCCGCACCCAGCGCCACAAGCGCATTGGTGCGCAGCCCCGCCATGCGCTGACGAACCTGCCGTTCCGACCCGATCAGCGCGCCGCAGGCCAGCGCCACCGCCATGTTGATCGCGGCGATCTGAACGGCCACCCCATCGAATGCAATCATTTCCACTGCGGCTGCCATCGCCTTCTCCTGTCCAGGAGCCGACCCTAGACAGGGTGGCGGCGAATGTGAAGCATTGGCACCAGAGTGAGGACAGATCAGGCGTCCAGCTCGGCGTCCCAGTAAAGGTAGTCCATCCAGCTGTCGTGCAGGTAATTTGGCGGAAAGCGGCGGCCATGGGCCTGCATTTCCTCG
>JALOSF010000034.1 GCA_025458525.1 Cypionkella sp. | reverse complement strand
CGGCAAAGCCATCCAGCACGACCTTTTTCTGCGCCTCGTCCAGCCCGAGGAAACGGGCGTTGTTCATCCACCAGAAGGCCCCCATATAGCTGTGCCCGTCCAGCGTCAGATACTTCACCCCCGCATCGGTGAACTTCATCGACATGATGTCGGTGATGCCGTTCGCCGTGCCTTCGACCACCCCGGTTTGCAGCGAGGTGAACAGTTCCGGCCACGGGATCGGGGTCGGCGAGGCGCCAAGCGTGGTGGCCAGCGTCTGCGGCAGATCGGCCGGCACAGTGCGCATCTTCAGCCCGGCCAAATCGGCAGGCCCTGCGATACGGCGCTTGGTATTGGCGTAATTGCGCCAGCCCCCGGTGTTGCCGATGGCCATCAGGCGGATCGTATCACCGCTGTCGGCCAGCGCCATGCTGCGCAAGGTGCGGGTGAAATCGCCGGTCAGCACTTCTTCGGCCACGCGGTCATCGCTCATCAGATAGGGCAGGTCGAGCACCTGGATATAGGGAAACAGGCCCGCCGCCCCGCCCGAGGTGGAAATGTAGATGTCGATCGACCCATCCGCCACCCCGGCCAGACATTCGTCGCCCTTGGCGCAGAGTTGCGTGCCCATGAAGATTTCCACACCGATCGCGCCGTTCGAGGCGTTTTCGACATAGTTCTTGAACACGACCAGACCGTCGTAATCCTCGTCGGCCTCATTCGAGTTGGCGGTGGCGCGCAGCATGATCTCTTGCGCCATGGCCACACTGGCCGTGCCCGCCAGCAGCGTCGCCAGAACCAGCGATTTGAGCGTTGTCTTGAGCATTTGATTTCCTCCCGGTTTTTTTGGTTTCAAGGTCAGTCGACGAACCCCGCAAGGCGGGGAAGCGTCAGGGAAATGGCGGGGATATAGGTGATGAGCAGGATCACCAGAAACTCCACCAGCAAGAAGGGCATGACGGCGCGGGCGATGGTTTCCACGCGCAGCCCTGACACCGCCGATGTGGCGAAAAGCACAAGCCCCATGGGCGGGGTCAGCAGACCGACGGTCAGGTTGACCACCATGACCACCGCGAAATGCACGGGGTCAATGCCAAGGCTGACAAAGATCGGTGCAAGGATCGGGCCAAGGATGATGATGGCGGGGCCCGCATCCAGAAACATGCCGACCACGAACAACAACAGATTGACCAGCAACAACAAAAGCAGCGGGTTCTCGGTCAGCCCCAGCAGCACGGCAGCCAAGAGCTCTGGCGTATGGGCCAAGGCGGCCACGGTCTTGAAGGCCATCGCCGCCCCGACCAGCAACAGCACCACCGCCGAGGTGATGCCCGCGCGTGTCAGCACACCGGGCACATCGGCCCATGTCAGGGTCCGCAGCACGAAGATCGAGATCAGGAAGGCATAGGCCGCCGCCACGGCCGCCGCCTCTGTCGGGGTGAAGACGCCGGTCAAGATGCCGCCCATCAGCAGGACGGGCGTCATCAGCGGCCAGAACGCCGCCGAGGCCGCCCGCCCGGCATCGGCCCAGCTTGCCTTGGCCTGTGCGGCGGGCAGGTTGTATCGATTGGCCATCAGCTTGATGGTGATCATCAGGGCGACACCGATCAGAATGCCGGGGACAATCCCGGCAAGGAACAGTGCGGCTACCGACTCCCCCATCACATAGGCGTAGATGATCATGATGCCCGACGGCGGAATGATCGGCCCGATGATCGCGCTTGCGGCGGTGATCGCGGCGGCAAAGGGTTTGGGATAGCCCTTCTTTTCCATCTGCGGAATGATGATCGACCCAAGGGCCGATACATCCGCAACGGCCGAGCCGGAAATGCCGGCAAACAGCATGGAATCGACCACGTTCACCTGCGCCAGCCCGCCGCGGAAATGGCCCACCATCGCCTGCGCAAAACCAACGATCCGCGCGGAAATGCCCCCGCGATTCATCAGCTCGCCGGCCAGCATGAAGAACGGGATGGCCATCAGGGGAAAGCTGTTCATCCCCTCATAGACGTTGCGGTAGAGAAGCACGATGTCGCGCTCTTGCCCGTTCAGCCACAAGAGAAGTGCCGGGGCAAGCACAAGGCCAAAGACCACCGGAAAACCCAGCAGCAAGAACAGGATAAAGAGGGGAAGAAAGAAACTCAGCATCACTCCACCCCCAACACGACGGTATCGGGGATCTCGCGCAGCCCCGCGCCTCCGCCCAGCATGATGACCAGATTGCGCAGAAACAGTTCGACCGCGACCGACAGCATGAGGACAAGGCCCACAAGCATCGAGGCCATCATCCAGGCTTTGGGCACCTTCATCCAGACCGAGAGGTCAAGGCTTAGGGGCACCCGCAGGCTGTCAGTCTCGAACCGGCCACCGATGCCGGTCACTTCGGACCAGGCGATGGTGACGCCCATCCACAGCAGAACGATCATGCAAAGCAGCAAGATCAGCGCAAGGCCGGTGGCCAGCGCACGCGGCAACAGACGGGTGATCATGTCGATCGACACAAAACCCCCGCGGCGCAGCGCCGTGCCGGCCATAAGCCCGGTGGACCAAAGCATCAGGAACCGTGACAACTCCTCGGGCCAGGGCAGCGCGTTGTTCAGGACATAGCGGAAGAACACCTGAAGCAGGATGCACAGGACCATCAGCCCCATGCACAGCGCCCCAAGCCCGCGACCGACCGCCAGAACAGCGCCGTTCAGCGATCCAAGGGCCCGTGTGAACCCGATCAAAGCGCCCATTGGCGTCCCCTCCCCCCACAAATCCCCCCTCGCCTCCCGCAAAAGGGGCCGTCAGCCGCGGGCTCAGATCCCGCTGGCGAAATGCCCGTAGCTGCCTTGGCTGAACACCAGCGGCTCTCCGTCCCGATAGGCGGCGCGCAAGACCCGGCCCACGACGATCAGATGATCGCCTCCCTCGTGGGTGGCGTGCTGGGCGCAGTCGAACCGGGCCAATGCGCCATGAATCACCGGCACGCCTTCGGCGTTGATCGTGTGGCCAAGCCCGTCAAACCCGGCCCCGCCGCGATTGAACCGGGCAAGCCACTCGCCATGGCCGCGGTCCAGCACATGGATCGCGTAGTGCCGCGCCGCCGCGTAATGCGCAAAGCGCGACGACGACTTTGCCGGCGACCACAGCACCAGTGGCGGATCCAGCGACACGGCAGCAAAACTGTTGGCGGTGAACCCCATCGGCCCATCCGCCGTGGCACAGGTCACAACCGTGACGCCGGTGGCAAAGCGGCCAAGCGCATCGCGAAAGGCCCGCGGATTGCCTTCGGGGGTGAAATCGGTGTCGGTCATCATGGCTCCATCCGGCATCAGGGCACCTCGTGGCCCAAGGCATGGGTGTAGAGCTCGAACCACGTCTGACGATCCATTTCCACGCGGCAGGCGTCAGAAAGTTTTGCAATCCGATCAAGACTGTTGGTGCCCATCACCGGGATGATCCGCGCCGGGTGGCGCAGCAGCCATGCCACCGCAACCGCCGACCAATCGGTCCCCTGTTCGGCCCCGATCCGGTGCAGCGCATCGCGCAGCGGCGTATCGGCGCCCGACAGCAGGCTGCCCCCGGCCAGCGGGCTCCATGCCATCAGCGGCTGGCCGTGACGCTGGTGAAAGGCGACATCGCCATTGGTAAACCCGTCATGCGCGCGCAGGCTCAGTTCGATCTGGTTGGTCACCAGCCGGGTCTTCATCCCCGATTGCAGCAGGTCGAAATCCCAGGGGCGAAAGTTGGAAACGCCCACGGCCCGCACCTTGCCGCTGGCCACCAGGGCATCCAGCGCGGCGCCGGTCTCGATGTGGTCCATCAGCGGATCAGGCCGGTGGATCAGCAAAAGATCGATCCGGTCGGTCGCCATGTCACGCAAACTGGCCTCGACGCTGGCGGTGATATGGGCGGCGCCGGTGTCGTAATATTTGACCCGCGCGGCGGCATGCCGCCCCGCCGGGGCCACGATGTCGCATTTCGTGACAATCTCGATCTGATCGCGCAAGCCGGGGGCGGCCTTCAGCGCGCCGCCAAAAATCGCCTCGGCGGTGTAGCCGCCATAGATATCGGCCTGATCCATGGTCGTGATGCCCTGGGCAAGGCAGGCTTCGACCTTGGCCTGCACATGGGCGGGCGATGTATCGGCATCATCGCCCAGCCGCCACATGCCATAGACAAGGCGCGACAGCGACAGGTCAGCAGTCAGAGCAATCTTTTCCATCAGCGTCGGGGTCCGTTTCCAAGGGGGGTCGCAGGCGTGCCCGCAGGGACACGGCCATATTCGTGCGGCAAGGAACAGGTCTTGAGCTGCGGCAAGACCTTGGTGCCAAAGTGATCGCATTCATCCAGATGCGGATAGCCCGAAAAGATAAAGGCCCGGATGCCCATCTTGCGGTAATCCTCGATCTGCGTCAGCACCTGATCGGTCGATCCGACCAGTGCCGCGCCACATCCCGACCGCGCCCGCCCGATGCCTGTCCACAGGTTCGGCTCGATATAGCCGAACTGATCGGCCAATTCGCGCGCCCGCGCCTGATGCGCCACACCAAGGCTGATGGAATCATGCGCCCGGTCGCGGATCAGTTTGCCATATTCGTCATCCAGCTTGCTGGCGATATGTTCGGCATAGTCGCGCGCCTCGGCCTCGGTGTCGCGCACGATCATGTGGACGCGCAGGCCGTAATCCAGCGTGCGGCCATGCGCGGCGGCGCGGGCATGGACATCGCGCATCCGCTGGGCCAACTGATCCTTGGTTTCGGGCCACATCAGATAGACGTCGCATTGCGCGCCACACAGTTCCAACGCGTCGGGCGAATAGCCCCCGAAATACAAAAGCGGACCGCCGTTCTGCTGATAGGGCCGGGCGGGGTCGGCGGAAACCTTGGCGATCTGATACACCTCGCCCGCGTATTCGATATGGTCCTGCGTCCAGGCCTGACGCAGGATTTCGACCACCTCATGGCTCCGCTTGTAACGAAACGCGCTGGAGGCAACCTCGCCCGGAAAATCCGAACTGATGACGTTCAGCGTCAGCCGCCCTTGCAGCATATGGTCCAGCGTCGCCACAGTGCGCGCCAACATCACCGGCTGCATCTCGCCACAGCGGATGGCGGCCAGAAAATTGATACGGTCGGTGATCGGCGCGCAGCCCGCGACAAAAGACAGCGTGTCCTGCCCCACCTGATAGGACGACGGGCACAGGATATTGCGAAACCCGTGCGATTCGGCCCGCCGCACGATGCCCGAACAATGCGCCCAGCTTGACCGCAGCCGCCCATCCGGCACGCCAAGATATTCGTAATCATCCGAACAC
Organism: Cypionkella sp.; assembly: GCA_025458525.1. GTDB lineage: Bacteria > Pseudomonadota > Alphaproteobacteria > Rhodobacterales > Rhodobacteraceae > Pseudotabrizicola. Next base: position 24,214 of record JALOSF010000034.1, on the reverse strand, counting down.
AGCGCCGCGAACCAGCTGACTTCGCTGGCATCCAGATCGGCCGAGGTGACTGGCACCACCGTCATGTCTTGCTCCTCCCCAATCCCATGTTCGGGATTCATCTTTTCTCTTGCGTAACACCGCGTTTGATGTAGATCAATCCTATATCAATTCACGATCCGAAAAAAACGCATCCATGTCCCAGCCCGGCGCCCTGCCCCTTTACATGCAGATCAGCGAGCTTTTGATCCGCGACATCGCGGCGGGCCGGCTGATCGATGGCGAGCGTTTGCCGCCCGAACGCGACATGGCCGCCGATCTTGGCATCGCGGTTGGCACCCTGCGTCAAGCGTTGAAGGCATTGGCCGACAAGGGGCTGGTGGAACGGATTCAGGGGTCGGGCAATTACATCCGCGCCAAATCGGACCCGTCGTCGGTTTATGCGCTGCTGCGCATCGAACTGCTGACCGGGGGCGGTTTGCCCACCGCGCGTGTCCTGTCGGTGGACCGCCTGCCCAAGGACCCGGCCCTGCCCGCGTTCGGCCAATCTGCCGAAGGCCACCGCATCCGCCGCCTGCGGTTCCTGTCCGGCACCGTGGCCGCGGTCGAGGAAATCTGGCTGGACGGCGCGCAGGTCGCCCATATCGCGCCCGCGGATCTGTCGGAATCGCTCTATCTGTTCTACCGCCAGCGCCTGAACCTGTGGATCGCCCGCGCCGAAGACCGCGTGGGCCTTGGCGCGGTGCCGGATTGGTCGCCTGCCGAGTTTCCACACCCCCCCGGCACGGCGCTGCCCAAGATCACCCGCATCACCTGGGGACAGGACGGCCAATCGGTCGAAGCGTCCTTCACATGGTATGACCCCGACAAAGTGGCCTATGTGGCCCGTCTGAAGTGAGGCTTTGATGAACACCCTGACTGGCGATTTGCGATCTGGCGACCTGAGATATGGCATCATCGGCTGCGGCATGATGGGGCAAGAGCATTTGCGCAACATCGCCCTGATCGAAGGCGCCAGCGTGGCCGCGATCTTCGAACCCGATGCCGCGATGCGGGCCGAGGCGGCGCGCTTTGCCCCCGATGCCGTCATGATGGACACGCTGGCCGATGTGGTGGCCCATCCTGCGGTCAATTGCCTGATGATCGTCTCTCCCAACTACCTGCATCTTTCGCAGCTGGAGGAAATCGCCTCGATCCGCCCGCTGCCGATCCTGTGCGAAAAGCCGCTGTTCACCGACCCCGCCGATGCCCCGCGCCTTGCCGCGCTGCGCGCCGCCTATCCGGCGCCGATCTGGGTGGCGATGGAATACCGCTATATGCCGCCCGTCGCCCATCTGATCGAGCAGGCACAGGCTGCGACCGGCGGGATCAAGATGCTGACCATCCGCGAACACCGCTTTCCCTTTCTGGAAAAGGTGGGCGACTGGAATCGCTTCAACCGCAACACCGGCGGGACGCTGGTGGAAAAATGCTGCCATTTCTTTGATCTGATGCGCCTGATCGCCGGCTGCAACCCGGTGCGGGTGATGGCGAGCGCAGGTCAGGCGGTCAACCATCTGGACGAGGTCTATGACGGCCAGACCCCCGATATCTGGGACAATGCCTATGTGATCGTGGATTTCGAATCCGGTCTGCGCGCGATGCTGGAGTTGTGCATGTTTGCCGAAGGCGCGCGCTATCAGGAGGAGATTTCCGCCGTAGGGCCGCTTGGCAAGATCGAATGCCTTGTGCCCGGACCGGGGCGATTCTGGCCCGCGCATCTGGGCGAGGCGCCCGTGCCAAAGGTCATCGTCAGCCCGCGCGATCCCAAAGGCCCGCGCGAGCTTGAGGTGCCGGTGGACCCGTTGATCCTTGCGGCGGGCGATCATAACGGCAGCACGTTCTACCAGCATCAGGGGTTCGCCCGCGTGGTGCGCGGACAGCAGCAACCGGAGGTCAGCCTTGACGATGGCTGGTGGGCCGTTGCCATCGGAATGGCCGCCCAAGCCAGCGCCGCGACGGGCGCTGCGGTCGATCTGCGCGCCGCGCCCTATACGCCGGATCGCAAGATGTGATGGCGCCCGCGGGGTGCTTTGCAAAGCTGCAATCGCGCGCGCCATCAGTTCGGGCTTGCATCCCGAGTGTGAAATCTGTTCCTTTCGCCGCAAAACGGGCAGGAGTCGGCGATGGCTTGGTTAAAACTGAATGACGGCAACCGGATTCCCGCACTGGGCCTCGGAATCTGGCAGATCCCCGAGGAGACGACGCCCAACGTGGTCGCCACGGCGATCGGGGCTGGATATCGGCTGATCGACGGGGCCGCGATCTATGGCAACGAGAGCGGGCTTGGGGCCGGCGTGCGCCAGTCGGGCGTGGCGCGTGACCAGATTTTCGTGACCACGAAGATCTGGAACGACGCTCAGGGACATGATGCCGCCCTGCGCGCCTTTGACGCCTCGGTTGCGCGCCTCGGGATGCAACCGGACCTTCTGCTGATCCACTGGCCCTGCCCTTCCAAGGGTCTTTACCTTGACACATGGCGCGCGCTGATCCGCTTGCGCGAGGATGGGCGGGTCAAATCGATTGGCGTGTCGAATTTCATGCCCGATCAGCTGGAGCGGGTGATTGGCGAAACCGGGGTGACGCCGGTTGTGAACCAGATCGAACTGCACCCTTCCTTTCAGCAGGCCGAACTGCGGGCGCTGCACAACCGGCTGGGCATCGTGACACAAAGCTGGACTCCGCTGAGCAATGGCGCCTGTTTCGACGCGCCGGCGGTGCAGGCGATCAGTGCCCGCAGCGGCAAGACACCGGCGCAGGTCATCTTGCGATGGCATGTGCAACTGGGCTGTTCGGTGATCCCGCGCAGCGGCAATCCGGCACGTCTGGCGCAGAACATCGATGTTTTCGATTTCGCGCTGACCGAGGAGGAGATGGCCGCGATGGCCGCGCTCGATGCAGGCGCGCGCGGTGGCCCGGACCCGATGCTGTTTGGTTGAAGGCCACGGTCCGCCCCGGCATTGTGCGCATCACAAAACAGCATTTGACGCAGAGTTGCGTCAATGATGATGGTGCGGCTCTGGCAGGAGGCCTCAGATGACCGACACCAAAGCCCCGATCCTGACCCCGGTTCTGATTGCGGGATGCGTCATCCTGATGCTGGGCTTTGCCGTGCGGGCCAGCTTTGGCGTGTTCCAGATCCCGATTGCCGAGGAATTCGGCTGGGCGCGGGCGGAATTTTCACTTGCCATCGCGATCCAGAATCTGGCCTGGGGGATCGGTCAGCCGCTGTTTGGCGCGATGGCCGAACGCTTTGGCGACCGAAAGGCCATTGTCGCGGGGGCGCTGACCTATGCGGCGGGGCTTGTGCTGTCGTCCTTTGCGGTGACACCGGGGCAACATCAGCTGCTTGAAATCCTTGTCGGTTTTGGCATCGCTGGCACCGGCTTTGGCGTGGTTCTGGCCGTTGTAGGCCGCGCCGCCGCGCCCGAGCATCGGTCGATGACCCTTGGCATCGCCACGGCGGCGGGGTCGATGGGCCAGGTCTTTGGCGCGCCCCTGGCCGAATTCCTGCTGCAATCCTTTCCGTGGCAGCAGGTGTTCCTGATCTTTGCCGCCCTCGTGCTGTCGGGTCTTTTTGCGCTGCCCTTCATCCGCTCGCCCCATGTGGCGACAAAGGCGGAACTGGAAGAAAGCATGGGCACGGTTCTGATCCGCGCCTTCAAGGACCCATCTTACAGTCTGATTTTCCTTGGGTTTTTCTCGTGCGGGTATCAGCTTGCCTTTATCACCGCGCATTTTCCCGCCTTTGTGACCGAACTTTGCGGTCCGATCGACCCGGCGGGGATGCTGGCAAGCCTCGGGATTGGCACAACCTCGGCGCTTGGCGCAGTGGCGATTTCGGTGATCGGGCTGGCCAATATCGCCGGCACGCTGACAGCGGGGTGGCTGGGCAAGCGCTATACGAAGAAATACCTGCTGGCCGGAATTTACGTCGCGCGCACCATCGCCGCTGCGACCTTTATCCTGCTGCCGATCACGCCGGGATCGGTGCTGATCTTTTCGGCGGTCATGGGGGCCTTGTGGCTTGCCACCGTGCCGCTGACATCGGGGCTTGTCGCGCATATCTATGGGCTGCGCTACATGGGCACGCTCTACGGCTTTGTGTTTCTCTCGCACCAGATCGGCGGCTTTCTGGGCGTCTGGCTGGGTGGCAAGATGTATGACCTCACGGGCGATTACACGCTGGTCTGGTGGATCGGTGTCGGCGTTGGCGCGTTTTCCGCCATCGTCCACCTGCCCGTGCGGGAAAAGCCGCTGGTGGCGCTGCCCGCCTAACCCTCCAGCGGCGAGACGATCAGGATCTCCAGATCCTGCTCGGGCGTGAAATTGCGCCGCTCCAACTCGAACGTCGTCGGGCCGGTCTTTTTCAGCCCCTCGGCGCAGAGCGACAGGATATGCCGCTCCGACCCCTTGTCGATGGTCAGGTGAAAGCGGCCAATCGGCCCGGCCCAGGAATTCGCCGTGCGCAAGACATACGAGATGTTCCACGACATGCCGGTCAGCATGCCATCCTGTTCGGACGCGGCCAGTCGCCGCGCAATGCCCTTTGACGTGGCCGGATCGACGCAATAGCGCGCGACCGTGACTTGCAGCCAGTCTTCCCGCGGCGGGTCCTGCCACGGAAAGATGCCGCCCGGCGGGCGATTGTCATAGCGGTGCGCCACGCGCAGCACCTGACCGGCCGGAAAGGTCTGGGTCCAGTGATAGCGCGACACCACGGACCACAATGGCATCACGTCATCGACCGTTTGCGGCGGTCCTTCGGTAAAGGCCTCCACCAGACCCGTCGCCACCAGATCCGGAAGCCGGGATGGCGGCAGGGCGGCCAGGGCTGCGCGCACCTGCTCGACATCGACTGTGACCGGCAGGCCAAAGCGGGCAAGCTGTGCCGTCACATCGGTGCCCGGCGTGTCATAGAAGGCCGAGGCCGGCCGCTCCTCGGTCCAGGACGGTTCGATCACCGCGATCTGGTCAAGCGTGACCGGAACATCCTGCCCGTCCACCGTTGCCCGGAAGTTTATCAGATCGGGCTCGCTGCGATCCTGTGGCAGATTGAATTCCGACATCATCAGCACATTGAGCGGAATGGGCGGCAGCGGAAAGATCACCTCGCCGGTGACGTCGCGGTCCGTCAGGTTGCGAAAGACATAGGCAACGCGGATCTCGTCGAAGCCGATGAAAAGGTCTTCTTCCTCCATCGCGATCGCGTCGGTCTGACCAAAGGTCAGGCCAGTGGCACTCAACCCGCCAAACCCGTCATTGGCCTGCGCCTGTGGCGCGGCCAGACCGGCGAACAGCACAAGGGCAGCCTTCCAAAGGGCAGAACCGAAACAGGCATGGGGTCGCGTCATCCGGGCCTCCGCTGATGAACCAGCGCCATCTTGCGCAGGTCGCCCCGCGCGGGCAAGTCTGTCTTTCCTGACTGCGAGCCGCCGTTGACCGGGCGCTTGCCCCCTGCAATGGTCACACAGCCCCTTGGGAGAGACGAAAGCATGCGCGCCGGACTTGCTGCCCTGCTGGCGGCCTATGTGCTCAGCCAGTTCTACCGCGCGTTTCTGGCTGTCCTGACCCCGGTTCTGGCCGCCGATATCGGCGCCACGGCGGCAGACCTTGCCGCAGCCTCTGGCCTTTGGTTTCTGGCCTTTGCGGTGATGCAGATCCCGGTGGGCGAGGCGCTGGACCGGATCGGCCCGCGCCGGACCACCGCCAGTCTGCTGGCCATGGGCGCGCTGGGGGCTGCGCTTTTTGCCATGGCGACGGGGGCCGGCACGATCAAACTTGCGATGGGTCTGATCGGGGCGGGCTGTTCGTCGGTGCTGATGGCGTCCTATTACATCTTTGCCCGCACCTATGCGCCGGCGGTCTTTGGCACGCTTGCCGGGGCCACCGTCGGCATTGGCAACCTTGGCAACATCGGCTCGTCCTTGCCGCTGTCGCTTGCGGTCGAGGCCTTTGGCTGGCGCGCCGCCCTTTGGGGGATTGCCGCGATCACCGCGCTGGTCGCTTTTGCCATCCTGATGCTGCTGCGCGATCCGCCGAAAAGCCCCGGCACACAGAAAGGCAGCCTGCTTGACCTTCTGAAGATGCCAGTCCTTTGGCCGATGCTGGTGATGATGGCGGTGTGCTATGCCCCGGCCGCCGCGATCCGCGGGCTATGGGTCGGGCCGCTGTTCCGCGATGTCTTTGGCGCGGATGCGGCATGGATCGGGCAGGTCAGCCTTGTGATGGGGCTTGCCATGGTTGCGGGCAGCTTTGCCTATGGCCCGCTGGAACGGCTGCTGGGCACGCGCAAATGGCTGATCCTCGGGGGCAATATCTGTGCGCTGGCGGCGCTGGCCGGGCTGTGGCTTTCGCCGCAAAGCCCCGGTCTGACCATCGCGCTGCTGGCGGCCCTTGGCTTTGCCGGCGCCTCGTTTCCGATGGTGATCGCCCATGGCCGCGCCTTCATTCCCGCGCATCTGACCGGGCGGGGTGTGACGCTGCTCAACCTTTTTGGCATCGCGCCCGTGGGTCTGTTGCAACTGGCCACCGGACATATCCATGCCAGCACCCCGCCTGACCCTGCCTCTGCGCCCTATGCGGCCGTCTTCGGCTTTACCGCGCTGTTGCTGGCGGCGGGGCTGGTGGTCTATTCGTTTTCCCGCGACCGCACCGATTGACCACCCCGCCCGCGCCCAAGTGCGCAAGCGCCGCAGGACAAGGCCCCTATCGCCCCTTCCCCCGCCCCCCCCTTTGCGGTAAGGGGGCACGTCGTTTGACGCATGGAGGGCCAGATGGGCTATAAAGTCGTTGTCGTGGGCGCGACGGGGAATGTGGGCAAGGAAATGCTCAACATTCTTGCCGAGCGTGAATTTCCTGTGGATGAGATCGCGGCACTTGCAAGCCGCAAGTCGCTGGGCACCGAAGTCAGCTTCGGCGACAAGACACTCAAGACCAAGGATCTCGACACTTTCGACTTTACCGGCTGGGACATCGCGCTTTTCGCCATCGGCTCGGACGCAACCAAGGTCTATGCCCCCAAGGCGGCAAGCCAGGGCTGCGTGGTGATCGACAACTCGTCGCTCTATCGCTACGACCCCGATATTCCGCTGATCGTGCCCGAGGTGAATGCGGACGATGTGGTGCGCTACACCAACAAGAACATCATCGCCAACCCCAACTGCTCGACCGCGCAGATGGTTGTGGCGCTCAAGCCGCTGCATGACCGCGCGCGGATCAAGCGGGTGGTAGTTGCGACCTATCAATCCGTCTCCGGCACCGGCAAGGAGGCGATCGACGAGCTGTGGAACCAGACCAAGGGCATTTATGTGCCCGGTCAAGAAGTTGCGCCCTCTGTCTATCCCAAGCAGATCGCCTTCAACGTGATCCCGCATATCGATGTCTTCCTCGATTCCGGCGACACCAAGGAAGAATGGAAGATGGTGGTCGAGACGAAAAAGATCCTCGACCCCAAGATCAAGGTCACGGCCACCTGCGTGCGTGTTCCGGTCTTTGTCGGCCATTCCGAGGCGGTGAACATCGAATTCGAGGATTATCTCGACTGGGAGGAGGCGACCGACATCCTGCGCGAGGCGCCGGGCGTTCTGGTCGTGGACAAGCGCGAGGCCGGTGGCTACATCACCCCGATCGAATGTGTCGGCGAATACGCGACCTATGTCAGCCGCATCCGGCAGGATGAAACCGTCGAAAACGGGCTGAACATCTGGATCGTGTCGGACAACCTGCGCAAGGGCGCGGCGCTCAACGCGGTGCAGATCGCCGAGGTTCTGGGCCAGCGCTGCCTGAAAAAGGGCTGAGGTACGCGCGTTTATTTGCGAAAACTCTGGCCGGCCCCGGGGCCGGTCAGAACCGTTCGGCGCGAAGCACTTCGCAATCGGACACGGACACCACGCCAATATGGCGTTCGACCACGGCAAAGGCCGCGTCGAGCAGGGCATCCAGCCGATCGGGCCGGATCAGACAGACCACGGCCGCCATTCCCCCACGCCCGACCTGCCCTTCGCGCGTCCATTCGCCCGAGCGGCCCGATCCGCCCAGAACCGGCAGAACGGTGTATCCTGTGACACCCGCCCGCGTCAGCGCATCGGTCAGACGGCCCTGCATGGGCGCCTCGATGATGATCTCCACCCGTTTTGCGGCATGGGTCTGCATGGCTCAGCCTCCGGTCACGGCCTGGGCCACGGCGACATAGGCCGGAATCCCAAGCGTCAGGTTAAAGGGAAAGGTCACGCCCAGCGACAGGGTCAGGTAAACCGACGGGTTCGCCTCGGGCAGTGCCACGCGCATCGCGGCGGGCACGGCGATGTAACTGGCAGAGGCCGCAAGCACCATCATCAGGGCAGTGCCGCCCCCCGACAACCCAAGGGCCAGACCCGCGCCAAGCCCTGCGACCGCGCCGACCATCGGCATCAAGAGGCCAAAGCCCACCGCCCCCATGCTCAGCACGCCGCGAGAGGCACGCAAACCCCGCCCCGCGACCAGCCCCATATCGAGCAGGAACAGGCACAAGACACCCTGGAACGGCGAGACGATGAAACTCTCGATCCGCGCCATCCCGTCCTGCCCGGTGATCATGCCGATGACAAAGGACCCGACCAGCAGGACGATGGACCCGTTGAGCAGGATCTCGCGCCATAGATCGCCGTCCATCCGCTGTGCCCCGCTGCCCTTGCGGCTGACCAGCCACAGCGCCGAGATGATCGCAGGCGCCTCCATCGCGGCGGCGACGGCGACCATATAGCCTTCCGAGGCGATCCCGCGTGACGTCAGCACCGAGGTTCCGGTGACAAAGGTGACGATCGAGATCGAGCCGTAATGCGCCGCCACGGCCGCCGCATCGGTCACCGAAAGCCGTGTCATTCCGCGCAACAGGCCAAAGGCCACGAAGGGCAGCACAAAGGACAGGATCACCCCGGCGCTCAAGGCCGCGATCAACCGCCCGTCAACCCCGTGATCGGCCACCGCGACCCCGCCCTTGAAGCCGATGGCAAACAGCAGATAGATCGACAGCGCCTTGGCGGCCGCCTCTGGCACAGTCAGTTCGGAACGGGCCAGCGCCGCAAACAGACCCAGCGCAAAGCACAGGATCATCGGCGACAGAAGGTTGTCCAAGGCGAGGGAAAGGATGTCTTGCACGGGCGGCCCCACTGTCTTGCGAAAGGATCAGAACGTCATGCCCCGGCCGGATCACACCGGCAGAAAGCCGCGCTGCGGATCGTAATGTTCCAACGCGCCTTCGCCCGTGTCATTCCACAGGCCATGCAGGGTCAACCGCTCATCCGTCACGGCGTCGCGCACGAAGGGAAAAGTCATCAGGTTTTCAAGACTGACCAGCACCGCCTCTTTTTCAAGCGCACGTGGCCGGTCCTCATCGGGCAGGTGGCGCACCCGTTCAAAGCCGGGGCGCAGGATATCCATCCAGCGGCCCACGAACGAGGTCTTTGCCTCAAGCGCCGGCGCGTGGCCCATGCACATGTCATGGCAACCCTTGATCCCGCCACAGCTCGAATGGCCCAGCACCACGATATGCGCGACCCCAAGCGAGGTCACGGCATATTCGACCGCGGCCGACGTGCCATGATACTCTCCGTCCGGGTTATAGGGCGGCACCAGATTGGCGACGTTGCGGTGGATGAAGAATTCGCCCTCATCCGCGCCGAAGATCGAGGTGACATGCACACGGCTGTCGCAGCAGGAAATCACCATGGCCCGCGGGTGCTGCCCGCTTTGCGCCAGACGCCGGAACCAGGCCTTGTTGTCCTGATAGGTCGTGGCGCGCCAGCCATGGAAACGCTGAATCAGATACTGCGGAAGCGGGCGGGCTTCATCCATGTCGAACAGGCCTCCTCTGCGGGATGCCTGCCGCAATAGACTGCATTCGCAGAAAATTCGAGAGGCATTGTTCTGCGACTGCAACCTTTTCTTCAGCATGCACAGCGCATTCTGGCCATGGGTGTGAAATACAAGAGGTGTGGGCCATGCAGGCTGACAACGTGGTGTCGCTGCGTCCGATCGAACGGGTGCGGCAGGATGGCGAGCCGATCGCAACGATTTACCGCAATCTTGGCACGGATTCGGCTGAACAGGTCGTGACGCGTGCCTTGGGTGAACTGGCGTTGACCATGGCAGGGCTGGCGCATCAGGTGCGCGCCCATGAACTCGCCGATCTGACCCGCCAATTGCGCAGATTGCAGCGCATGGCCGAAAACCTTGGCATGGTGTCGCTGGGTCTGGTCGCCTGCGATGTGCGCAATTGCCTGGATCAGGGGGATTCCACGGCATTTGCCGCGGTCTGGGCCAGACTTATCCGCATTGCGGAACGCTCGCTTGCGTCGGACAAGGATCTGTTGGACCAATCCCTGATCTGAGGCCGGGGCTTGCAGGGCGCGGTGGAACGGCTAGGCTCTTGCGCAATTGCAAAGGATGCCCGCCATGACAGCCGCCCCCGCCTTCTCGCCTGCCGACGCCGATAGCCTGCCCCTGCATGTCGTGCCCGCTGCGGCACTTGCCGAATGGTATGGGGGCGCGGGTGCCGATTGGGCAGGGTTTCTTGCCGCATCCGGGTTCGAGGCGGCCTCGGGTGATCTGCGCCTGCTGCCCGGTCCTGACGGTCTGGCCGGGGCGGTCATCGGCACCGGCGGGACAAGGACCCGCGGCCGCTTTGCCTTGGCCAAGGCGGTGGGGGCCCTGCCTGCCCGCGACTGGCACCTTGCCGGGCGCATGACAGAGCAAGAGGCCAAGGAAGCCGCTCTGGGCTGGCTTCTGGCCAGCTATCGCTTTGACCGTTATCGCCCCACCAAACCGGAAAAGCCGCTGCCCCGCCTGAAATTGCCCGACGGGTTGGACGGAGAGACGCTGCTGGCGATGGCCGAAGGCGAATATCTGACCCGCGATCTGATCAATACACCCGCGAACCACCTTGGCCCCGCCGAGTTGCAAGAAGCCTTCTTTGCCTTGGCCCGGCGCTTTGGTGCCGAGGCAAGCGCCATCGTGGGCGATGACCTTGTCACGCAGAATTTTCCGATGATCCACGCCGTCGGCTGCGCCTCGGCCCGCGCACCGCGCCTGCTGGACCTGCGCTGGGGCAGCGACGGCCCGGCGCTGACATTGGTGGGCAAGGGCGTCTGCTTTGACACTGGCGGGCTTGACCTCAAACCTTCGTCCGGCATGCTGTTGATGAAAAAGGACGTGGGCGGGGCGGCAACGGTCATGGGCCTTGCGCTCATGATCATGCGCCTTGGCCTGCCCTTGCGTCTGCGGGTTCTGGTGCCCGCGGTGGAAAACGCGGTGTCGGGCAGTGCCATGCGGCCGCGCGATATCCTGACCTCGCGTCGTGGCCTGACGGTCGAGATCAACAACACCGATGCCGAAGGGCGCCTGATCCTTGCCGACGCGCTGACCTATGCCTGCGAGGAGGAGGATACCACCGTCATCTCGATGGCCACCCTGACAGGGGCCGCGCGTGTGGCGGTTGGCCCGGATCTTGCCCCCTATTTCGCCGATGATCCCGCGATGGCTGCGGCGATCGAGGCCGGGGCAGTGGCAGGCTTTGATCCGGTCTGGCGCCTGCCGTTCTGGGACGCCTACGAATCGATGCTGGAACCGGGCATTGCCGATCTGGACAATGCGCCCTCGGGCGGGTTTGCCGGGGCGATCACGGCCGCGCTGTTCTTGCGCCGCTTTGTGACCACGCCGCGCTATGCGCATTTCGACATCTATGGCCACGTGCCCGCCGATCTGCCGGGCCGGCCAAAGGGCGGTGCGGGGCAAGGCGCGCGGGCCGTGCTGCATGCCCTGCCCGAATTGCTTGGGCTGTGACCGGGCTTGTGATGGACCGCCGCTCCACCCCCTTTTCGGGCCGCCGCGCGCTTGACACGCTGCGCGGTCTGGTCGACGCGGTGTTCACGACAGGCGAGGCCGCCGCGATCCATCTGCCGCTGACCGACCTGCTGGCAGCCCCCGGCGGCGCCCGCGACCGACAGCTTGTGCTGGGCGATGCGGTGGTCGTGATCGACCGGCAGGCGGACCACGCCTTTGTCCAGTCGGCCAAGGACGGGTATTGCGGCTGGATCGCACAGTCTGCGCTTGGCCCGGCCCTTGCGCCGACCCATTGTGTCTGTGCCCGCGCCAGCCATCTTTACAGCGGCCCAAAGGTGCAGGCCCCCGAGATCGCCGCGCTGCCCTTTGCCGCGCGGCTGACCGTCATGGGCGTTCAAGGCGCCTTTGCCGAAACCCCGCATGGGTTCGTGCCGCTGGCCCATCTGCGCGCGCTGGACGATCATCCGGCCGATCCGGTCGCCGTGGCCGAACTGTTCCTGGGCGCCCCCTATCTTTGGGGGGGCAACTCGGCGGCGGGCCTCGACTGCTCGGGCCTTGTGCAGGCGGCGCTTCTGGCCTGCGGCCTGCCCTGCCCGGGCGACAGCGATCAGCAACAGGTGCTTGGCGAGGAGCTTCGCCCAGATGTGCCGCTGGCGCGCGGCGATCTGTTGTTCTGGAAAGGCCATGTCGCCTTTGTCGCCGATGGTGGCCGTATCCTGCATGCCAATGGCCATAGCATGACGACCGCCTTCGAGCCGACCTCGGACGCGATGGCCCGTATCCTGGCCCAAGGCGGCGGGCCGGTCATCGCACGCCGACGCCTTGCCTAATCGATCGGGCGGATCAGCTTGCGTTCCAGCACCCGCAGCACTTGCGCCAGATCCCCGCCACGACGCAGGATCTGGCCATCCATACCGACCACCGCATAGATGCCCTGCTTGCCGCGCAGCTTTGGGCGCTTTTCGATGCGATAGAGCGGGTTTTCTGCCGTGCGCCGATAAATCTCGAACACCGCGAAATCGCGCAGGGTTGAAATCCCGTAATCGCGCCATTCGCCAAGGGCGACCATCCGGCCATACAGCGTCAGGATGGCCGACAGTTCATGTCGGTCGAAACAAACCTGCTCGGGCAGGGATGTGGTAAAGGGAAAGTGGCTCGGAGGTTGAACCGTCATGGGACCAGCTTACCCCGCGCCGGGACGAAATCAAGCACGCACTGCCGGCCGCAGATAAACCATCAAATGACCACGCCCACGCCCCCTGCCCACCCGATTGCCGCCACAGACACGGGCGATACCACGGTCACTGACTGCAAAGGTCCGGGACGCGGCGGTTGACTGCCCCCGCCCAGACCGCCGCGCACCGGACCGGCGCAGGATGACAGAGGACCCCCGTCAGAACGACGGGGGTCTTTCTCATGACAAGGCCCCGGCAAATCCGGCCGCCAGCCGGAGCTCGCCCGTCTCCAACCCGCGCCAATTGCGTTGTGTCCCCGGCAGACGCTTTTGTGCCAGCGGATGCGCCGCATCCAGCACCCCGATCCGCGCCAGAAGGGCCACCACCGCCGCCTCGGACGCCCGCGTCGCACCATCGACGATCTTCAGCGCAAGGCCCAGACCAAGCTGCGGGATCATCGCCACAAAGACCGCCTCCGCCCCGGTCTTGATCGCCACTGTGCCACCCATGGCACGCATCAGCTCGGTGCAGGCCCGCCCCTCGCCCGCAACCAGTTCGGGGTGCTGTGCCATCGCCTCGCGCAGCCGCGCCATGGCCTTTTGCCGGGCAGATCCGGTGTCCCGCGCGGCGGCAAAAGCCTGCATCGCCCGGGCAAGCCCTGCGAGGGAATGGGCAAAGTTCGGCGCCGAACAGCCATCGACCCCGTGGCCTGCCACGGTCTCTTGTGTCACCTCCTCTGTCACCTGCCGAATCGCGCGTTGAAGCGGATGGTCAAGCTCCACATACTCGGGCCCGGCCCCCATGTGCCGCGTCATGGTGACAAAGCCGCAATGCTTGCCCGAACAATTGTTGTGCAGCTGACACGGGCTTTCGCCTGCCCGGATCAGCCGGTCCCGCTCGGTGCGGTCATAGGGCTCGTGCGCGCCACAGCGCAGATCGGCCTCGCCAAGACCAAGACCGGCCAGCCAACGCGCTGTTTCCGCGACATGCAGCGCCGCCCCTTGGTGGCTGGCGCAAGACAGCGCCAGATGCCGCGGTGCAAGACCCGCCGCATCGGCGGCCCCGCTTTCGACCATCGGCAAAGCCTGAATCATCTTGCACGACGACCGCGGGTAAATCACCGTTTCGGGATCGCCCCACGCCTCTACCATCCCGCCCGGCCCCCAGATCACCGCATGGCCGGCATGGGCGCTTTCCAGCCGCCCGCCGCGCCAAAGCTCGATCATCGGCTGCGCCTTTTGCCCGTTTGTCATCCTGTTCTCCCGTCACAGATGCGCGATTTGTTGCCCATGGGGCTTTCGCGGATTGGCCTTTTTGCGTTATGGATGGGATATCGGGTTGAACGCCCCCATGCCACCACAAAGCCGCACCCAAGCGGCGGCAGACGGGCAGAGGCAAAGGACAGCTTGGAGGCTGTGAAAATTATGACATCCATCTTCGTGCGCACCGCACTTGGCGTTGCCATGGCCTTGGCCACTTCTTCCGCCTTTGCGCAGGAGTCCACCAACCGCGTTGCCGTCCAGACGGATTGGAGCGTGTTCACCGAAGAAAACCCCAAGGAATGCTGGGGCGTTTCCAGCCCCAAGGAAACGGTCAACAGCCGTGATGGTCAGCCGGTTTCGGTGCGACGTGGCGACATCCTGCTGTTCGTGACCTTCCGTCCCGGCCAAGGCGCGCGCGGCGAAGTGTCCTTCACGGGCGGCTATCCCTTTGCCAATGGCTCGACCGTCAAGGTGGAAATCGACGGTCAAAGCTATGATCTGCTGGCCGACGGCGAATGGGCATGGCCTGCAAGCGCCGAAGCCGACGCTGCCCTGCTGACCGCAATGAAGCGCGGCTCCACCGCGATCTTGACCGGCGCCTCGGGGCGCGGGACGCAAACCAAGGACACGTTCAGCCTGCGTGGATTTACCGCCGCGATGCAGGAGGCCGAGGCCCGCTGCAAGTAAGCGCCCCGTGCCTCGCTTTGCGCGCGCCCCGGCCCGGCCGGGGCGTTTTGCTTTGACAGGTTTATTTTCAACCCGAATCCACCTATATCCGCCACATTGCCCCGCTGATGGACACCCCCATGACCGCGACTGCCCCGATCACTCAGGACGTGCTGACCCTGCCGCGCAAACTGCCCGAAGGCGGCAAGACCAATATCATCGGCCTGACCCGCGATCAGCTGCGTGCCGCCCTGGTTGCGGCCGGAACCCCGGAAAAACAGGCCAAGATGCGGTTGGGGCAGATCTGGCAATGGGTCTATCACTGGGGCGTGCGCGATTTTGCGGCCATGACCAACCTGGCCAAAGACTATCGTGCCCTGCTGGCCGAACATTTCACGATCGACCTGCCCGAGGTCGTGACGCGCCAGATCTCCGAGGATGGCACGCGCAAATACCTTGTGCGCATCGCCGGCGGGCATGAGGTCGAGGTGGTCTATATCCCCGAAACCGATCGCGGCACGCTTTGCATTTCGTCTCAGGTCGGCTGCACGCTAACCTGCTCGTTCTGCCACACCGGCACCCAGAAACTGGTGCGCAACCTGACGGCAGGTGAAATCGTCGGTCAGGTGATGCTGGCGCGCGATGATCTGGGCGAATGGCCGGTGCAGGGCGCGCCAAAGGATGAAACCCGGCTGATTTCGAACATCGTGCTGATGGGCATGGGCGAGCCGCTGTATAATTTCGAAAACGTCCGCGACGCGATGAAGGTGGTGATGGACAACGAAGGCATCGCCCTTGGCCGTCGCCGCATCACGCTGTCCACCTCGGGCGTGGTGCCCGAAATCGCGCGCACGGCGACGGAAATCGGCTGCCTGCTGGCCATCAGCTTCCATGCCACAACAGATGAGGTGCGCGACAAGCTGGTGCCGATCAACAAGCGCTGGAACATCGCCACCCTGCTCGAGGCGCTCAAGGCCTATCCGGGCCTGTCGAATTCGGAACGGATCACCTTTGAATATGTGATGCTGGACGGCGTGAACGACACCAAGGAAGACGCGCATCGTCTGGTCAAACTGCTCGAAGGCATCCCGGCCAAGGTCAACCTGATCCCGTTCAACGAATGGCCCGGCGCGCCCTACAAACGGTCGTCCGGCAACCGCATCCATGCCTTTGCCGACATCATCTACAAGGCAGGCTATGCCAGCCCGATCCGCACCCCGCGCGGCGAGGATATCATGGCCGCCTGTGGCCAGCTGAAATCCGCCACCGAACGCGCCCGCAAATCCCGTGCCGAGATCGCCGCCGAAGCTGGCCTTGGCCAGGGCTGACGCACCACGGGCAATTTGACGCGGTCCGCACCACACGCAGTTTTTTGTGGATTATTCGTCGTTGCCGACATACCAGTCATGCAGCACGTTTTTGCGGCACTGACCCGAAAACAGAATGAAGTGACGCCAGCCGCAAAGGCCCCTGAATGACGATGATGCAGAACGATCTGGCGAAAGCCCAAGAGGCAAGCGCCAGAAAATGGGTGCCGCTGCTGGCAAAATACCGCGACCCCTCGACCATCCGATCTGTTTTCGAACTCGCCGTCACCCTGACCGGATTCCTTGCGTTCTGGGCCGCCGCTTGGGCCGCGCTGTCGGTCAGCGCCTGGCTGACCCTTGTCCTTGCGATCCTGAACGGTTTCTGGCTTGTGCGGCTGTTCCTGATCCAGCACGATTGCGGCCATCAATCCTTTTTTGCCAGCCGCGAGGCGAATGATTGGGTGGGCCGTGCGATCGGCGTCCTGACCCTGACGCCCTATACGGTCTGGAAACGCACCCATTCCATCCACCATGCGCATGCCGGCAACCTTGACCGTCGCGGGATTGGCGATGTCATGACCTTGACGGTCGAGGAATACCACAAGCGCGGCTTGCTGGGGCGCCTGCTTTACCGCGCCTATCGGCATCCGATCGTGATGTTCGGCCTTGGGCCGGCCTATCTGTTCATGCTTGAATACCGTCTGCCCATCGGGTTGATGACCGCCGGCTGGCGCTATTGGCTGTCGGCCATGGGCACAAATGCCGTTTTGGCCGGGCTGATCCTGGGCCTGTATCTGCTGGGTGGCTGGCAGGTTCCGGTCCTCATTTTCGTGCCCACGGTGGTATCGGCGGCAACCATCGGCGTCTGGCTGTTCTTTGTGCAGCATCAGTTCGAAGACACCTATTGGGACCACGAAATCGACTGGCAGATGCATGACGCAGCCCTTATGGGCAGCTCGCACTACAAACTGCCACAGCCCCTGCGCTGGATGACCGCGAACATCGGCATCCACCATGTGCACCACCTCTACAGCCGCATCCCGTTCTATCGCCTGTCGGAAATCCTGCGCGACTACCCGATGCTGGCCGAGGCGCAGGTGCTGACGCTTCGGCAAAGCCTGTCCTGCGCCCGCCTGCATCTGTGGGACGAAGCCGGACGCCGCCTTGTGACATTCCGCGAGGCGCGGCGCGTCTGGGCGGCACAGGCGGCTTGACCAAAAGGCCAAGGCGCTGTTCCCTTGCGCCATGATCTTGACCAATGCGCAAGCGCGCCACCTGTTCTTGCACCACCATGGCCTGACCGAACCTCGGTCCGGCCCTGCGCGCGGTCCCGAGCTTGCCGGTCTGATCGACCGCATCGGCTTCGTGCAGGTGGACAGCATCGCCTCGGTCGAACGGGCGCATCACATGATCCTTTGGGCACGGCGGCACGGCTATCGCCCGCCCGCGCTCAAACGCCTGCTGGAACAGGACCGCGCCCTGTTCGAACATTGGACGCATGACGCCTCGATCCTGCCGATCGCGCTTTACCCGCAGTGGAAGCACCGCTTCGCCCGCGACACCGCCCGCCTGCACAGCCAATGGCAGCGCTGGTTCCCCGGCGGCTATGCGGCGCAGTTCGACACCATCCTGACCCACATTGCCAAACACGGCCCCGTCAGCAGCAGCGATGTCGGCAAGGACGAGCCGCGCAGCCGGGGCGGCTGGTGGGACTGGCACCCGTCAAAGACCGCGCTGGAATGGCTCTGGCGCACCGGACAGATCGCCGTCACCCGCCGCGATGCGTTCCAAAAGGTCTATGATCTGCCCGAAAACGTCATCCCCGCCGCCCATCTGCACGCAGAAACCTCTGTCGAGGAGCACCACGACTGGGCCTGCGCCTCGGCCCTTGCCGCGCTCGGCTTTGCCGATGAGGGCGAGATTGCCCGCTACTGGAATGCCATCGACAAGCCACAGGTGCAGGTCTGGGCGCAGGGCGAACAGGCCGCTGGCCGCCTGATCCGCATCGCCGTGACGCAAGCCGATGGCAGCCACCGCCCCGCCCTGGCCCGCCCCGATCTTGCGGATCGGCTGACGGCGCTTCCCGACCCGCCCGGCGGTTTGCGCATCCTGTCGCCCTTCGACCCCGCCCTGCGCGACCGCAAGCGGATCGAACGGCTGTTTGGCTTTCACTACCGGATCGAGGTTTTCGTGCCCGAGCCAAAGCGCCAATACGGCTATTACGTCTTTCCCGTGCTGGAAGGCATCCGCCTGATCGGGCGGATCGATGCCCGCGCCGACCGGGCCAGCGGCACGCTGCATATCCGCGCCTTCTGGCCCGAGGCGGGGGTGTCCCTGCCCAAGGCACGCCTTGCGAAACTGGCGCGAGAGCTGGACCGGCTGGCCGATTTCGCGGGCTGCACCACCTGCGCCTATGCGCCGGACTGGCAGCGCGACACCCTTAGCCCCGCGCGTTGAAATAGTCGTAGATCACCTGCGCCATCGCCTCGGAAATCCCGTCCACCGCCATCAGGTCCGACAGACCCGCGCGCGACACCGCCTTGGCGCTGCCGAAATGCGCGAGCAGCGCGCGCTTGCGCGTCGCCCCCACGCCCGGAATGTCATCCAGCGGCGTGACCCCCACCGCCTTGGCCCGCTTGGCCACATGCGCGCCATTGGCCCAGCGGTGCGCCTCGTCCCGCAGGCGCTGCACGAAATACAGCACCGGATCGTTGCGTTGCAGCGCGAAAGGCCGCTCGCCGGGGCGGTGGAACTCCTCCTTGCCGGCGTCGCGGTCGATGCCCTTGGCAACCCCGATAAAGGGCACATCGTCCACCCCAAGCTCGGCCAGAATCTCGCCCACCGCCGACACCTGCCCCGCCCCGCCGTCGATCAGCAACAGGTCCGGCCAGGTGTCGGACTTGCGGTCCGGGTCTTCCTTCAGCAGCCGCTCGAACCGGCGGGTCAGCACCTCTTTCATCATGCCGAAATCGTCGGAATTGGCCCCCGCCGCCGACTTGATGTTGAACTTGCGGTATTGCGATTTGACGAAGCCCTCTGGCCCCGCCACCACCATGCCGCCCACCGCATCAGACCCCTGGATATGGGCGTTGTCGTAAATCTCGATCCGCCGGGGCGGCGCGTCCAGATCGAAGGCCTCGGCCAGCCCGGCCAGCAGCTTGTTCTGCGTCGCGCCCTCGGCCATCTTGCGGGCAAGGCTTTCGCGGGCATTGCGGGCGGCATTTTCGACCAGCTCCGCCTTTTCGCCGCGCTGTGGCACCGCCAGTTCAACCTTGCGCCCCGCCCGGTCGGACAGCGCCTGCACCACCAGATCCTCATCCTCGATTGCATGCGACAGCAGGATCAGGCGCGGCGGCTCCTTGTCGTCGTAGAACTGCGTCAGGAACGCGGTCAGGATCTCGGCCTCCTCGGCCCCCGCCCCGGTGCGCGGATAGAAATCGCGGTTGCCCCAGCTTTGGTTGGCGCGGATGAAGAACACCTGCACACAGGCTTGCCCGCCCTCCAGATGAAGGGCCACCACATCCGCCTCGGCCACGCCCTGCGGGTTGATGCCCTGGCTTTGCTGCACCTGCGTCAGCGCGCGGATGCGGTCGCGCAGCGCGGCGGCGCGCTCGAACGCCATCTCCTCGGATGCCTTGGCCATCTCGGCCGCCAGATTGGCCTGCACCGTCGTGGTCTTGCCCTGCAAGAACCGCTCGGCATCGGCGACAAGCTGGGCATAGGCCTCGGGCGTCACCTTGCCCACGCAAGGCGCCGCACAGCGCTTGATCTGGTATTGCAGACAGGGCCGGGTGCGCGATTCAAACATCGCATCGGTGCAGTTGCGCAGCAGAAACACCTTCTGCAACTGGTTCAGCGTCCGGTTCACCGCCCCCGCACTGGCAAAGGGGCCGAAATAGGCGCCTTTTTCGGTCTTCTTGCCGCGATGCTTTTTCAGCTGCGGATAAGCATGGGTCTTGGAGATCAGGATGTTGGGAAAACTCTTGTCATCCCGCATCAGCACGTTGTAGCGCGGCTTGAGCTGCTTGATCAGGTTCTGTTCCAACAGCAGCGCCTCGACCTCGGTCCGCGTGGTCAGGAACATCATGCTGGCGGTTTCAAAGATCATCCGCGCGATGCGCGACGAATGCCCATGGCCCCGCGCATAGTTCGACACCCGCGCCTTGAGGTTGCGCGCCTTGCCGACATACAGCACCTCGCCGCGCGCGTTCAGCATGCGGTAAACGCCGGGCGAGGCGTCAAGGGTCTTGAGATAGCTCTGGATCACGGCCTGCCCGGTCGGCACGGCCTGCGCTTGCGCCGGGTCTTGCGGGATCTGCTCTGTCACGCTGGCACCCTCGAAATCCCTCATCTCTTGGTCATTGATTCTGCCCTATCGCTGCAATGATATCGCGGCCGGGGCAAGGGGGAAGAAGTCCACCGTTTCTGTGGATAACCCTGCGGAAAAACTTTCGCCACAGCCGAATTTCCCTTGTTTTTGGCCCATTTCGTTAAACTGCCCATTTTTTAGGCATAAATATAAGCCTTTGATTTTTATGGAAATATTTTTGGTATAACCGTAAATCCATTGAAAATCAGAGGCTTGTGTAACGCATGTGTGAACGAAAGGTTAAAAGTGGACAACTTGACGCTGTGTCACCTGCGGGATCACTCCACACCCAGCACATCGGGCGTTTTCCAGGCCAGATGCTGGCCACCATCCACCGCGATCATCTGGCCCGTAACGGCAGGCGAGTCGAGGAAAAACCCAAGCGCCGCAGTGATCCCGGCAGGGTCGGCCCCGCGCCCCAGAACCGTTGCCGCCCGCTGCGCCGCAAAATGCTCGGCCGATTGCCGCGCGCCCTGCAAGGTCGGCCCGGGCCCGATGGCGTTCACCCGGATATCGGGGGCAAGCCCCTGCGCCGCCGTGCGGGTCAACGCCCAAAGCCCCATCTTTGCGATGGTATAGCTGGCGAATTCGGGGGTCAGCTTGTGCACGCGCTGATCGATCATGTTCACGACAAGGCCCTGGGCAATCGGCTCTCCCGCCGCATCGACGGCCCCCTTCGGGCATTGGGCGGCAAAGGCCTGCATCAACACGAAGGGCGCGCGCAGGTTCGATTCCATCGCGCGGTCCCAGCTTGAACGCGTGCCGGTCTGCACGGTGTCATGTTCAAAGATCGACGCATTGTTGACCAGCACCGTCAGCGGCCCAAGCGCGGCCACCGCCTGCGGCACAAGCGCCTGAACCTCGGCCTCGATCAGCAGATCGGCCTGCACCGCAACCGCCCGCCGCCCCATGGCGCGGATCTCGGCCACCACCGCCTCGGCCTCGGTGGCCGAGCTTGAATAGTGCACGGCAACATCATGCCCGCGCCGCGCCAGATACAGCGCCATCGCGCGGCCCAACCGCTTGCCCGCGCCCGTCACCAATGCCGTCATGTCCTAGCCCTTTTTCCCGCAGTCACAGCTTTTGCCGATGACATAGCGCCCGCAGGATTTGCAGACAGGGGACCGCAGCCGCGCTTTTGCCTTCATCCGGTCGATGGCAGAGGGAAACACCAGCTTGCCCACCATGCCCACCAAAACCATGGCCAGCAAGAAGATGAGGATGACCTTGACCAGCATCTACAGCCCGTAGCGCGCCCAAAGCGCGCGCTCCTCGACCGTGCCCATCACCGTATCGGCCAGATCCAGCCCAAAGCGTTGCAACAGGCCGCGCCGCTGCCCGAAGGGCACCAGCCGAACCTTGTCGCCGTAAATCTCTTTCATCTTTGGCACCAGATGGCCGATCCCATCGGTCAGCCCCAGATCGACACTCGCCTGCCCCACCCAGATATCGGCGTTGAACAGGTCGGCATCGGGGTTCAGCCGCCCGGCCCGCCGCGCCTTGACATGGGCGATGAAATTCTCGTGCAGCGGGGCCAACATTGCATGGATGCGCGCCACATCCTCGGGACGCTCCGGCTTGAACGGGTCGGCAAAGGATTTCGACTTGCCCGCCGTATGCACCCGCCGTTCCACCCCGTTCTTCTGCATCAACTCGTGAAAGCCGAAACTGGCGTAAATCACGCCGATCGACCCGACGAGAGAGGAGGCATCCACCCAGATCTTGTCCGCCGCCACCGCCAGCCAATACCCGCCCGACGCCGCGACATCCTCGACAAAGCAGTGCACCGGCACGTTCTTTTCATCGGCCAGCCGTCGGATCCGCGCCGCGATGAGCGAGGATTGCACAGGCGATCCGCCGGGCGAATTCACGACGAGCGCCAGAGCCGCCGGTTTGCCGCGCGAAAACGCCCGCTCGATCACCGGGGCCAGCGCAGCGTCGGAAAGACTGCGCCCCCCCGTCCCGATTGCGCCTTGCAGGCGGATGACGGGAACCATGGGCGGCTTGGGCATGAAGGGGATAAGGTTTTTCATGACCCTCAGGTAAGGCGCGCCCTGCCCCCGGACAAGGGCAAAGCGGGCGTTAGCCTTGCCGCACCCGCGTGTAATTCACCGGCTTGTCGCGGGCCAGTTTCAGATAGGCGAAAATCCCGGTCAGAAATCCAAGGGCGGCCAGCACACCTGCCACCATGATCTGCCCTTGATCCTGATGATCCGCCGACAGGGCCAGATAGCCAAAGGCCCAAAAGCCCGACCAACTGATCACGCAGGCTATGGCGACTAACTTGTTCATCTGATCCTCCAACCTCGCCGCAGGCCTGTTCACATCTGCAACGGTTGGAATATTAGCGCGAATTTCCGCCCTGTCGCGACAAATCGTCGCTGCGCTGCGGCGCAGACAGCCGTGCAAGGGCCAGAACATGCCCCGCCACCCGCGCAATCTGCCCCTCGACCGCATCGCCAAGCGTGAAAGGGGGCACCGCCGTGGTAAACTCTGCCCGGAACCGCGCGCCCGTGAGCCGCACGCGCATACCGTCAAAGCCGTAGAGCGTCCTGCTTGCCGGGTATTGCGCCTTGAACGCCGCTTCTTTGGCGCAAAACACCGCTTTTGCAGCCCTGCCCGTCATCCCCGCCTGCTCGTCTGGGCGCAGCACCGTCTCCCATAACTCCGCAGGCAGCGGGCTGTCGTCCTCCAGATCAATCCCGATCCCCCGGCACAGCACCAGCGGCACCGCGACGGCCAGACAGACCTGCCGTGTATGGGTGATCGACCCGGTAAAGCCTGCGGGCCAGACCGGCGCGCGGTCCTCTCCGCGCGGGATCGCCAGCCCCCCGAGGCCAAGCTGCGCCAATGCCATGCGCGCAGCCGCCCGTCCCGCCGCAAACTCGCGCCGCCGAAGCGGCACTGCCCCCGGCACCGCTTCGCCTGCCATCAACGGATGATCCACCGCCAGATCGGCCCAACCCGCCGCCGCCCCCACGGGCAGCATCGCCCCCAAGGCCGCCAGCAGCGCCGACCCGGGCATCTAAGCCCGCCCCGCCCGCATCGCCCGTCGCCGCGCCATCGCGTCCAGCCGCGCCCCGGCCTGCGTGTCCAACCCGGCGACCGGCGCCGCCTGCACCACCGGCTTTGGCCCGTCATCAAGATGCGCCGCCAAGGCCGACAGGGTCGGAAAGCGGAAGATGTCGGTGATCGACAGTTTCGTCGCCCCCAGCGCCTCGCGGATTTCGCGGTGCGCCTGCACAGCCAGCAGGGAATGCCCGCCCAGCGCAAAGAAATTATCCCGCGCGCCCACCTTCGGCACGCCCAGAACCCGCGCCCAGATCGCCGCGATCCGGCTTTCCACATCCGACGCGGGCGCCACAAACGCCGCCTCCGCCACCCCCCGCACCCCCGGCGCGGGCAAGGCCTTGCGGTCCACCTTGCGGTTGGGGGTCAGCGGGAACGCCTCCAGCGCCACGATATTCGCGGGCACCATGTGTTCCGGCAGCACCGCCCCCAGCCCCGCGCGCAAAGCCGCCTCCGCCGCGCCCCCGGTCACATAAGCCACCAGCCGCACATCGCCCGGGGTATCCTCGCGCGCCAGCACCACTGCCT
>JALOSF010000105.1 GCA_025458525.1 Cypionkella sp. | reverse complement strand
TGGCCAGGAACAGCGCCAGGGTTGCCGCCTCCTGCGCCCAGACAAGCGGGGCGTTCAGAAAGTAGCGCCGCACCACATCCAGCCCGATCAGCACAAGGATCGCTGGCAGGCAGACATAGGCCGAAAGCGCGAACAAGGCGCGCGACAGGATCCGCATCACAACCCCCGTGGCCGGTTGGGCACCCGGCCCCGCGCCCTGCGGGGCCGGGCCTTTGCATGGGTTCAGCGCAGCCCTTCGACCGGCGGCAGGGCCAGGATGTCGGCATCACTCATGCCGGCATACTTTTCGCTCAGGGCGCGCATGTCGGCGACCAGAGCCTCGGCCGGCGAACCGGCACCGCCATTGGCCTTCACGAAGTCATCCCACATCGGCGACAGCAGCTCGGCGATGCGGGCGCGGTCGGCGTCGCTGGCCTTGACGACGGTAACCCCGGCCTCGGCCATCTTGGCCATCGCGCCTTCGGTCAGGCCCATGTACATGCGGGCATAGTCGAACCCGGCCTCTTGCCCGGCCTTGGCGACCACGTCCTGCAACTCGGCGGGCAGGCCGTCGAAATAGGCGGCGTTGATGGCATGCGGAATGGCGATGCGCGCCACGCCGATTTCGTAGAAGTGCTTGCCCACCTCGATCATGCGATAGGCGACCATGTCGGCGCTGGCCAGGATGATGCCATCGACCACGCCTTGCTGGAAGGCGGTATAGGAATCGGTGATCGACATGGTGACCGGGATGGCGCCCAGCCGTTCGACGATCTGGGTGGCGGTGGCCCCGCCTGCCCGGATACGCAGGCCCTTGAGGTCGTCCAGCGAGGTGATGGGCTTGGTGGACAGGATATCATAGCTGGGGGTCGAGGCGTTGAAGGCCAGTTTCACCCGCATCGCCTCGTATTCGCCTTTCAGGTGCTTGGCGTAAAGCTCGTCCATCACCCGGACCGTGGCAATGTCGCTGGCAGGCAGCGCGCCGGGCAGGCCAAGGCCATGGAACAGCTTGAAGCTGCTGGCCTGATACAGCGGCCAGGCCGAGGTGACATCGGTGATGCCGGTGGCGGCGGCGCGGAAGCCGTCGGCCACGGGGTGCAGCACCTCGCCCGGATAGCGGGCGACCTTCAGCTTGCCGCTGCTGAGCGATTCCAGCCGGTCGGCATAGGGCGCGATCACTTCGGTCCAGGCGGCCGAGGTGGCGGGCTGGTTGTAGGACAGCTTGAGTTCCGTCTGGGCCTGCGCCGCGGTGCCGCCGAGTGCCATGGCCAGGACAAGCCCGGCCGCGCGGATGGTGGAAAGCTTCATGGTATTCGGTCCTCCCTTGGTGTGTCGGCGCTGCCCGCGCCGCGGGGTTGGTGAACCGCCCCGCCGCCCTCCCGCGGCGGGGCGGCGGGGTCAGGCGCGCTGGCCTGCCAGATGGCGGCCGGCGATGTAGCCGAAGGTCATCCCCGGCCCCAGCGTGATGCCGCCGCCGGAATAGTTGCCGCCCAGCACGCTGGCCATGTCGTTGCCCACGGCATAAAGCCCCGGCACAACACCGCCATCGGCCGCCAGCACGCGGGCGTGATGGTCGGTGCGGATGCCCGCAAAGGTGCCGATGCTGCCCGGAATGACGCGGATGGCGTAGAAGGGGCCATCCTTGATGGGGGCAAGGCAAGGGTTCGGCTTGACCTCGGGGTCGCCGTGAAAGCGGTTGTAGGCGGTGCTGCCGCGGCCGAATTCGGTATCGGTGCCGGTGGGTACGTCCTGGTTGATGCGCGCGACCGTTGCCTCGAACGCCGCGGGATCGATGCCTGCGCTGCGCGCCAGCTCCGCCAGGCTGCGCCCCGCAATCAGATAACCGGACTTGATCGACGGCCCCAGTGGCATCGGCGCCGGTTTCACATGGCCCAGCCCGTAATTGCGGATGGTGCGGTGGTCGCAGATCAGGAAGGCCTCGGCCGGTTCGCCGGGCGGGGTGGCGCGTTCCAGCCCCTGGATGAAATCGTGGTAGCTGTTCGCCTCGTTCACGAACCGCCGCCCGTCACGGCGCACGGCGATGACGCCGGGTTTGCCGCGGTCGATGAAATGCGGGAATGGCCCCTTGGTGCCATCGGGGCGCGGCACAAGGCTGGTGGGCGCCCAGGCGGCGGCGTTGGGGTAATCCATGAGCGTGGCGGCCCCTGCCGCCTCGGCCAGGCGCAGCCCGTCGCCGGTGTTGCCGGGGCTGGCGGCCGACACATGCTCGCCTTCTGCCGCGGGGTGCTTGTAAAGCGTCTGGCGCCGCGCGACATCCTGCGGAAAGCCGCCGCAGGCCAGAACCACGCCCTTGCGCGCCACCACCCGGCGCAGCCCATGCGGGGTCAGCACCACGGCGCCAAGAACGGCGCCCGACCCGTCGCGCAGCAGCGATTTCACCGGGCTGTCCAGCCAGACATCCACCCCCGCATCGCGGGCCGACCGGAACAGCCGCGCCGCCAGCGCGTTGCCGTTGGTCAGCATCTGCGACCGGCCCGTCAGCGCGCGGTCCATCCCGTACTTCACCAGCCGTTTCGTGACATAGGCAAAGGAT
The DNA here is from genome assembly GCA_025458525.1 of Cypionkella sp. GTDB lineage: Bacteria > Pseudomonadota > Alphaproteobacteria > Rhodobacterales > Rhodobacteraceae > Pseudotabrizicola. Next base: position 10,597 of record JALOSF010000105.1, on the reverse strand, counting down.
TCCGGCCGCTTGAACGCCCGGTAGAAATGCCACAGCTCCTTGCCCGACCCAATTGCCAGCCCGAACAGCGTCAGTTCCTTGCGCGGGGGGCGCAGGCGGTCGATATCCTTGCCCAGCATCGACACCTGCGTCGGCTGCACCAGGATGGACCGGCCCCCGGCCGTGCCGCCCGGGGCATCGGGGTGATAGTCGGAAAAGGCGGGCGACGCCTCGAACCGCACCTTGGTGCGGGTTTCCATGTAGTCCACCATCTCGGGCCCGGCATCCAGAAATGCCTCGGCACGGGCGGCGTCGAACTGGTTGCCGGCCTCGTGCCGGATATAGGCCAGGGCGGCGTCCTTGCTGTCGTCCACCCCGGCCTTGCGGCTGACGGGATTGTTCGGCACCCACAGGTAACCGCCCGACAGCGCGGTGGTGCCGCCGAAAACGGGTTCCTTTTCGGCCACGATCACCGACAGCCCGGCATGGGCCGCCACGATCGCCGCCGTCATGCCGCTGGCACCGGACCCGGCAACCAGCACGTCGCAGGCAATCTCGGGCAGGGTATCGGCGTGTTGGTCGGTCATCGGTGCATCCTTCGGCATGTCAGTTCGCCAGATAGCCGCCATCGACCGGCAGCATCACGCCGGTGACGTAGCTGGACAGGTGCGAGGCCAGGAACAGCACCGGGCCCACCAGTTCCTCGGGCTGGCCCACGCGGGCCAGCGGCGTATGGCCCATGAACCGCGCCATCGCCTCGGGGTTGGCGCGGGTGCCTTCGGTCATCGGCGTGGCGATGACGCCGGGGGCAATGCCGTTGACGCGAACCCCATCGGCCGCAAGGTCGCAGGCCAGCGCCTTGGTCAGCTGGATCACGCCGCCTTTCGAGGCGGCATAGCTGGCCGAGTTGCGATAGCCGACAAAGGACGCGATGGACCCGAGGTTCACCACGCGGCCCTTCGTTGCCTTCAACTGGTCCAGCAGCGCCACCACCATGTTGGCGCTGCCCTTCAGGTTGATGTCCAGCTGCGTATCCAGATGGTCCAGAAAATCCGGGTCCTGCGGCGCCGTGCGCCGGGTGATGCCCGCGTTGTTCACCAGAACCGACACCGGGCCGAACACATCCGCCGCCTGCGCTGCAAAGGCCATGCAGGCCGCGCGGTTCGCCACATCCAGCGCGAAGCCCTGTGCACGCCCGCCCGCGGCGGTGATGCGCGCAGCTTCGGCCTGCGCGCCTGTGCCGTTCAGATCACACAGCAGCACAGCCGCGCCCGAGGCCGCCAGCCCGCGGGCAATCGCAGCCCCATTGCCCTGCGCTGCGCCCGTCACCACCGCCACATCCCCGGCCAGCAAGCCGGGCAGATCCTGTGTCATGCCATCCCCTCCCCCAGGTGCGACATCGTGCTCTGCCTTGTCTTTCCTAATCCAGACAAAAATTTATGTATTGCATAATTATTACTGTTTTACATAACATTGCTTACGACAGGGAAACCTGTCAAGCAAAGATTGCGCGCGTGCCCGACGGGGCCGCAGAGGGAAGGATGGTTGACCATGGACATGCCGCAGACCGACACCGATATCCGCGGCAAGCCCGACCAGATCGGGGTTCAATCCGTTGAAGTCGCTGGCAAAGTGCTGGAGGTTCTGATCCAGGCCGATGGCCAAGCGAAGGACAGCGGGAAATACGACCTGGGCCCCACCGCATTCCAGCTGGGCATCAAGGGATTCGCCCGGTTCGAACCGCTGAAGGCCGCCGAATCCATGCTGCGCGAACTGGTGGAGATGGTGGGCGAAACCGCGGCCCTGGCAGTCTGGACGGCCAAGGGCCCCGCGATGATCCGCGTGATCGAGGCGCGGCACGACTTTGCCACCACCATCGCGCCCACGCATCACTGCCCGCTGACCTTTTCGGCCACCGGCGTGCTGTTTGCCAGCTTCGAGGATGGTGCCCGCACCGATCCGCTGATCGAACGCGAACTGGAACAGAACCGCAATTCCGGCCGCCCCAACGCCCCGCGCGACCGCGCCACCCTGGGCGCGCTGATCGCCGACACCCGCGGCCGCGGGTTTTCGGTGCTGAACAATGGCGGCGGCGACGGGTTCGGGGCGGTCAGCGCCCCGGTGTTCGACGTTTCGGGCCGGTTGCGGATGGCGCTGACGGTGTTCGGGCGCACGGGCCGGGTCGACACCAGCCCGGATGGCACGCTGGCCCGCATCGTCTCGCGCACCGCCCGGCAGGTGTCGGCGGCCTTTGGCCACCGCGGCTGAACCCGCGCTGCCGATCCATGACGTTTCAGGTTCGCCGAGGCGCCGTTTGCCGACGTTGCAGGCTGCAATGACGTCGCCAACGCGCGCGTTGGCTTTTCGGTGCGGCGACCTATGTCACGCCCATGACCCATGATCCTGAAACATCCGTCCTCTTCAACGCCAACTGCCCGGTCTGCAATTTCGAGATCGGGCATTACGCCCGCTATTGCCGCGATGCCGGGTTGCCGATCCGGTTCGACGATCTGAACACGGATGCGCGCGCGGCGTGGGGGATCGACGCCGATACCGCGGCCCGGCGTCTGTACGTGCTGCACCAGGGGCAGCTGACCTCGGGCATCCCGGCGTTTCTGGTGCTTTGGGCGCGGATGCCAAGGTATCGCTGGCTGGCCCGCATCGTGGGCCTGCCGGGCATCCGGCAGATCGCCTCGGGGCTATACGACCTTGTCCTGGCCCCGGCGATATACCGTTGGCACCTGCGCCGGTTGCGCTGGCAAGGCTCTGCGGTATCGCGATGACGGCGGATCCTGCGATGCCTCGGGACGAGGACCAAGGCGCCGCCGTGCCGACAGGCCGTGTCGGGCGGCTGTTGCAGTTCGGCAGCATCGCCACCGGCATCGCGGGCGGCGTTGCGGCAGGCGGGTTGCGGGCGCTGGCACAAGGCAAGCGGCCCGATGCCGCACAGCTTTTGCTGACCCCGGCCAACATGCTGCGCCTGACCGATGGCCTGTCGCATCTGCGCGGCGCGGCGCTGAAGCTGGGCCAGATGCTGTCGATGGATACCGGCCTTGTCCTGCCGGACGAGCTGACGGCCGTCCTTGGCCGGATGCGGGATGATGCCCGCCACATGCCGCCCAAACAGTTGCAGGCCGTGCTGAACGCCGAATGGGGCGCGGGCTGGTACACGCGCTTTGCCCGGTTCGACGTGCGGCCGTTTGCGGCGGCCTCGATCGGGCAGGTTCACCGGGCGGTTACCCGCGATGGCCGCGACCTTGCCATCAAGGTGCAGTATCCCGGCGTGCGCGCCAGCATCGACAGCGATGTCGACAACATGGCCACGCTGCTGCGCCTGCCGGGGGTTCTGCCGCGCGCGATGGACATCGCACCCCTTCTGGCCGAGGCCAAGCGCCAGTTGCACGCCGAGGCCGATTATGCGGCCGAGGCCGGGCACCTGCAACGCTTTGGCGCACTGCTGGCGGGGTCTGATATCTTTGCGCTGCCCGAACTGCACGCCGATCTGTGCACACCGCAGGTTCTGGCGATGACCTATCTGGACTCTGCCCCGCTGGACAGTCTGGTGACCGCCCCGCAAGAGACGCGCGACCGGGTGGCCAAGGCGCTGATCGAGCTTGTCTTGCAGGAACTGTTCGTTTTCGGGCTGATGCAGACCGACCCGAACCTTGCCAACTACCGCCACGATCCGAAAACCGGGCGTATCGTGCTGTTGGACTTTGGCGCGGTCCAGCCCGTCGCCCCGGACCTGGTGGCGGATTTCCGGGCGCTGGCGCGGGTCGCGCTGCAGGGCGGGACGGACGAGACACGGGCCGCAATGCTGCGCATCGGCTATTTCGGCCCGGCCACGCCGCCGCATCGCCAGGCGCTGATCCAGTCGATGTTCGAGGTGGCGATGACCCCGCTGCGGCAGGATACCCCGTTCGACTTTGGCCGCAGTGACCTGCTGGAACGGTTGCGCGACATGGGCCTTGCCATTGGCAACGACCGCGACCTTGCGCATGTGCCGCCTGCGGCGACACTGTTCTTGCACCGCAAGATCGGCGGAATGTACCTGATGGCGGCGAAACTGCGGGCGCGGGTTGCCTTGCGCGCGATGGTCGCGCGGCACTGCGACAGCGACATTGCGCCGCGTTGAAAGCGCCCTGCGTCGCGACACTTGGCCGGATCAACCCCAGTCCTGCCCCACCGGAAGACCCCCGACCCATGACCGATCCGATTGCAACCCGCGCCGAAGGCGAAAGAATGCTTGCGGCCTTTGCGCCCCGCATGGGGCGCCGTTATGCCAATGGCCGCAACACCGATCACGGACCTGGCGCGCACAAGGCGGTCTCGCAGCTGTCGCCCTATATCCGGCGCCGCCTGGTGCTCGAATCCGATGCCGTCGCAACAGCGTTGGCCGCGCACGGGCCCGCGGATGCGGAGAAGTTCGTGCAGGAGGTGTTCTGGCGCGGCTATTTCAAGGGCTGGCTGGAACGCCGCCCGCAGGTCTGGGCCAGCTACCGCGCGGGGCTTGAGGGCGACCTGGCCCAGATGGACCGCGATCGCCGCCTGCGCCGCGATGTCGAACGGGCGGTGCAGGGCCAGACCGGGCTTGCGTGTTTCGATGCCTGGGCGGACGAACTGACAACCACCGGATACCTGCACAACCACGCCCGGATGTGGTTTGCCTCGATCTGGATTTTCACCCTGCAACTGCCCTGGCGGGTGGGGGCGGATTTCTTCTATCGCCACCTTCTCGATGGTGATGCGGCATCGAACACGTTGGGCTGGCGCTGGGTTGCGGGGCTGCACACGCGCGGCAAGCCCTATCCGGCGGATGCGGCGAACATCGCGACCTTTACCGCCGGACGCTTTGCCCCGCGCCCCGCCGATCTGGCCGAGGTGACCGAAGGGTTGGAAGCGACGGAACCGGACGGCCTGCCGCCCCTTTTGCCGCTGCGGGCGTTCACGCCGCCGCAGCCGGACGCGCCCACCGCCCTGCTGATCACGGACGAGGATTGCCGGGTCGAGGATTTCGGCCTTGCCGGTTTCGACATCCGCACCACCGCCACGCTGGCATCCAGCCCCCTGCGATCCCCCTTGCCGGTGTCGGATGCCGTGGCCGGGTTCGAGGCAGCGGCCCTGGCCGACGCCGCGGCCCGCGCCGGCGGGGCCGCGCTGGCCCTGCGCGCGCAAGACCCCGGCGCCCTTGTCCGCTGGGCTGCGGCAGCCGGAGCACGGCAGATTGCCACGCCCTACGTCACGCAGGGACCGCTGCGCGACTGGCTGGATGCCGCCGCGCCCGCCCTGGCCGCGCAAGGCATCGCGCTGTGCGAATGGCAACGGGACTGGGACCGTGCGATCTGGCCCCATGCCAGCGCCGGTTTCTTCAAGGTTCGGCAGCAGATCCCGCGCCTGCTGGATGCCCTGGTGCCGGCATGACGATCACCGACCCGCGCATCGCCCGGCTGGTAACGCTGGTCCGCGCCGCCCTGCGGCCCCCGGCGGGTGCGGCACGCATCATGGCCGCCCTCGCCCTTGGCCTGATCTGCCATGCGCTGTTTGCGGTTGCGGTGCTGGCGATGATCCTGGCGATGTTCTTTGGCCTGAGCGAAAGCCTGGGCACCGTGCCCTGGCCCTGGGCCGTGCTGGCCAACGCCGCACTGATCGTGCAGTTTCCGCTGGCTCATTCATGGCTGCTGACCGGCCGGGGCGGGCGCATCCTGGCGCGGCTGGTCCCTGGCCCGCATGGCGCCACGCTGGCCACCACCACCTACGCCATCATCGCCTCGGCACAACTGCTGGCACTCTTTGCCCTCTGGACGCCATCGGGCATCGTCTGGTGGCGGGCGGAAGGGGCGCTGTTCTGGATCGTCACGGGTGCCTACGGCGCAAGCTGGCTGCTGCTGCTCAAGGCCAGTTTCGATGCGGGGGCCGAGGTGCAGTCGGGTGCGCTTGGCTGGATGTCATTGATGGCGCGTGTGCGGCCCGTGTTCCCCGACATGCCGACCGCGGGCCTGTTCCGCATCATCCGCCAGCCGATCTATGTCGCCTTCGCGCTGACGCTCTGGACGGTGCCGGTCTGGACGCCGGACCAGCTGGCACTGGCCCTCAGCTACACCGCCTATTGCCTGCTGGCCCCGCGGCTGAAGGAACGCCGCTTTGCCGCCCGCTATGGCGCGCGGTTCCACCACTATCAGGCCACCGTGCCCTATGCGGTGCCTTTGACCTGGCCCCCGGAAGATCCCTCGGTGTGATGTAGAGTCTGCCCAACCTGAGAAGGCGCAGACGACATGAGGAAAAGCCGTTTCACCGATGAGGCGGGGACCGTGGCCCATGATGGGGCCGCGTAAGCCACGACGAACAGATTATCGGGATGATCAAGGAACAGCAGGCCGGTTTGCCGACCTCCGCGCTGTGCCGGAAGCACGGGTTGAGCCCCGCGACCTTCTACAAGCTGACGGCCAAGTATCGCGGGATGGACCTGTCCGACGCCAAGCGGCTGAAGCAGCGCAAAGACGAGAATGCGAAGCTCAAGCGCCAGCTGGCAGATGCCATGCGCGACAATGTGGTTCTGAAAGACTTGCTGGGAAAACACTGACGACACCGATGGCGCGGCGGGACGCGGTGCTGCGGGCGATGATGGACGGAGCCCGGGAACGCCACGGGTCCGAGAGACCGGGCGACGGCGATCTCTCAACGCCGGTCCGTCGGCGGCATGCGCCGACCCTGATCGGTGTCGATCCGAAGACGATGCGGCATGACAGGCCCCCCGACAACCCGGAAATCCGTGAGGAGATGCACAAGATCGCCGCGAAGCGCCGTCGCTTCGGCTACCGGCGCGTGGGCATCCTGCTGGAGCGCAAAGGCATGATCATGAACGAGAGGAAGCTCTGCCGGATTTACCGGGAGGAGGGCCTGTCGGTCCGTCGCAGGCGTGGCCGCAAGCGGGCACGCGGCAGTCGGATGCCAATTCCGGTGCCGCTTCGCCCGAACCAGCGGTGGTCCACGGACTGCCTGTCCGACACGTTCGGGGCCTGCCGGAAGTTCCGCATCCTGGCAGTCAACGACGACTGCTGCCGCGAGAACCTGGCGCTGATCGCAGACACCAGCATCTCGGGGGCCAGGGTGGCGCGGGAGCTGGATGCGCTGGTCAGGGTTTACGGCAAACCGGCCTGCATCGTCAGCGACAATGGGACCGAGTTCACCAACAATGGGCTAAGTTGCGTCGATCATGATGGTCTTTTGCTCGGTGCCTTTTGAGGCCGGCCCCTCCATCATCGTGGCGAAGACCCCCATGTCACCCCACCGCTTCCATCGGTTATGGAGCGTCTTCGGCGGGCCATACTCACGCGGCGGATCGCATCACCTCAAGCCATTGCGATTGATGAAGATTATGCCGATCAGAACCCGCCGATCATCGATGCGCGGCTTGCCATGGCTCTTCGGAAAGAACGGTTTCAGCCGCTCCATCTGTTCGTCCGTCAGCCAGAAAAGATTGCTCAACACCAACCCCGTCAGTTCGGGGCCGTGAATCACGCAGCGACGGCAGTCTCAAGCAGGTCAATGGGTCCTGACCCTAAAGACATGCCAAGGGCTCTATGCGGACTTGGTTTCTGCAGCGTGACAAGAAACACGGTGCCTGTCGGTATCTTGCATGAGCGGCACTTTGTTGCGACACTGAGGCAATGCGATGGGGCAGCGTTCGGCCAAAGGGCAGCCTTTGGCGTCCAGATCAATCTGGCCAAGGCGCAGTTCCATGCTTTCATCGTCGATCAGGCCAGAGGCGAATTGCAGCCCGCGCGCATAGGGGTGGGCGGCAAGGCCGTAGAACACCTCGGACCGGGCGTCTTCCACCATGCGGCCTGCGTAAAGCACCGCAATGCGGCTGGCGACATAGCGGGTGGCGGCAAGGTCATGGCTGATGAAGATGGCAGAAAAGCCGACCTTGGCTTGCAGATCCTTGATAAGGTTCAGGATCTGAGCCTGCACCGACACATCCAGCGCCGAAACCGCCTCGTCGAAGAGCACGAATTCGGGCTGGGTGATCAGGGCGCGGGCGATGGAGACGCGCTGACGCTGGCCGCCTGACAACTCGTGCGGGTGGCGATCCTGAAAGCTGCCGGGCAGGCCCACCAACTCCAGCATCGCGCCGACCTTCTGGCGCAATTCGGCGGCGGTGCCCGCACTGCCCGCGATGCGCAAGGGTTCTGCGACCGAGGTTTGCACCTTGAGCATCGGGTTGAGCGACCATTTGGGGTGCTGCAGGACGGCGGCAAAGCGCCCTGCCCTTTCGCGCCGCGGTACATCGATCAAGGGGCGGCCACGATACAGAAGCTGGCCCATGGTCGGGCGGGTGCGACCGATGCACAGATTGCCGAAGGTCGATTTGCCAGAGCCGCTTTCGCCGACAACGCCGATGATCTCGCCTGGCTCGATGGTCATCGACACCTCTTGCAAGGCGCGCAGGCGCCGCCGCGCCCAAGGAGGGCCGACGGTGAAATCGATGCCAAGGTTGACAGCCTCAATCAGCGCCATGGGAACGGCCTTTCTGGCGGATGTCTTGCCAAAGGTGGCACAGCAGGTGCCAGCCTTCTTCCACCGCTTCGGTCTGCGGGCGCATCCTGTCGCACAGCCCGGCCTGGGCATGATCGCAGCGCGGCGCAAAGGCGCAGCCGGGGCTTGCCCCATGCAAGAGCGGCGGGATGCCGGGAATGGTGGCCAGCCGGTCGCCGCGCGCCTCGTGCCCGACGGTGGCGGCCAGCAGGGCGCGGGTATAGGGATGGGCGGGCTGGTCGAACACCCGGTCCGCCGGACCTTCTTCGACAACGCGGCCCCCATACATGACGGCGATCCGGTCACAGAATTTGCGCACCGCCCACAGATCATGGCTGACAAGGATCAGGGTGATCCCGCGCTGGCGGCTGACGTCGCGCAGCAGTTCCAGAATACGGGTGCGCACCGAGGCATCCAACGCCGAGGTCGCCTCATCGGCGATGATGATGCGGGGACGGGCAATGAGGGCCATTGCAATCACGACGCGCTGCGCCATGCCGCCCGACAATTCATGCGGCCAGGAGGCGGCCACGCGGTCGGGGTCGTTCATGCCGACATTGCGCAGGGCGTCGGCGATGTCCTGGGGGCTGGCCCCGCCCACCGCCGCTTCGCGGATTTGCCAGCCGATTTTCTTGGTCGGGTCCAGGGTGGCAATCGGGTCCTGGAAGATATAGCGCAGGTCGCTGACGCGCATCTGGCGCAGGTCTGGGATCGAGAGGGTCCAGACATCGCGGCCAAGCACCTCCAGCCGCCCGGATGTCGGCTGCACGCCCTGCGGCATCAGGCGGCCGGCGGCGAAGGCCGCGGTGCTTTTGCCCGAGCCGCTTTCACCGACGATGCCCAAAAGGCAGCCCTCGGGCACCGACAGGGTCACCCCGTCCAGCGCACGCACGGCCGACGCGCCGCTGCCAAATTCCAGCACGAAATCGTCAAAGCGGATCGCTGTAGTCATGGGCTACTCCAGCGGTCGGGGCTTGGCGGGTTCGATGATTGAACGCGCAGCATCGCCGAAATAGTTGACGCAAAGGATGGTCAGCGTCAGCACGGCGCCCGGCCCCATCACCATCCATGGTGCGATGTTCAGAAAGGCGGCGTTTTCGCGCAAGAGCACGCCCAGCGAGGAGGCGGGCGGCTGGATGCCAAGGCCCAGGAAGGAAAGACCGCTTTCGATGATCATGCCGATGGACATGAGGTAGGCCATTTGCACCACCGTCACCGAAGCGACGTTGGGCAAGACGTGAACCGCCAGAAGCCGCAGGGTCGAGGCGCCTGAAATCTGCGCGGCCACCACGAAATCCCGCCCCACGACGGTAAGCGCGGCGCTGCGAACCACGCGAACCATGGTGGGCAGCACGATGAAGAAGATCGCCAGAACGGCAGACAGCGCGCCCGGCCCCAGAATGGCCGCGACGATCAGGCCAAAGATCATCGAGGGAAAGGCAAAGAGCACATCCGCAAGCCGCGCGATGATCTGGTCCAGCCAGCCGCGATACCAGGCCGCGGCCATGCCGATCGCAGCCCCCACCACGCCCGCCAGAAACACTGCCGCCGCAGACAGCAGGAAGGTCAGGCGGATGCCTTCAAGGATCCGCGCCAGAACCGATCGGCCAAGGTTGTCGGTGCCCAGCCAAAACTCGGCCGAAGGTGCGCCGCGGCGGGGGCCTGAGGCCACCTCCTTGAACGAGGCCGAGGGCAGGAACGGTTCGATCAGGCCGATCAGGATCAGGGCGGTCAGGATCAGGGCTGCCGCCACGGTCACCGGCCCGGCCCTGCGCGCCAGGGATCGTAGGGTGTCAATGCGCTTAGCCATCGGATTTCTCTGCCACGCGCGGGTCGATCAGGCTGTAGAGAATATCGGCCAGCGTGTTCATCAGCACAAAGACACTGGCGGTCAGGATCACCCCGGCCTGCACCACGGGATAATCGCGCTGCAGGATCGAGTTGACCAGAAGCCGGCCCACGCCATCAAGGCTGAACACCGTTTCAACCAGCACGGTTCCGCCCAAAAGATAGCCCGCGACAATGGCGAAAATCGTGATGACCGGGATCAGCGCGTTGCGAAAGATGTGGCGGCTGAAAATCG
>JALOSF010000104.1 GCA_025458525.1 Cypionkella sp. | reverse complement strand
AGCAGCAGCGTATCGGCCAATTGCCGCATCACGGGATCGGCCGGATCGGCCGGATCCACCACTTCGCAGATCGACCCCGACGTGTCGCAGACAAAGTTCTGATACCCGTAAAGATCAGCCGCCCGTGTCATGAAATCGGCGGTGTCGAGCATGGCGGCAATCTCGGCCCGGCGATGCTGATCCTGACGCAGCATGTAATCGGCAAAGGGCAGGCCACCCTTGGCCGGATCGCCCGGTTTGCCCAGATAGGTGGACAGCGGCGCCAGATTGTCGAAGGTGATGTTGGACGCGATATAGACGGAATCGCTCATCAGCAATTCGCGCAGCAGCGGCACTTTCATCGCCTCGCGCTTGAAATTGTCGGCGATGTATTCGTTCATGTATCGGGTGCCGATCCGGTAATCGACCGAGTAGTGAAACCAGCCGCCCTGTTCGGCCCGCGCCGCGCGCAGCATGTTCGACAGATGCGTCTTGCCAAGGCCGGACATGCCAAACAACAGCACGCGCTTTTGGTCCGCCGCCCGATAGTCGGCCCCGGATGCGTAGATCATCGCCCATTCCCCATGACTGCGCCCGACAGTTACCCGCCCCGGCGGCCGGGTTCAATGCAAAACCCGCCCCGGTGAGGGGGCGGGCCGGTGGCGGTGCGCGGGACGGATCAGAAGGTGAAGCCGACCTTCACGCCGACGCCGATCGCCTTGTTGCCCGAGAAGGAGCCGGCCCCGCCAAGCGCGGTTGCGTCGCCCACATCCACGTAACGGACGCCTGCGGTGATCTTCATGTTTTCATGCGTATAGGTGCCGCCCACCTGAATGCTGCGGAACCCGTCGGTCGGGCCAAGGTTGCCGACCACGCCGCCAGCCGAGGTTTCATAGCCGATCGATATGGCCCCCGAGAAGGCGTCGCTGAACTTGCGGCCCACGCCAAGGCTGTAGGTGATCGTGTCCTTGGAATAGCTGACCAGCGGGTTCGCCGTGCCAGCATTGGGCGCGATCAGCGTGGTCGAGGTCCAGTCCACCCAGCGGATGGAGCCGAAGACCAGCGTATCGGCCGCAACACCCGACTGGAAATCAAGCGTCAGCGACTTGGGCAATTCCACCTCGGTCGAGGAGGTAAAGGCGACCGGGCCAAGCGACGACAGCGCCACCCCTGTCACCGGCAAATCATGGGTGGTCGATGAGGCATAGGTCAGGCCGACGCGCAGGGCGATTTCCGGCTTTTCATAAGCGACACCAATCACATAGCCGATGTCCCGCGTGTAACCGAACGAGGCGTTGTAGAAATTGACCGGCACGCCGGGTGCGGCGGGCAGCGTGGTGGTCGACAGCGAGACATTGCCGCCGATCCCCACCGACCGCAGCCCCCCGATGACCGAGACATTATCGGTCACCTTGTATTTCGCGATCAGGGCCAGCGTCTCGCCGCGCAGCCGTGCATTCGAGCCACGCAGCGGGTAGTTCGACCCGGTGGGATAAAGCACATCTGCGCCAAAGCTCGGGTCGATGGTCAGGCCAAGGGCGAGCTTGTCGCTCAGATCCGTCTTGAAGGCGAGGCCGACCGTCGAATAGGACCCCGCCACGTCACCCGAGCGCAAACCCGCCCCACCGAGCGCGCCAGGAAACAAGGCATTGGTCTGGCCGGACACGCTTGGGTTCACCGACCCGTAGCTGAGTTCGGCATAGGTGCCCGCTTCGAACATGAAGCCAAGCGGCAGGCCGGAGCGTTCAAATCCGCCGGCCTGCGCCGCTCCTGCGGACAGCGCGGCACAGGCCGCGACGATCATGGTATTCTTCATTTTTCCTCATCCCCGAATTCAGGATTTCCCCTGACCATGACGCTAATTGACGCAGGCTTGACGGGTCAATCAATGACGCCGCGTCATTTTATTTCGCGTCTGCGCGGTGTGTCTTTCGCGTCTCGGCCCGGATGTTGATCCAGTTGGCCAGAACGATCAACGCGGCCCCGGCAAACAGCAGGGGCTCCAGTGCCTCGGCGTAAAGCAGGGCGCCTGCAAGGGCCATCAACGGCAGGCGCAGAAAATCGACCGGCATCACAAAGGTGGCGGGGGCCGCGCGCAAGGCCGATGTCAGGCACAGATGCGCCAGAAGCCCGGTGACACCGATCATGACAAGCCAGGGCGCGGTCGCCGCCGTGGGCCAGGTGATCTGGCCGTCCCAGGCCGCCAGCACCGATCCGAACAGGAATTGCGTGACCGTCAGCCAGAACAGGATCGACAGGATGGTTTCATGCCGCGCCAGCCGCTTGGTCGCGATATTGGTCGCGGCAAAGCAGATCGCCGCCCCCGCCGCCGCCAGAACGCCCCAGTCCAGCGCGGTGAAATCCGGGCGCACCACCACAAGGATGCCGACAAAGCCAAGCCCCGCGGCCAAAGCCCGCGCGCCGGTGATCCGTTCCCCCAAGAGCAAGGGCGACAAGACGATCACCCAGAGCGGCGAGGTGAATTCGATCGCGATCAGCTGCGCGAGCGGGATCATCAACAAGGCCCAGAACCACAGGTTCTGCCCGGTGAAATGAATGACATTGCGCGCCACATGACCGCCCAGCCGCGCGGCACTGATGTCACGCAGCCGCCCAAGCGCAAGGGCGCCGCCGATCACCAGAACAAAGCTGACAAGCGATCGTGCGGCCATGATCTCGAACGTGTCATGCACACCGTTCAATTGGCGCCCGGCAATCGTCATGCCGCTGAACGACAGGACAGAGCCCAGCATCCACAAAACCGCGGCAAGCGGGCGGTAGGGCGCGGCAGAGGGGGAAAGCGTTGTCATGCCACCCTTCTGGCCGCTTGGGCAGGCGGTGTCCAGAGCCTGGCGGCGCGTGCCCCTAGTCGCGCAATTCCTCGACCCGGAAATCGCGCAGGATATGGCGGGTGGCCGCAAACCATGGGCTGGCCCGGGTGCGGGTCTGGTGCGCGTCAAAATCGGCCCGGGTGCGGAAACTTTCCTGCACGTCCCAGATCATCGGGTCATCCGTCTGCGCCACGTCAAACGACAGGCAGCCCGGTTCCGCCCGGCTGAGGCGGATATGCTCGGGCAGATGCTGGCGCACCAGCGCCGCCTCGTCCTCGGACATACAGATCAGATGACCCTTGAGCCGTATCATTCGAGTTCGATCGTGCCCGGCGGCTTGCTGGTGCAATCATAGAAGACGCGGTTGATCCCCTGCACCTCGTTGATGATGCGCGTGGCGGTTTCGCCAAGGAAATCATGGGTGAAGGGGTAGTAATCCGCTGTCATGCCATCGACCGACGTCACCGCGCGCAGGGCAAGCGCGTAGTCATAGGTGCGCCCGTCGCCCATCACGCCCACGGTTTTCATCGGCAGGATCGCGGCAAAGGCTTGCCAGATCTCGTCATAGAGGCCGTGTTTGCGGATCTGGTCGATATAGACCGCATCCGCCCGCCGCAGGATGTCCAGCTTTTCGGTCGTGATCTCGCCGGGGCAGCGGATCGCAAGGCCGGGGCCGGGGAAGGGGTGGCGGCCGATGAAGCTCGCCGGAAGGCCAAGCTCGCGGCCCAGGGCGCGCACCTCGTCCTTGAACAATTCGCGCAAGGGTTCGACCAGTTTCAGGCCCATCTTTTCCGGCAAACCGCCGACATTGTGGTGCGATTTGATGGTGACAGAGGGGCCGCCCGAGAAGCTGACGCTTTCGATCACGTCGGGGTAAAGCGTGCCCTGCGCCAGGAATTTCGCGCCGCCCACGGCGGTTGCGTGTTTCTGGAACACGTCGATGAACAGCCGGCCAATGGTCTTGCGCTTGACCTCGGGGTCGGACACCCCTTCGAGCGCGCCAAGGAACAGCGCGGATTCGTCGGCATGGATCAGCGGCATCTGGTAATGGTCGCGGAACATGGTGACGACCTGTTCCGCCTCGCCCAGACGCAGCAGGCCGTGATCGACAAAGACGCAAGTCAGCTGGTCGCCGATCGCCTCGTGGATCAGCACGGCGGCGACCGAGCTGTCCACGCCGCCCGACAGGCCGCAGATCACCTTGGCATCGCCCACCTGTTCGCGGATCTTGCGGATCGCTTCCTCGCGATAGGCGCCCATCGTCCAGTCGCCGGTAAATCCCGCCAGACGCACGAAATTTTCATAGAGTTTCGCGCCCTTGGGGGTGTGATGCACCTCGGGGTGGAATTGCACGGCATAGAAGTGGCGCGAGGTGTCGGCGGTGATGGCGAAGGGCGCGTTGGGCGAGGTGCCATAGACCTCGAACCCCGGCGCGATCTTCGAGACATGGTCGCCATGGCTCATCCAGACCTGTTCGCGCCCGCCGGTGGTGTTGGGGTCGAACCAGCCCTCCAGCAGCGGCAGGCCGGTCCCGCTTGGCGTGACATAGGCGCGGCCGAATTCGGCGGTGCCATGGCCGCGTTCGACATGCCCGCCCAGACAATGCATCATCACCTGCTGGCCATAGCAGATGCCAAGGATCGGCACGCCCAAGCCGAACACCGATTGGGGCGGCATCGGCGCGCCATCCTGGAACACCGAAGCCGGACCGCCCGAAAAGATCACGGCCTTTGGCGCGAAGGCGGCCAGAAAGGCATCGTCCACTTTGTTGAACGGATGGATTTCGCAATAGACGTTCAACTCGCGCAGGCGGCGCGCGATCAGCTGCGTCACCTGAGAGCCGAAGTCGATGATCAAAAGACGGTCATGCTGGGTCATGCGCCCGCATACGAAGGCGGGCGCAGAATCGCAAGGGGGAGAAAGGGCTTTTGGCGGCAGTTCCCCCTGTCCGCACCGGAGCGCCGGGCGCAATGTCGTTTTTGGGCCTCAGATGACGCAAACGCGGGGCGGGGCGGGGCGGTTTGGCGGCATAAGGGCGCCAAACGGCTTTGGAGGATCATGGCATGAGCGATGTAGCGGGTGAAGCGCGCCGGACGCGCGGCGGCGGCGGATCGGCACGGCGGGCCGAGCGCACCGCTGTCAGCCTTGAGTCGGCCAAATTCATTCAGCGCAACATTCCGAATTTCGAGATCCTGAACGACGAAGCCCTGTCGATCATCGAATGGAATGCCGATACGGTTCTGGAAGAAATCGGCGTGAATTTCGTCGAAAATCCCGGTGCCCTGGCGCTGTGGAAGGCAGCAGGCGCCGATGTGCAGGGCGAAAGGGTGCGCATCCCGCGCGGCCTTGCCCGCAAACTGTGCGCAACCGCCCCCAGCAGCTTTACCCAGCACGCCCGCAACCCCGCCCGCAATGTCGAGATCGGCGGGCGCAATCTGGTGCTGGCCCCGGTTTACGGCCCGCCCTTCGTGCGCGACATCGAAGGCGGGCGCCGCTATGCCACGCTCAACGATTTTCAGAACTTCGTGAAGCTGGGGTATATGTCGAAATGGCTGCACCATTCGGGCGGCACGGTGTGTGAACCGACCGATGTGCCGGTGAACAAGCGCCATCTCGACATGCTGCACGCGCATATGGTGCTGTCGGACAAGCCCTATATGGGGTCTGTCACCGAACCCAGCCGTGCTGTCGACTCGGTCGAAATGGCGAAAATCCTGTTCGGGTCCGATTTCGTGGATCAGAACACGGTGATGACCTCTCTCATCAACATCAACAGCCCGCTGACCTTTGACGGGATCATGATGGGCGCGCTGGAGGTGTTTGCGCGGGCAAATCAGGCCTCGATCATCAGCCCCTTCATCGTCGGCGGGGCGATGGCCCCGGTCACGGTCGCCGGCACGCTGACGCAGGTTCTGGCCGAGGTGCTGGCGGGTGTGGCCTATAGCCAATTGGTGCGGCCCGGCGCGCCGGTGATCTTTGGCGCCTTTGTCACCAGCATCGACATGAATTCCGGGGCGCCGACCTTTGGCACGCCCGAGGCCGCGCACATCACCTATGGCGCGGGGCAATTGGCACGGCGCATGAACCTGCCCTATCGGTCGGGCGGCAGCTTTTGCGGCTCGAAACTGCCCGATGCGCAGGCGGCCTATGAAACGGCCAACAGCCTCAACATGGCCTTGCTGGCGGGGGTCAACTTCATGCTGCACGCCTGCGGCTGGCTGGAGGGCGGGCTGGTAAGTTCCTACGAGAAATTCGTGATGGATGCCGATCAGCTTGGCACGCTGCATCATCTGGCACAGGGCGTGATGATGGACACCAATGGTCAGGCGATGGATGCGATCCGCGAGGTCGGGCCGGGGGGCCATTATCTGGGCTGCGCCCATACCCAGGGCAATTTCAAATCGGCCTTCTGGCGCTCTGACCTGCTGGATTACAAGCCGTTTGAAACCTGGGCCGAGGAGGGCGCGCGCGACACGCAGGCGCTGGCGGCGGAACGGGTGAAAAAGCAGCTGTCCGACTATCAGCAGCCCAGTCTCGACCCCGCGATCCGCGAGGCACTGGATGCCTATGTGGCACAGAAAAAGGCGTCGATGCCCGACGCCTTCATCTGATCCTCTGGCCGTTATCGGGGCCGGCCGCCGCGATGGCGGCCCGGCCTCAGTTGCCCGCGCTGACCAGCCGCGCCTCGGCCAGCAGCGCGATCAGCACCTCGATGTGGTTGGCGATCGAATAGCCCGCATCACCGCGCTTGCGATGTTCCTCCAACCTGTCCTCCTGCGACAGCAGCTGCGTCACGGTGGCCTCGGGCGAGGCGGGCAAGGCGACCAGGCGCTTCAGATCGCGCTCGCGCCGATAGTCGGACAGCCCGAAACGGGCAGCATGCATCAGCAGACGGGGGCGGCGCAGATCGGCAAGGCGGGCACGAAGGTCGGTCACGGCACAACTCCTAATTGTTTCCAGGCCAGCATAAATCGAACAACCTTGCGTTGCGTTTTATGTGGATAACCGTGCGGTCCATTCGAATTCGTTTCATTTTCTTAAACAATTATCCACACAGTCGCCGAAATTAACCAATGCGTAACCGAATCTCTCTCAGGTTGTATTAACCTTGTTTGAGCTTGGAACCCGCACGGCGGCACCGGAAACGAAGATGACATCGAACCTGTCCGCCGAATTTGACCTGCCCGAATGGCTTCCCGACGCTGTCAGACTTTACCTTGACCATACCGGCATCGGGGTGACGTTTCGGGAACTGGCGCGCCGCCAAGGGGCTCATGCCTCGACCGTGATGCGTCAGGTGCGCCGCTGTGAAGCGCGCCGTGAGGACCCTTTGGTGGATGAAGCCTTGGCCCTTCTGGGGGACAGGTCGCATGTCGCAGACAAAAAGGAAGTTCCTGACATGACCGCTCCTCTCCGCGCCCAGTCCCTCAAGCTGGACGAAGCCACCCTGTCGCGCGAAGGCCGCCGCGTGCTGCGCCGACTTGCCGAACCGGGCGCCGTGCTGGCCGTGGCCCCCGATCTTGAAAAGGCGGTGATCCTGCGCGAATCCCCCGATGGCCAGCAGGCGCGCACCGGCGTGGTGGACCGCAATGTCGCCCAGGCCTTCGCGCTCAAGGACTGGATCGCCTGCCGCAAGAAGGGTCGCGTCACCACCTATGACATCACAGCCGCGGGCCGCGCCGCGCTCAAGCGGATGATCGATGAGGCCGATGTCGCGCGCCACGCGCATCAGGCGGGGCTGGCCGAGGCGGCCATGCCCTTTGCCAACCAGCACCGCGTCTGGGACGAACGGCAGATCGAGGAAGCCGGCACCTCGCGCCGCATCCGCTATAACATGGCCGAAAGCCCGATCGCGGCCCTGGGCCGTCGCCGCGACAAGGATGGCAAGCCCTTTCTGGAAAACGACCTGATCCGGGCGGCGGAACGGCTGCGCGAAGATTTCGAACTGGCGCAGATGGGGCCGCGTGTCGCCCAGAACTGGGAGCGTTTTCTGACCGCCGGGGATCGTGGCGCCTTTCGCCCCGATGCCGGTCATGGCGAGGGGCCGGCGCGCGCGCGCGACCGGGTGGCAGCGGCGTTGCGCGACCTTGGCCCCGGTCTTGGCGATGTCGCCTTGCGGGTCTGCTGCTTTCTTGAAGGCATCGAGACGGCGGAAAAGCGCATGGGCTGGGCCGCGCGCTCGGGCAAGGTGGTCTTGCGCATCGCGCTGCAACGCCTGCGCCGCCATTACGAGGAAGTGGTGGGCGAACAACGCAATTACATCGGCTGACCTCTGTCGCGGTCGCCCCCCCCCTCGCGGCCTTGCGCTGACGCCGGCGCAACGGTGCAGACGGGGGGCGATGCGCAGGTTGGCACGGGCGATGGGTCTTGGGGCAGCGGGCCTTGGCGAGCAAGGCAGCCATGACCGCCACGCATGGCGCTGCGCCCTTTGGCGCAGTTGTGCGCAGGGCCTGTTTGCTCTACATCTCATGTCATCCAAGAGGGGGAGCATGACCTTGCGCGATCTGACCATTCCCGACCAGCGACACCCGGAAAAGGCGCATCGTCCCGACAATGCCCAGCCGAAGAAGCCGTCCTGGATCCGCGTCAAGGCGCCGACCTCCGAAGGCTACAAAAAGACCCGCGAGATCCTGAAAGAGAAGAAGCTGGTCACGGTATGCGAGGAAGCCGGCTGCCCCAATGTCGGCGAATGCTGGAGCCAGGGCCACGCCACCATGATGATCATGGGCGAGATCTGCACCCGTGGCTGCACCTTTTGCAACGTGGCGACCGGCAAGCCGCAGATGCTGGACGCCTTCGAGCCGGGCCGGGTGGCCCATGCGGTGGCTGAACTCGGGTTGAACCATGTGGTCATTACCTCGGTCGATCGCGACGATCTTGACGATGGCGGGGCCGAACATTTTGCCCAGACCATCCGCGCCGTGCGCCATCGCAGCCCCGGCACCACGATCGAGATCCTGACGCCCGATTTCCTGAAATGCGCGCCCTCCGCGCTGGAAAAGGTGGTCGAGGCGCGGCCCGATGTGTTCAACCACAACCTTGAAACCGTGCCGGGCCTGTATCTGGAGGTGCGGCCCGGCGCGCGCTATTTCCACAGCTTGCGCTTGCTGCAACGCGTCAAGGAACTTGACCCGACGCTGTTCACCAA
>JALOSF010000103.1 GCA_025458525.1 Cypionkella sp. | reverse complement strand
CAGCCACGAAAGTGCGACCGGCACCACCGTGTTCGAAACCGAGCCCGGCTTTCAGAATCCGGGCGACGAGATCAAGATCGCCTATTCCTGGGATGCGTCTGGCGCGGGCGGCTTTGTCCAGATCGAAAACCAGACCACCGGCGCAATGTTTGGCGACAGCGTTCCGGGCGATCTGACGATGGATATGGGCGCGATCAACCAGAACTGGGTGATCGGTGCCAGCCAGGACACCTCGCCCCCGGCCAGCCTGCAGTATATCGACGAACATTTCCCGGGGTCGGTCGAGTATTTCTCGATCTCGGATACCGTTGACAATCCGCCCGTCGATCCGCCGCCGCCGCTGCGCGACGGGATCGTTGAGGGCACTGTTGCGGGTGATCTGATCGACACCGCCTATGACGGCGACCCGGATGGCGATTTCATCGACAACAACGATGCCATCATCCCGGGGCAGGGCCCCCAGGATGACATCGTTCTGGCCTATGGCGGTGCAGACACCGTGCTGGCCGGCGAAGGCAACGACACGATCACCGCCGGAGAAGGCGATGATGTGGTCTATGGCGGCACCGGCGATGACACGGCGACCGGCGACACCGGCGATGACCAGCTGTTTGGCGGCGCGGGCGAGGATCTGCTCAGCGGTGGGCCGGATCAGGACAGCCTGTTCGGCGGGGCGGATGACGACACCTTGCTGGGCGTTGTGGGCGATGACGTGCTGGACGGCGGCGCAGGCGACGACGAGATACGGGGCGGCGACGGCAACGATCTGATCGTCGGTGGCGATGGCAGCGATACCGCTGATGCCGGCGCGGGCGACGATTTCATCGACACCCGTGGCGAGACCTCCTCGCCCGACCGCGCATTCCCGGGGCTTTACCCCGCCGACGCCGATCCGGCCGACGACCGCGATGTGGTCTTTGGGGGCGTGGGCAATGACACGATCTTTACCGGCGACGATGCCGACACCATCACCGCAGGGGCGGGCAATGACTCGGTCAATGCGGGCGATGATGCCGATGTGGTCAATGGCAATGACGGCGACGACACGCTGATCGGGGCCGAGGGCAGCGACACGATCGCCGGCGATCTGGGCGATGACCTGATCCATGGCGGCACGCCAGCCGATGCGGCCGACCCGACCCATCTGGCCGATGCGATTGATCCCGACACCGAAAACAACCGCGACTCGCTTTCGGGCGGGGTTGGCAACGACACGATCTACGGCGGCGATGATGACGACACCCTTCTGGGCGGCGCGGGCGATGACGTGCTGTTCGGCGGCATCGACGAGGACCAGATCTTTGGCGGTGCGGGCAACGACCTGATCAACGGCGGCGGCGAGGCCGACACGATGGCGGGCGGCGGCGACCGCGACACCTTTGTCAATGTCGGCCCCGGTGCCTTTGTGGACGGCAACGAAGAAGGCGACGACTTCGATACGCTTGACCTGCGCGGCGCGGGTCCGCTCACCGTGACCTATGATCCGACCAATGCCGAAAACGGCACGGTCGAATTCTTTGACGATGCGGGCGTCAGCACCGGCACGATGACCTTTGTGAACATCGAAAACGTGCTGCTGCCGACCGATGGCGCGCCGACGGCAAACCCGGATGCGGTGACGACACCGACCGGCCAGCCGCTGACCGTGACCTCGGCCACCGCGACGCGCGGCGATGTGACCATCAATCCCGATGGCACCATCACCTATTCGCCCGACCGCGATTACAACGGGCCAAGCGACACGATCACCTATACCGTGACCGATCCCGACGGAAACACCTCGACCTCGACCGTCACGGTCACGATCGAGAATGTGAACGACGCCCCGATCGCCGAAAACGACTACGTCAGCACCGATGCGGCAACGCCGGTCTTGATCAACGTGCTTGAAAACGACACCGATGCCGATGGCGATCCGCTGACCATCACCGGCGTGACCGCTTCGGCGGATGGGGTTGCCACGATCAATGACGATGGCACCATAACCTTCACGCCGAACCCCGGTTTCACCGGCTCGACCAGCGTGACCTATACCGTCACCGATGGCGTGCTGAGCGATACCGCAACCGTGGTCATTCAGGTGGGCACGCCCGATGGGCGCGACGGGGTGGTGCGCGGCACCGTCGGCAATGATCTGATCGACGAAACCTATGTCGATCCGACCGATGGCGATGTGGTCGATGGCGAAGATGCGATCATCCCCGGCGACGGCCCGAACGATGACCGTATCGTGGCTGGCGATGGCGAGGATACGATCCTGGCCGGCGAGGGCAATGACACGATCTTTGGCGGCGAGGGTGGCGATCAGATCCACACCGGGCGCGGCGATGACAGCGTGTTTGGCGAAGGCGGCGATGACACCATCATCGGCGGCGGCGGCCAGCATGTGATCGAAGGCAACGACGGGGATGATTTCATCGACACCCGCACGCCGGTTCCGGCCCCCGACATCGATTATCCGGGGCTTTATCCGGCCGATGCCGACCCGCTGAACAACCGCGACACCATCTATGGCGGCAACGGCGACGATACGATCTTTTCGGGCGACGATGCCGACCGGGTGTTCGGCCGCGATGGCCGCGACTATCTGGACGGCGGTGTGGACGACGACTCGCTCTATGGCGGGGCCGGGCGTGACACCATCATCGGCTCCGAAGGCAATGACAGCATCGACGGCGGCCGTGGCGATGACCTGATCTTCGGCGGGCTTGATCTGTCCTTCCCCGATGTCATCAACATCCCCAATGATGCGGGCGATCTGCGCCCCGAAAACAACGCCGATTTCATCGAAGGCGGGTTCGGCAACGACACCATCTACGGGATGGATGACGATGACACGATCCGTGGCAACGAAGGCAATGATCTGGTCTTTGGCGGCGTTGACAATGACGTGGTCTTTGGCGACGAGGGCAATGACACGCTCAACGGCGATGACGGCGACGACAGCCTGGAAGGCAACGGCGACGATGACGCGCTGTTTGGCGGCGCCGGGGCCGATACGCTGGATGGCGGTCTGGGCGATGACCTGCTGGAGGGCGGCGACGGCGACGACAGCCTGATCGGCAGCGACGGCGACGACACCCTGCGCGGCGGGGCCGGCAATGACACGATCAACGCGGGCTTCCAGGCCGATCTGGTGGATGGCGGCGCGGGCGATGATGTGATCGACGGCGATGCCGGAGATGACACGCTGCTGGGCGGCGCTGGCGCCGATACCCTGACGGGCGGGCTCAGCAATGACCTGATCCAGATGGGCGATCCTCTGACGGGCGCGCCGGATGGCTTTGCCGATGTGGCCTTTGGCGGTGCAGACCGCGATGTGTTCACCGGAACCGGCGCAGGCGACTCGGTCTTTGGCGGGTCCGAAGGCGATGACTTCGACCGGCTGGACCTGAACGGTGTTGGCCCACGCAATGTGGTGCGCACCAATGTTGACAGCGATGGCAACGGCTTCGACGGTTTTGTCGAATACCTTGACGCCGATGGCAACGTCGTGGGCCGGTCCGAGTTCGTCAACATCGAAAACATCGTGTGCTTCACCCCTGGCACGCTGATCGCGACGCCGCGCGGCGAGGTTCCGGTGGAACAGCTTCGTGTCGGTGACAAGGTCATCACCCGCGACAACGGCATCCAGGAAATTCGCTGGATGGGCGCCAAGGAGATGGGCTGGCACGATTTCGCCACCAACCCGCATCTGCGCCCGATCATGGTCAAGGCGGGCAGCCTTGGGAATGGTCTGCCGGAACGTGACATGATGCTGTCGCCAAACCACCGCCTTCTGGTGGCCAACGACCGCACCGCGCTTTACTTCGACGAGCATGAAGTGCTGGTCGCAGCCAAGCATCTGATCGGCGGCAAGGGCATCCATCAGGTGGAATCGGTCGGAACGACCTACTTCCACTTCATGTTCGACCAGCACGAAGTGGTGTTGTCGAACGGGGCCTGGACCGAAAGTTTCCAACCGGGCGATTACACGCTCAAGGGTCTGGGCAATGCCCAGCGGTCGGAACTTCTGGAACTGTTCCCGGAACTGAAGGCGCCCGAAGGCGTGGAGGCCTATCAGGCCGCGCGCAAGACGCTGAAGAAGCACGAAGCGCGCTTGCTGGTGCGTTAAGGGTTATGCAGCGCGGACCGGGTCCGCGACAGCATCCCGGTTCGACGGCACAGGGGCTCCGATCAGGGGCCCCTTTGTCGTTTCTGCCGCATCTGGGCCGCGATTGTCGCCCTGTCAGAAACAAGCCCCCGGACTGACACCATTCCGCCCCGATTTGCCCAAGTCGCGCCGCCTTCGCGGACTACGCACAATTTAAGTTAAAGTGTGTGGATTGGTTCCCATGGCGCAGATCAACGGTGACAACGGCAACAACACCATCAATGGTGACACTGTCCCAAGCGACACCAGTGACATCATCAACGCGTTTGGGGGCAATGATGTCGTCAACGCCGGGGTCGGCAATGACACGGTTTATGGTGGTGCCGGCAACGATACGCTGAACGGGCAAGCCGGAGAGGATTATCTTTTTGGCGAGGCGGGGGCTGACCGGCTGTTTGGTGGCGCGGACAATGACCTGCTGGAGGGCGGGGCCGACAACGATTCGCTTTCGGGCGGCGATGGGCAGGACGCGCTCTTGGGCGGCACGGGCACCGATACCTTGCGCGGCGATGCCGGCAATGACGTGCTGGACGGCGGGGCCGGCAACGACATTCTGGATGGCGGCACCGGCACCGACACCGCAACCTTTGTCAATGAAACCAGCGGCGTGACCGTAACCCTTGCTAATGGCACCGGCACGGGCAGCGCCACGGGCACCAGTTCTGGCACCGATCAGCTGGTGTCGATCGAGAATGTCACCGGCTCGCGCTTCAATGACAGCGTGACGGGCAACAGCGATGCCAACAGCCTGGTCGGGGGCGCCGGTGGCGACACGCTTGCCGGCGGGGCCGGGAATGACACGCTGCGCGGCGGTCTGGGCAATGACCGTTTGCTGGGCGATGCGGACAACGACCAGATGCAGGGCGGCGCCGGGGCCGATACCTTGCTGGGCGGCGATGGCGCCGACCGGATGGAAGGCGGGGACGGGGCGGACTCGCTTGACGGCGGGGCAGGCGCGGATCAGGTCTATGGCGGTGGTGACAGCGACATCCTGACCGGCGGCGAGGGCAATGACACGCTGATTGGCGACACGTCGACCCCGGCCACCGATCTGCATCTGGACTGGAGTGCGGCGGGCGCGGACGAACAGAACGTCTCGGGCGGCTTCTCGCAAGATACCGGCGGCATCGTGGTCAGCGTCGGCTATCGCAACGATGGCAATGGCACCGGGCTTTCGGTGGAAAGCAACACGGTGCAATACCGCGCGGATGGCGAACCCTTCAGCCAGACTTCGGCCGCCCAATTGGCCGGGGGCGGCACCCGGGGCCAGACCGCCACCACCACGATCAGCTTTGAAAGCGTCGAAGGATCGGGCCACAGCGACAGCGTCTCGAATGTCAGCTTTCGCATCAACGACCTCGATCGCGCGGCCTGGGTCGATACCGTCACCATCCGCGCCTATGACGCGAATGGCAACCTCGTGCCTGTCACGATCACCTTTCAGGGCGGCACGCAAACCGGCACCGCCCCCTCGGCGACCGGCACGGGCACGACCAATTACAATGACCAGAGCGGATCGATGCTGGTCACGATCCCCGGTCCGGTCGCCTATCTGGAAATCGACTATGATCAGGGCGGGACGGTGGCGCAGGTCATCGCCATCACCGATGTGCATTTCACCACGATTCCGGCGACCTCGGGCAATGACACCATCAGCGGCGGCATCGGCGATGACCTGATCGAGGGGGGCGCGGGCGACGATTCCCTTTCGGGCGACGAGGGGAATGACGACATCCGCGCCGGCACCGGCAATGACCGGCTGTTTGGCGGCTCGGGCACCGACACGCTGGACGGCGGCGATGGGGCCGATGCCATCGAGGCGGGCGATGGCGACGACCAGAGCTTTGGCGGTGCGGGCAATGACACGATCAATTTCGGCGCCGGGAATGACAGCGTCTATGGCGGCGCTGGCGACGATCTGGTCGATGATGTCGTGGGCGGTGTTCTGGTCGGAAACAACCTGATCGACGGCGGCGAAGGCAATGACACGGTCTTTGCCGGGGGTGGCAACGACACGCTGATCGGCGGCGCTGGCAATGACGTGCTGCAGGGCGAAGGCGATGCCGACCAGATCTTTGGCGGGGCGGGGCTTGACAGCGTCTATGGCGGCGACGGCAACGACACGCTGGATGGCGGCGAGGATGCCGATCTGATCGAGGGCGGCGCCGGGCAGGATCAGCTGACGGGCGGCGCGGGTGTGGACACCTTGCGCGGCGGGGCGGGCGATGACAGCCTTGACGGCGGCGCGGACAGCGACCTGCTGGAGGGGGGCGATGGCCGCGATGCGCTGACCGGCGGCGCGGGCGATACCGTGATCGGCGGCGAAGGCGGCGATAATTTCGACACGCTGATCCTCAATTACAGCGATGTGCAGACCATCCTTTATGGCGGCGGGACGGACGAGGCGGGCACCGTCATCTTCACCTCCGGCCCCGATCTGACCTTTGCCGAGATCGAGCGCGTGAATTTCAGCGGCGCTGTCGATGGCACCGCGGGCAATGATCTGATGGGGGTCGGCTACACCGATGCGCAGACCGATCAGATCGACGGCAGCGACGGGCCCAATGACACGATCCTTGGCTATGGCGGCAATGACACCGTTCTGGCCGGGGCAGGCGCCGATCTGGTGTTCGGTGGTCTGGGCGACGATTCGCTGCGCGGCGATGGCGGCAGCGACACGCTTTATGGCGATGCCGGGGCCGATGCGCTGAACGGCGGCAATGGTGCCGACCTGCTTTATGGTGGCACCGGGGCCGACACGCTCGACGGCGGGGCCGGGTCGGACCAGCTTTTCGGCGGCGATGACCGCGATCTGCTGTTCGGCGGGCCGGGCGATACGATCTTTGGCGGCGACGGTGGTGACAACTATGACACCCTCGATCTTCAGGCCTGGGGCAAGGACAATACCAATATCTATTTCGAGCCCGGCAATAGCCAGAACGGTTTTGTCGAGTTCCTGAACCCCGATGGCACCGTGGCCGGAACGATGACCTTCACCGGCATCGAGCAGGTCATCCCCTGCTTTACACCCGGCACGCGCATCACCACGCCCTTCGGGCTGCGCCGGGTCGAGGATCTGCGTCCGGGCGATCAGGTGCTGACGCGCGACAGCGGGTTTCAGGACATCTGCTGGGTCGGGCGGCGCGATCTTGGTCTTGCCGATCTGGTGGTGAATCCCGCCTTGCGGCCCGTGCGCATCGCGCGGGGCGCGCTTGGGAATGGCGTGCCGCAGGTTGACATGCTGGTCTCGCCGCAGCACCGCATGCTGGTCGAGGCGGCGCGCGCAGAACTGCTGTTCGGCGACCGCGAGGTTCTGGTGGCGGCGATCCATCTGGTCGGACAGCCGGGCATCACCCGGGTGATGACGCGCGGGATCAGCTATATCCATGTCATGTGCAGCCGGCACGAGATCTTGCAGGCCGAAGGCGCATGGACCGAAAGCTATCAGCCGGGGATCGGAACGCTCGCCGCGATGGACTCGGCGCAGCGCGACGAGATGCTGGCCCTGTTTCCCGAACTGGCCGAGCAGGGGGGCGCAGCCTATCCGGCGGCGCGGCCCACCTTGCGCGGGCATGAGGCACGGGTGCTACTGGCGGCCTAGGCGCCAGGCGGCCCAGTCTTCGGGCGTGTCAAGGTCGGTGGTGGCATGGGCTTCGGGCAGGGCGACCGGCTGCACCCGGTCGGCGTGGCGGCGCAAGATCTGCCGCGCGCCTTCGTCGCCGGTGATTTGCGCCAGATCCTGCCGCGCCCAGGGCGGAAACACCACCGGATGACCCGGCAGCCCCGACTGATCCGTCGCGCGCAGGATAAGGTCGGGGGTGGCGGTCTGGTGCCGGGCCATCAGGGCCAGATCTTCGGCCGTGATCTCGGGCAGGTCAGCCAGCAAAAGCAGCACCGCGCGGTCCGGGGCAATCCGTGCCAAGCCGGCGCGCAGGCTGCTTGCCATGCCCGTTGCCGCATCCGCGACCACCACCCGGTCCAGCGCCAAGCCCGCGACCGCGTCTTGCCGGGCCGGGCGGTCGGGGGGCAGCGTCACCGTGACCGGCAGACCCGTGGCAAGGGCGTGGCGGGCAAGCCGGCGCAGCAAGGGCTCGCCCTCGACCGGCTCCAGCAACTTGTCGGCGCCGCGCATCCGCCGCGCGGCACCCGCCGCAAGGATCAGGATGTGCAAGGGCGGGGGCGGGGTCATCCTACGGGGTCTTTCTGCAACAAGGCTGTCGTGAACGAAGTTGTCTGGGGCCACGGACATCGGACCCCGGGCGATGGCCAGAGCAGGGGCGTGCCACACGGGCTTGGGCCAGCATGGGGATAGCCGCAGGGGGGCGCAAGCCGAAAATGGGTCATAGTTGTTGACCTAAGCCGCGCGATGCCTCACCATGGCCGGGCCGGGCCGTTGTGGCCCGACAGGAGGATGGCATGTCAGCACCCTTTCTTGCCGCGCTCGAGGCACAGGCGCGGGCCTGTGATGCCCTCGGCTCGCCCTTTACCGCGCGGGTGATGCGCGGCCTGGCATCGGTCTGGCCATCGGAAACGGCGCTGGCCCGGCGCGTCGCGGGATGGACCGGCGATCTGGGGCCGCGCGGCGCATCCCTGCCGTTGCGGGTCGCAGGGGGCTTGCACGCGCTTGTGCGCGCAGGCGCGGCCGAGGCGCTGCATGCGTGCTATCCGCCCCGGCAGGCGCCCGACCCGGCGCTGGCCCAGGCGCTGCGCCAGACCTTGCTGGCCCAGGATGCGGCGCTTTGCGCCTTTGTGGCAACGGCGCCGCAGACCAATGAGGTCGGGCGCAGCGCGGTTCTGCTCGCTGGCGCGGCGGACCTCGCCGCACGCTTTGGCCTGCCATTGCGGCTATCGGAACTGGGGGCAAGTGCCGGGCTGAACCTGTGGTTCGACCGCTATGCGCTGGATCTGCCCTTGGGCGTCCTGGGCCGCGCGGGCAGCGCGGTCCGGCTCCGCCCGGACTGGCGCGGGGCGTTGCCGCCCTTGGCCCCGCTGCACATCGAGGCGGGCGATGACGGGCGGCGCGGCGTCGATCTGAACCCGCTTGACCCCGCCCGCGATGGCGCGCGGCTCATGGCCTTTGTTTGGCCCGATCAGGCCGAGCGCATGGCCCGGCTCGATGCGGCCTTGCATCTGGCCGAGGGCGGCAGGGTGGACACTGACGATGCGGCCGATTGGCTGGAGGCGCGGCTGGCCCGGCCGTGGCAGGATGTGCTGCATCTGGTGTTCCACACGATCGCCTTTCAGTATTTTCCCGCAGCCACGCAAGCCCGGATCGGGCGTGCGATGGAACAGGCGGGCGCCCGGGCAACGCCACGCGCGCCGCTGGCCTGGCTTGCGATGGAGGCCGATGCCGGGGCCGAGGGGGCGGCGGTCACGCTGCGCCTGTGGCCGGGCGCGCATTACCATGATCTGGGTCGCGCCGGGTTTCATGGCCAATGGGTGGATTGGCGCGGCGCAGGGCGCGTGACGGGCGGCTGACGCGCCGGGGGGGGGCGCATCTGCCCCCCGGTCCTTTGCCGCCGCGCTCAGGCGCGCATCCGCCCGCCGTCATCCCACAGCGGGGCAAGCGTCACGCGGGCCGGACGGCGCTGACCCAGAATCTCGATCTCGACCGGCAGCCCATCGGCAATCGCCCCGGCGGGCAAAAAGCCCATGGCGACCGATTGGCCCGTGGTGTGGCTATAGCCGCCAGAGGTGCAAAAGCCCTGCACCGTGCCGTCAAGCCAGATCGGCTCCCATGCCACCACATCGGCATCATCGGCCTCGACGATGAACTGGGCCAGACGACGCGCGGGGCCGGTGGCCTTTTCCGCCGTCGCTGCTGCCTTGCCGATCCAGTCGCTGGGCTTGTTCCAGGCGATGAAGCGGTCGAGCCCGGTTTCGGCGGGCGTGTAATCGGGGCTGAACTCGCGGCCCCACGACCCGAACCATTTGTCGAGGCGCAAGGACATCATCGCGCGCATGCCAAACGGGCGGAGGCCCAGATCCTTGCCCGCGGCGTTCAGCACGTCCCACAGGTGGCGGACCGACATGTGGTCGGTGAAGATTTCAAAGCCAAGGTCGGCCGTATAGCTGACGCGCTGCACAAGGCAGTTTGCCATGCCAATCGTCAGCCGTTTGGCATCCATGAACTTGAACGCTTCGGGCGACACATCGGCGCGGGTCACGCGCGAGAGCAGGTCGCGCGCCTTTGGCCCGGCGATCTGAAAGCCGGAGCGGCTGTCAGAGATGTTTTCGACATGCACACCTTGGGCCGCGTTCTGCTCGAACCAGCGCATGTGCCAGCCTTGCGCGCCATAGCTGGCGGTCAGCTGAAACTCGGTGTCCGACAGGCAGGTGACGGTGAAATCGCCGATGATCTTGCCGGAATGGGCCAGCATCGGGGTCAGCGACAGGCGGCCCGGTTTCGGGATGCGGCCCGCCATGATCCGGTCAAGCCATGCGCGGGCCTGCGGCCCGGTCACGCGGTATTTGCCGAAGTTCTGCACTTCGTTGATGCCCACGCC
>JALOSF010000102.1 GCA_025458525.1 Cypionkella sp. | reverse complement strand
GATGTGGCTGACCGCACAGGAAAAGCTGGAAAGCGCGGTCTGACCGACGACGAGTGTTTGGCCAGACATTCGTGCGGTCGGAATTCACGATTTTTCGCCGAATTTCGCTCTGCGCCCCGTTCCCAAGTCTGTCCCGCATCGTTACGGTCTGCGAATGGAAACCGCCTTCCTCATCACCGCCTTCGCCACGCTTTTCGTGGTCATCGACCCGCCGGGGTTGGTGCCGCTGTTCATCGCGCTGACCCGGGGCATGGATGCGCAGCGCAGGCGTGCCATGGCGCGGCGGGCCTGTGTCATCGCGGCGGTGCTGCTTACCCTTTTCGGCCTGGCCGGAGAGGCGATCCTTGGCTTCATCGGCATCTCGATGTCGGCCTTTCGCATCGCGGGGGGGATCCTGTTGTTCCTGACAGCACTCGACATGCTGTTCGAACGGCGCACCCAGCGGCGCGAGGGGCAGACGCCGGACCCCGATCATGACCCGTCGGTGTTTCCGCTGGCGACCCCGCTGATCGCGGGGCCCGGGGCAATCGCCTCGATCATCCTGTTGATCGGTCAGGGCGGCGGTGACTGGCCCGCCACCTTTGCCGTGCTGGGTCTGACCTGGGGGATGATCCTTGTCACCTTCTTCTTCCTGCTCGCCTCGCCGCCGCTGGAGCGGATGCTGGGCCGCACCGGCACCATCGTCATCACCCGCCTGCTTGGCATGCTGCTGGCCGCCCTGTCGGTGCAATTCGTGATCGACGGCATCCGCCAGACGGGCCTGATCTGAGGCGCCTGTCCCGATTGAACCCCGATTGAACATCGCCCCCTGCGCCCCTAGCTAACACAAGCAGCACAAGGAGCGCATATGGACGGCGATATGATCGGACGCTTGGCCTATCTCGGGCTGCTTCTGGCTGCGGTGGGTGGCTATGTCATCGTGGAGTTTCGCGGCCGCATGGGACAGGCGCTGCGCACCGCTGCGGCCTGGGGTCTGATCGTGATCGGGCTGATGGCGGGCTACGGGCTGTGGCAGGACCTGCGGCCAAACCCGATCCCGCGCCAAAGCCTTGCCGAGGGCGGAGAGATTCGCCTGCCCCGCGCGGCCGACGGGCATTATTACCTGACGCTGACCGTGGGCGGCACCGAACTGCCCTTCATGGTGGACACCGGCGCAAGCCAGGTGGTGCTGAGCCTTGCCGACGCCCGCCGACTTGGCATCGATCCGGCAAGCCTTGCCTTCATCGGCGAGGCGCGCACCGCCAATGGCACGGTCCGCACCGCAAGTGTCACCCTGACCGATGTTCAGCTCGGCCCCTATCGCGACGCCTCGCTCGGCGCGGTGGTGAATGAAGGCGCGATGGATATCTCGCTCCTCGGGATGTCTTACCTCGGGCGCTACCGGATCGAGATCGACGCGGGGCAGATGATCCTGACGCGCTGATCCGCAGGCCCGCAGAACAGCACCCGGCCAAGGGCAAAGGGGCAGACGATGCCCGGCAGGATCAGCCCTTTTCGGCCTTCTTTTCCCAGCGGCCGCTTTCCTCGGACCAGTATTGGGCCGGCAGCCCCGCCTCGGTCAGGCGCTTCCACTGGCTGCGGGCAAAGCCAAGCCGGTCAGGGCGCGCCGCATCGAACAGCACGAAGACCCGT
Source organism: Cypionkella sp. (assembly GCA_025458525.1). Taxonomy (GTDB): domain Bacteria; phylum Pseudomonadota; class Alphaproteobacteria; order Rhodobacterales; family Rhodobacteraceae; genus Pseudotabrizicola. The sequence continues at coordinate 7,411 of JALOSF010000102.1, read as the reverse complement.
TCCAGCGCCCGCGCTTCGGCTTCGGTCACATCGGCGCTGTCGATCAGGATCAAGCCCTTGGCATCGTTGACGATCGGCCCGCGCCCCAGCAAGACGGGCTGACGCGCGTCTTGCGGCCCGCCCTCGCGGCCATGCGGCAGGAAACGGTCTGCCGGCTCCAGCCATAACCTTGCATCCAGCCGATCAAGCGCCTCCGGATCGGTGCCGCGGATCATCACGTTCCAGCCCTGTCCGCGCGCCTTGTCGATCAGCACGCGCGCGGTCTCCTCGGCGGAGGACCGCGTCAGATGGTAGAACATCACCACGCCCACGGCCGCTCACTTCACCTCGAACCGGTCGCGGATCAGCCGGTCAAGCGCCATGACGCCCCAGCCGGTCGCCCCCTTGGGCGCCAGCGTGCTGTCGGATTTCAGAAGCGCGGTCCCCGCGATGTCAAGATGGCACCACGGCACCTCGGGCTTGACAAAGCGTTGCAGGAATTGCGCCGCCGTGATCGCGCCGCCATCGCGCCCGCCCACATTCATCATGTCGGCGATCCGCGACTTGAGCTTGGCATCATAGGCAGGCCCCATCGGCATGCGCCAAGCCCCCTCGCCCTCGGCCTTTGCCGCGCGCAAAAAGGCGTCACACAGCGCATCGTCATTCGAGAACACGCCGGTGTTTTCATGGCCAAGCGCGATGATGATGGCCCCCGTCAGCGTGGCAAGATCGATCATGCCGCTGGGTTTGAACCGCTCTTGCGCATACCACAAGACATCGGCCAGAACGAGGCGCCCTTCGGCATCGGTGTTGATCACCTCGATCGTGTCGCCCTTCATGGAGCGCACCACATCGCCCGGCCGCTGTGCGCGCCCGTCGGGCATGTTTTCCACAAGCCCGACCAGCCCCACCACATTGGCCTTGGCCCCGCGCAGGGCCAGCGTGCGCATCACCCCCGCCACCACGGCCGCGCCGCCCATGTCCATCGTCATCTCTTCCATGCCGGCCGCGGGCTTGATCGAAATCCCGCCCGTGTCGAACACCACCCCCTTGCCGACCAGCGCAAAGGGGGCCTCGCCCTTGGGCCCGCCGTTCCACTGCATGACCACCACCTTCGACGGCGTCTCCGACCCCATGCCGACGCCCAGAAGCGCGCCCATGCCCAGCTTTTGCAGCGCATCCTCCTCCAGGATCTCGACCTCCAGCCCCAGATCCTGCATCGCGGCAAGGCGGGCCGCGAAATCATAGGTGGTCAGCACATTGGCAGGTTCGTTCACCAGATCGCGGGCAAAGAACACGCCTTCGGCCACCGCGGCCCCGGCGCGCGCGGCAGCGGCGGTCTTTTCCGGCGCGCTGACCATCACCCGCACCGGACCGGGCTGTGATGCGGGCGCCGTCTTGTGCGGGGTGAAATCATAGGCGCGCAACGCAAGGCCAAAGGCAATCTCGGCAGCCTGCGGATGGCCCTCGGCCAGAACCAATGTGGCCAGCGGCGACAGGCTGCGCCCGATGCCGGCCCCGGCCTTGCGCGCCTCGGCCTGCGTCGCCTTGCGCGGCAGACGCACCACCTGCACCGCTTGCGCCTCCATCCCGGCGGGAAAGCCAAGCTCCAGCGACTCGCCGGGCTTGAGCGCGGCAAAGGCCTCGGACGCGACGGCCCGCGCCAGGGCGCCCCGCATCAGCCGGTCGAGCTTGCGCCCCAGCGGGGTCAGTGCCGCGCCCGCGTCGGCAAGCACCGCGACGCGGCCACGCGCCCGGGCCAGGGCTTCCGCATCATTTGCACAAAACTCGATCTGGACGGGCTCGGTCATCTGGTCCTCGGGCGTTGGGGATGCCGCGGTCTGCCACGGCGGGCAAAGGCTAGCCCGCGCGCCGGGGGAAGACCAGATACCAGTTTCCAATCCTGTGCATTTGGCCTAACTTGGCGGCCAGAGCGGTGAGGGAGCGTGTGACAAGGTGCCAAGATTCGACAGATACCTGCTGTCGCAACTTCTTGCGCTGTTCGGATTCTTTTCCCTACTGCTTGTGTCGGTCTATTGGGTGAACCGCGCTGTCGGCCTGTTCGACCAGCTGATCGGCGACGGGCAGTCCGCCCTTGTCTTTGTCGAATTCTCGTTGCTGACGCTGCCCAATGTGATCCGCCTTGTGCTGCCGATCTCGACCTTCGTGGCGGCGGTTTACATCGCCAATCGGCTGATGGGTGATTCCGAACTTGTGGTCATGCAGGCGACCGGGTTCTCGTCCTTCCGCCTTGCACGGCCCGTGCTGATCTTCGGGCTGATGGTGATGCTGATGATGTCGGCGCTGACCCATGTGCTGGTGCCCGCCAGCCGCGCCGTTCTGGCCGAGCGCAGTGCCGAAATCGCGGACAATGTCACCGCCCGGTTTCTGCGCGACGGGCAATTCATGCATCCCGCCGAGGGGCTGACGCTTTACATCCGCGAACTGACCCCGACCGGAGAGTTGCGCGATGTCTTTCTGTCCGATGACCGCACCTCGGGGCAGACCGTGACCTATACCGCGCGCCGGGCCCTGCTTGCGCGCGATGACAGCGGGCCAAAACTGTTGATGTTCGACGGCACCACCCAGACCCTGGATCAGGACAGCCGCCGCCTGTCGATCACCCGCTTTGCGGATGTGATCTATGATCTGGGCGGCCTTCTGGGCGCTCAGGCCTCCGGGCGGCGCACGGTGGACGAATTGTCCACGCCCGAGCTTTTGCGCGCCGATCCCGCCGTCGTGGCCGAGGTCAGATCGACCCGGGCTACGCTGTTGCAAGAAGGGCACAGCCGGATTGCCCAACCCTTTCTGGCGGTCGCCGCCGCCCTGATCGGCTTTGGCGCGCTGCTTCTGGGCGCGTTCAGCCGCTTTGGCCTGTGGCGCCAGATCGGTGTGGCCGTGGGGATGCTGATCGTCGTGCAGCTGATCAACACCCAAGCCACGGGGCTTGCCATCCGGTCCGAACAGGGCTGGCCTGCGGTCTATGCAGCCCCCGTGGTGGGCATCGGCATAGGCGCGCTGTTGCTCTGGCTGTCGCAACGGCCCCGCTGGCTTGGCCGTGGCGCGCGGGCAGTCAGCAGCCCGGGGGCGGCGACGTGATCCTGTCGAGCTATATCGCGCGCCGTTTTCTCTGGGCCTTCGTGCAGGTGCTGGGGACCTTCTGGGCGATCATGATGCTGATCGACATGGTCGAACAGTTGCGCCGCTTTTCCGGCTCTGGCATCGGGACGGCGGGGGCGCTGCATCTGGCGGCGATGAACACCCCGGCCAGCCTGTATCGCATCCTTCCGCTTATCACCATTCTGGCCGCGATCACGCTGTTCCTGTCGCTTGCCCGCTCGTCCGAGCTTGTGGTGATCCGGGCGGCCGGTCGGTCTGCCCTGCGGTTTCTGGTGGCGCCGGTTCTGATGGCGCTGCTGGTGGGTGGGCTGGCGGTGGCCGTGCTCAACCCCTTGGTCGCGGCGACCCAAAAGGAATATGATCGTCTTTGGGCCGAAGCCGCCGATGGCGCGACCAGCAGCCTGTCGCTGGCCGACACCGGGCTGTGGCTGCGCCAAGGCACCGATGAAGGCCAGACCGTGATCCGTGCCCTGCGCGCCAATACCGACGGAACCGAACTTTTCGGGGTGACCTTCATCCTGTTTGGCGCCGACGGTCTTGCCGCCGAACGGATCGAGGCCGAGCGGGCGCGCCTCACGCCCGGCGCTTGGGCGTTGACGGGGGCCAAGCGTTGGGACATGTCGGTGCAGAACCCCGAACGCGAGGCCGAGATCCTGCCGCCCGACGCCACCCTTGCCTCGAACCTCACGCGGGAGCGGATCCGCGACAGCTTTGGCGAGCCGTCGGCGGTGCCGTTCTGGGGCCTGCCCGCCTATATCGCCGGGCTGGAGCGCGCGGGCTTTTCGGCCCGGGCACATCGGGTCTGGTATCAGATGGAGCTTGCGCAACCGCTGCTGCTTGCGGCCATGGTTCTGGTGGCGGCGGGCTTTACCATGCGCCATGCGCGCTTTGGCAAGACCGGGGTTTATGTCCTGCTTGCCATCTTGGGCGGGTTCTTCATCTTTTTTCTAAGGAACTTCGCGCAGGTCCTTGGGAATAATGGTCAAATTCCAATCATCCTTTCGGCATGGGCCGCCCCCGTCGCCGCCGTCTTGCTGGCCTTGGCCTTGTTGCTTCATCTGGAGGATGGCTGATGGCCCGCCGGTTCCTGCGCTCGGTCCTGCTTGCCGCCGCAACCTCGGCGACGCTGCTTTTCGCTGCGGTCCAGCCGGGGCAGTCACAAGACCTTGCCGCCCTGGTGGCCAACAGCGTGCGGATCGACGCGGGCGGCCAGCTGATTGCCGAAGGCGGGGTCGAGGTGTTCTATCAAGGCCGCACCCTGCGTGCGACCCGCATCGTCTATGACCGCCCCAGCGACCGGCTGACCATCACGGGGCCGATCGTCCTGATCGACGGGCAGGACGCCATTCTGGTGGCAAGTCAGGCCGATCTTGCCGCCGATCTGACCGAAGGCGTGCTGGCCAGCGCAAGGCTTGTGCTGAACCGCGAGTTGCAGCTTGCCGCAACGCAGATCCAGCGGGTCGGCGGGCGCTATACCCAGCTTGACAATGCCGTCGCCTCCTCGTGCAAGATTTGCGAGGGCGGCGCGCCGCTGTGGGAAATCCGGGCGCAGCGCGTGGTGCACGACCAGCAAGAGCGCCAGATCTATTTCGATCAGGCCCAGTTCCGCATCTCGGGCGTGCCGGTGCTGTATTTTCCGCGCCTGCGGATGCCCGACCCCACCCTGGCGCGGTCATCGGGGTTTCTGATGCCCAGCGTGCGGACCACATCCGGCCTGGGGACTGGGGTGAAATTGCCCTATTTCCAGACGCTTGGCCCGTATCGCGACCTGACCGTCACGCCCTATCTGTCCACCAAATCGGGCCGCACGCTGGACCTGCGCTATCGGCAGGCCTTTGCCACCGGGCAGATCGAGCTGAACGGCGCCCTGTCGCGGGACGAGTTGCGCCCGGGCGAGACGCGGCACTATCTGACCGCGACGGGGGCCTTTGACCTGCCGCGCGATTTCAAGCTGACCTTCGACGGCATCATCGTGAGCGATCCGGCATATCTGCTGGATTATGGCCTGCCCGTCGCCGACCGTCTGGACAGCCGGATCGAGGTCAGCCGGACCCGGCGCAATGAACATGTCTCGGGTCGGCTGATCGGCATCCGCTCGATCCGGGCAGGCGAGATCAACTCGACCCTGCCGACGGTCATCACCGACTTCACCTATCACCGGCGGTTTTCGGGCGGTGTTCTGGGCGGCGAGGCGGGCCTGCGGTTCCAGACCCATGGGCATTACCGCAGTTCGACCAACCCCTTGGATACCCCAAGCGATCCTGATGTCATCGCGGATGGGCGTGATGTCAGCCGGGTGTCGCTGCGGCTTGACTGGCGGCGCAATTTCGAACTGCCGATGGGCATCATGGCCAGCACCCTGGCCGAGATCAGCGGCGATGCCTACAAGATTGGCCAGGACCTGAATTTTGGCGGCACGCCGTCGCGGCTGCACGGCGGGGCGGCGGTGGAATTCCGCTGGCCCTGGGTCAAGGCGGGTGCCGGCGGCGTTGGCCATGTGATCGAGCCGGTGGTGCAATTCGTCTGGGCCCCGAAAGGCACCGAAGCCTTCCCGAACGAGGATTCGATCCTTGTGGAGTTCGACGAAGGCAACCTGTTCTCGCTCAACCGCTATCCGGGGTCGGATGCGATCGAACGCGGGGGCCGCGTCAACCTCGGGTTGGCCTACACCCGGGTGGACCCTGCGGGCTGGACGCTTTCCACCGCGGTGGGGCGCGTGTTGCGCACCGATGATCTGGGCCAGTTTTCGGTTGCCTCCGGTCTGGATGGGCGGCAATCGGATTGGCTGGCCGCCGCCCATCTGAGCCTGCCGCGGGGCTTTGGCATTTCGCAGCGTCTGTTGATGGATGATGATTTCCGGCTGACCAAATCGGAAACCCGCGTCAATCTGAGCGGTGAGCGCTATGGTCTGACCGGGTCTTACGTCTTTCTGACAGCCGATGCCGCCGAGGACCGCCCTTCGGATGTGGCCGAGCTTGCCTTTGACGGCAGCTACAAGGTCAACGAGGTCTGGACCGCCCGCGCGCAGGCGCGCTACGACCTCGAGGCTGATCGCGCCAACCGGGCCGGGATCGGGTTTCAGTTCCGCAATGAATGCGTTTCGGTCGATCTTTCTCTCTCGCGTCGGTTCACATCCTCGACTAGTGTGAAGCCGACAACAGATTTCGGCCTTTCCGTCGATCTGGTCGGCTTTGGATCTGGCACAAGCGCGGGGCCATCGCGCAGTTGCCGGCGCTGATGGGGCGCGGGCAAGGCAGGGCCGCAAAGGCGGGCAAGACAGGCGGATGATGGACGTGCAAGAGACAATGACAGTGACGGCACCACCGATGACAACAGTTTTCCCACCGTTTTTCCGGGCCGTGGCCCTGATGGCCGCGCTTGCGGCGCCGATGGCGGCGCTGCCCGTGGCGGGTCTGGCACAGGACGGCTCTCCGTTCGATGCGGTGCTGCGGATCAACGATGCGGTCATCACGCGGTATGAGTTCGAGCAGCGCAAGCTGTTCCTCAAACTGCTGCGCGTGCCCGGCGACCCCGAAAAAGAGGCGATGGCGGGCCTGACCCAGGACCGACTTGCCGCGATCGAGGCGAAACGCTTTGGTCTGCGCCTGACGGCCGAGCAATTGACGGCGGGCATGGAAGAATTCGCCAGCCGCGCCAATCTGACGACCGATCAATTCGTCAGCGCCTTGGCCGAAGCCGGGGTTGGCATGGAAACCTTCCGCGACTTTGTGGCCAATGGCATCCTGTGGCGCGAACTGGTGCGGGGCCGCTATCTGCCGACCCTGTCCGTGACCGAGGCAGAGATCGACCGCGTGATCGCCAATGAGGAAGTCAGCACCGCCATGCGCCTGCTGCTTTCCGAGATCATCCTGCCGGTCGAGGGCGACCCCGAGGCGCAGCAAGAGCTGGCCCGGCAGCTGCGCGACGAGATCACCACCGAGGAAGGCTTCGCCGCCGCCGCGCGGCGCTATTCGGCCTCGCCTTCGGCAGCGCGCGGCGGGCGGCTGGACTGGACGCCCAGTTCGGAACTGCCGCCGCAGATCGTCGAGATCCTGCTGGCGCTTGGGCCGGGGCAGGTGTCGGACCCTGTCACGCTGCCCAATGCGGTGGCCGTGTTCCAGCTGCGCGACATCGCCAAGGATACCTCGGCCCCCGCCCCGGCGCTTCAGGCGGAATATGCCGAATTCCTGCTGCCCAATACCGAAGGGGTGCTGGCAGAGGCGGCGGCGCTGCACGCCCGCGTCGATGGGTGCCGCGATCTTTATGCCGAAGCGCGCGGCCTGCCGGCCGACAGGCTTCGGGTGGAAACCCG
>JALOSF010000101.1 GCA_025458525.1 Cypionkella sp. | reverse complement strand
GCGCGATCAGTGCGCGGTTTGCGACGGCGCTGCTGCCGCCGCCGCAAGGCGCGCCGCGGCCGCGGCTTCTTCGGCGGCCTCGTCCCATTCCACGGGTTCGGGCTGGCGCACCAAGGCACGGGCCAGAACCTCGCGCACATGCGTCACGGGGATGATCTCCAGCCCTTCCTTCACGTTGTCGGGGATCTCGGCCAGATCCTTCTCGTTTTCTTGCGGGATCAGCACCGTCTTGATGCCGCCGCGCAAGGCTGCGAGCAGTTTCTCCTTCAACCCGCCGATCGGCATGGCATTGCCGCGCAAGGACACCTCGCCCGTCATCGCAATATCCTTGCGCACCGGAATGCCCGTCAGCACCGAGACAATCGACGTGACCATCGCAAGCCCGGCCGAGGGGCCATCCTTGGGCGTCGCCCCGTCGGGCACGTGAACGTGGATATCCATCGTCTCGAACTTCGGCGGTTTCACCCCGATCTGAGGGCTGACCGAGCGGACATAAGAGGCCGCCGCATCGATCGATTCCTTCATCACATCGCCCAGTTTCCCGGTCGTCTTCATCCGCCCCTTGCCGGGCAGCTTCAGCGCCTCGATGTGCAGAAGATCACCGCCGACCGAGGTCCAGGCCAGACCCGTCACCACGCCAACCTGATCGTCCTTTTCCGCCAGACCATAGCGGTGGCGCTGCACCCCAAGATACTCCTCCACCCGCGCCTCATCGACGGTCACGGATTTCGACTTGCCCTTGAGGATGTCCGTCACCGCCTTGCGCGCCAGCTTTGCAATCTCGCGCTCAAGGTTCCGCACCCCGGCTTCGCGGGTGTAATAGCGGATCACATGGGTCAGGGCGGCATCGGTCACGCTGAACTCGCCCTGCTTCAGGCCGTTGGCGGCGATCTGCTTGGGCAGCAGGTGCTGCTTGGCAATCTCGCGCTTTTCATCCTCGGTGTAGCCGGCCAGCGGAATGATCTCCATCCGGTCCATCAAGGGGCCCGGCATGTTGTAGGAGTTCGCCGTGGTGATGAACATCACGTTCGACAGGTCGTATTCCACCTCGAGGTAGTGATCGACAAAGGTGCCGTTCTGTTCGGGGTCCAGCACCTCGAGCAGCGCAGAGGCCGGGTCGCCGCGGAAATCCTGGCCCATCTTGTCGATCTCATCCAGCAAGATCAACGGGTTGTTGGTCTTGGCCTTCTTCAGGCTCTGGATGATCTTGCCCGGCATCGACCCGATATAGGTGCGCCGGTGGCCACGAATTTCCGATTCGTCACGCACGCCGCCAAGGCTGATGCGGATGAATTCGCGCCCCGTGGCCTTGGCCACGCTGCGCCCCAGCGAGGTCTTGCCCACGCCCGGAGGGCCGACAAGGCACAGGATCGGCCCCTTCAGCTTGGTCGAGCGCGCCTGCACCGCAAGGTATTCGACGATCCGCTCCTTGACCTTTTCAAGGCCGTGGTGATCGGCATCCAGCACCTTTTGCGCGGCGCCAAGGTCTTTCTTGACCTTCGACTTCACGCCCCATGGCACGCCGAGGAGCCAGTCGAGGTAGTTGCGCACCACCGTGGCCTCGGCGCTCATCGGGCTCATGGACTTGAGCTTTTTCACCTCGGCATCGGCCTTTTCGCGGGCCTCTTTCGACAGTTTGGTGGCCGCGATCCGCGCCTCCAGCTCGGCGATCTCGTTCTGGCCGTCCTCGCCATCGCCCAGCTCGCGCTGGATCGCCTTCATCTGTTCGTTGAGGTAATATTCGCGCTGCGTCTTTTCCATCTGGGTCTTGACGCGGGATTTGATCTTTTTCTCCACCTGCAAGACGCTCATTTCGCCCTGCATATGGCCATAGACCTTTTCCAGCCGCTCCGAGATATCCAGCATCTCGAGCAGGGCCTGTTTCTGCGCGACCTCGACGCCAAGATGGCCCGACACAAGATCGGCAAGCCGCGCAGGCTCGCGCGTTTCCTGCACCGCGGACAGGGCCTCCTCGGGGATGTTCTTCTTGATCTTGGCATAGCGTTCGAATTCGTCCGCCACCGCCCGCAGCATCGCCTCTACCGCCGAGGCATCGCCGGTGGTTTCGGCAAGCGGGCTCGCCTCTGCCTCGAAAAACCGTTCGTTTTCAAGAAAATGGGTGATCTTGACGCGGGTCTTGCCTTCGACCAGCACCTTGACGGTGCCATCGGGCAGCTTCAACAATTGCAGCACATTGGCCAGCACGCCAACCCGGTAGATCCCGTCTGTGCCCGGATCATCGACCGTGGGGTCGATCTGGCTGGACAGCAGGATCTGCTTGTCATCCTGCATCACTTCTTCCAGCGCCCGCACCGATTTTTCGCGCCCGACGAACAGCGGCACGATCATATGCGGAAACACCACGATGTCCCGCAACGGCAGAACCGGGTAGCTGGTGGGGAATGTTTCGCTCATTTTGCGTTCCTTATCACGGCAGGAAGGTCACGGCCCCGTTCATCGGCAGCATCCCGACCTTCCCCTCTCAGGCCCCTCTATCTGGGGGGTCACAAAGGAGGTGTCAACCAGAGGACCTGACCAACCGGGCCGTGACCCGCCTTTGTCGTCATGATGCGCGCTTGCGAGAGGGGCCACAAGTCACATTCCGGAGGGTATTGGCCCGGATTTGACCAGCCTCAGGCGCCGTCGTTGAACCCGGTCTTGAGCTTCAGCTCCCCCACCTCCACCGCGTCGGCCCCTTCGGAGATGTTGCTGACGGCGGCATTGATCCGCGCCAGACAATCGGGGCAGACGGTGTAACTGACCAGCTCGGGATGCCGCCCGCCCGGCACCGCCACGTCAGACCAATCCTGCCCCGGTTGATGCACATGCCCGCAGACCGAGCATTTGAGGGTGCGCGCCGCGGGGTCAAAGCTCCATGCCCGCATCGGGGGATCAAGCTGCAAGGCATCGCGCAGCTCGTGCACCATGATCACGCGATCATTCTTCATCGGCTTGATGGTCAGCCGGAACCGCCGCAATTCATGCGGGCCGTCACAGCGATAATCCATCCGCAAGACACCCTTTGTTCTGATCACGGCTGTCACCATCTGATCCACCGTATCGGCGGTGGCAATGTCGGTGATGTGATCGGTCAGCCGCGTTGACAGCACGTCATTGGCCAGAACCGCCTGACCACCGTTGCGACGTGCAAAATCATCCCAGTCACCCCCAATCCAAAGGATGCGGAGCGACGAGTCGACAACGCAGAAACATTGCTGAAACTTCAAATCTTTCGTCCGTCGTTGCAGGGCGCTGCCTGACCACCCAACCGGGACCATGCAAAAAATGCACCAGTCGGTTTACACATTTTGCATGTTATCTGGGCAAACTCAAGGCGAACGCTCCTGATAATAATGCAGGTTGTGCCATGTCAGCAGCATGCCCGAAATCATCTCCTGCGCCTTGAACACATGGTGCAGATAGGCCCGGCTGTAGCCGCGGCAGGCCGGGCAGGTGCAGTCGTCGTCAAGCGGGCGCGGATCATCCATGTGGCGCGCGTTCTTGATGTTGACCTGGCCGCGCCGGGTCCAGGCTTGGCCGGTGCGCCCCGAACGGGACGGCAGCACGCAATCCATCATGTCGATGCCGCGCTGCACCGCGCCCACGATATCATCGGGTTTTCCCACCCCCATCAGATAGCGTGGCTTGTCTTGCGGCAAAAAGCCGGGCGCGTAATCCAGCACGCCAAACATCGCCTCCTGCCCCTCGCCCACGGCCAGCCCGCCCACCGCATAGCCATCAAATCCGATGGCCGTCAGCGCCTTGGCCGATTCCTCGCGCAGATCGCGCGTGACACCGCCTTGCATGATGCCGAACAGCGCATGGCCCGGACGGTCGCCAAAGGCATCGCGGGACCGCTGCGCCCAGCGCATCGACAGCGCCATCGATTTGGCCACCTCCGCCTCGGTCGCGGGCAGCGCGGGGCATTCGTCGAAACACATCACGATGTCAGAGCCGAGCAGTTTCTGGATTTCCATGCTGCGTTCCGGGCTCAGCATGTGTTTGGACCCGTCGATATGGCTGGAAAAGCGCACGCCCTCCTCGGTCAGCTTGCGCAGGCTCGCAAGGCTCATCACCTGAAAACCGCCGGAATCGGTCAGGATCGGGCGCTCCCAGTTCATGAAACGGTGCAAGCCGCCCAGACGCGCGATCCGTTCGGCCGTCGGGCGCAACATCAGATGATAGGTGTTGCCCAGCAGGATATCGGCCCCCGTCTCGCGCACCGATCCGGGCAGCATCGCCTTGACGGTGGCGGCGGTGCCCACCGGCATGAAGGCGGGCGTGCGGATCTCGCCGCGCGGGGTCGAGATCACCCCCTTGCGCGCCGCCCCATCCGTCGCCTCAAGCGCAAATCCAAACCGCTGTGCCATCGCCTTGTCCCTTGTCGTCCGCAGGCGGTCCGGCCGCCTGCTGCGTGGCAATAGCCGATTGCCGGACAAAACCAAAGGGTGAGGGAGGTCAAAATAATCGCGCCGATTTTACAAAGTTCGCGGGCCTTAAGGATGCGTCAACCCGGCGCGCGTTAACTGACCGTCATCGCCTGTTGCCCAGGCCCGAAAACAGGAGCATTCCTTGCGCTTTCCCGTCGCCCTGATGTTCTGCGCCCTCGCCCTGCCCGCCCATGCGGCGCAGCCCGATACCGAAATGGTCGCCCGTGCCCAGGCCCTTGCCGCGCAATCCTTGCGCCTTTGGGCCGCCGATCCGGTGCTGGTCGATGCGATCACCGCCCAGAACACCCGCCATGCCAGCCTGACCCAGGCCCAGATTGACGCGCTCGATCTTGCCTGGCGCGATGAACTGGGCCGCGCGGTCCAGCCGACGGTCGATGCGGTCGTCACCGGCGCCGCCGCCGATTTCCTGCGCCTTCAGGTCGAACAGGCCGAGGGTCTGATTACGGAAGTGTTCGTGATGGACAACCACGGTCTGAACGTCGCGGCCTCTGCGGTGACATCCGATTACTGGCAAGGGGATGAGGCGAAGTTCACCGAGACATTTCCCAAGGGCGCCAACGCGATCCATGTCAGTGACGTCGAATTTGATGAAAGCACCCAAGCCTATCAGTTGCAGGTGTCCTTTCCCATCGTCGCCCCGGCAGATGGCGCGGTGATCGGCGCCATCACCGTAGCGCTCAACGCCGAACAACTCTGACCGTTCCGGACGATCGTTCGTCTTTTCCCGCTCTCTGCCCTTTGCTCAAGGACCGCCCCAATGACCCCGCCCCCCGCGCCCCAGACGTCAAGGTTCCGTTTGCGTTCGATCTTCATGAAGGCGGCCGCGATCACCGCCGTGACCGTGGCCATTGTCACAAGCGTGTCGGTCTATATCAGTTTCCAGAACACCCGGACCTTGCTGCACGATGAACTGCGCGCCACGGCGGGAACCGTGACCAACATGACAGGTCATGACGCGGGCGGCGCAATCCGGTTCAACAAGCCCGACGCGGCAACGCTGCTGGTGAACGATCTGATCGATATGGTCGGGCCCGAGTTGCAAGAGGTGGCGATGCTGCGCCTTGACGGTTCTGTGTTCTATACCCACAGCACCGGCACAGCCGACCCTGCCGTGCTGTCGCTGGGCCAAACCCTTGTGCAACAGGCCTCGGGCTGGGTCGCGAGCGACCGCACGCCCTCGCACGAGGAGGAGCTGATCTTTGACGCCTCCGGTCTGATCGTTGCGCATCCCGTCTATTTCGGCGCCGAGAATGACATCGTGGGCGTGATCGTCACGCGCTGGTCCGAGGCGCTTGTGGTGCAACAGGCCTGGGACAGGCTGGTGCAAAGCATCGGCATTGGCAGCGCGATCTTTGCCGCCATGCTGGTGATTTCGACACTGCTGTTCCGCCAGGTGATCGTGCAGCCGCTGCGCCGCCTGAACACCAGCGTCACCCAGATTGCCGCAGGCGATTACGACATCACGGTTGAGGGTCAGACCACCCAGGATGAGGTGGGCGACATCGCCCGGGCGATCGATGCGTTTCGCAAGGATCTTGCCGCCTCGGTTGAAACGACGCGCGTAGGCATGTTCAAGGGGTCGGGCTTCGAAGGCGCTTCGGCCGCTCTGATGATCACCGATCCGGAATTCCGCATCTTGTTTGCCAATGCCTCGGCCCACCGCCTGATCGCCGATCATTTCGACGGTCTGGCAGCCAAGGACGGGTCTGTCACCGCCCTTGATCCGGCACTTGCCGCGCTGCCCATGGTGGCGCGCGGCCCTCTGCCCCAGCGCATTGCCTTCTCGCGGGGGGAAGAATCGCTCGATGTCTCGCTTGCCCCGGTGACCGGGTCAACGGGCGCGCTCAGCGGCTATGTGCTCGAATGGCGGCTGACCACGCAAAGCCAGAGCAACGCCGCCATCCTGGCCTCGATCGATGCCGGCCAGCTGCGCGCGGAACTGTCGGCGCACGGCCTGATCCTGTCGGCGAACGATCGTTTTGCCGGGCTCTTCGCACAAACCGCGGCCGCGATCCGTGGCTTTGACTGCCGCTCGGTCCTCGGGTTCGAGGACGGTGCCGGACGCGATCTCTGGGCAGCCCTTGCACAGGGCGAGGCGGTCGAAGGCCTGTTGCGTCTGGCCCCTGCCACGGGCGGCGTCGCGCTGCTTCAGGCCCGGTTGAACCCGATCAAGGATGACAAGGGCAAGGTGCGGTCCTATCTCTTGCTCGGCACCGATGTGACGCGCCAGCAAGCCGACCTGCGGGATGCCGAAGCCCGCCGTCGGCAGAGCGAGGCCGCGCAGGCGCTTGTGGTCGATACGCTGCGCGCAGCACTGGCGAAGCTGTCAAATGGCGACCTGACAGCCACGGTCAGCGAACCCTTCGCCCCCGAATACGAAGGCTTGCGCTCGGATTTCAACGAAGCCACCGCCCGGCTTTCGGCGGCCCTTGCCGATGTCGTCGAAAGCTCGATCGCCATCCGGGGCGAGGTTGGCGAGATCAGCAGCGCCTCGGAAAACCTCAGCCGCCGCACGGAACAACAGGCGGCAACGCTGGAACAGACCTCGGCCGCGCTTGACCAGATGACCAATTCGGTCAAGACCACCGCCGAAGTTGCCCATCATGCCAATGGCAAGGTCGAGGTGGCCAAGCTCAGCGCCGAAAGCTCGGGACGCGTGGTGCGCGAGGCGGTGTCGGCCATGGGAGAGATCGAGCAAAGCTCGTCCAAGATTTCGCGCATCACCTCGGTGATCGACGAAATCGCCTTCCAGACCAACCTTCTGGCGCTCAACGCCGGGGTGGAGGCCGCCCGCGCAGGAGAGGCGGGACGCGGATTTGCCGTGGTCGCTTCGGAAGTGCGCGATCTTGCCCAGCGCTCCTCGGAGGCAGCGCGCGAGATTGCCGGGCTGATCACCGACTCCTCGGATCAGGTCAAGCGCGGTGTCAGCCTTGTGGCCGAAGCCGGGCGCAGCCTGACCGGCATCCAGTCTGCCGTCGGTGAAATCCACAGCCTTGTCGCCGAGATTGCAAGCTCGGCCAAGGAACAGTCAAACGGCATCGCGGAACTGAACACGGCCGTAAAGCATCTGGATCAGGTGACGCAGCAGAATGCTGCGATGTTCGAAGAAACCTCGGCGGCCTCGCAATCGCTTGATCGCGCCGCGGGCACGCTGGCCGAAACCACCCAACGCTTCACCTTGTCGCGCGCGATGCCAGCGGCACGCAAGGCCGATGTGGCAGCCAGCAAGACGGCACGGTCCTGGGGCACGCCGAAAGCCGACCCGAAGCCGCAGGTCGCCACCTTTCAGTCGAGCCGCAAGACAGCGCCCCGCGCGGCCGCAACCCGCGGGTCCCTCGCGCTGGACAGCTCGACCGCCGATGCCTGGGAGGATTTCTGACCCTTGCCGTAAAACGCAACAGACCCGGATCTTGCCTCGATCCGGGTCTGTTGACTGACGTCACCGCCCAAGCGGCCTAGCGATCACTCCTTGGCGCGACCGACATAGGAATAGTCTTCGGTGTTGATCTCGATCCGGGTGCCCGCGCCGATATGCGGCGGCACCATCACCCGCAGCCCGTTCGAACAAATCGCAGGCTTGTAGGAAGATGACGCGGTCTGTCCCTTGACCACCGGCTCGGTCTCGGTGATTTCGACGATCACCCGCTGCGGCAGTTCGATGGCAATGGCCACACCCTCGAAGGTGCGCAGATAGACCTTGATCCCGTCGGTCAGGAACACCTTGTCATCGCCGATCACATCGGGCGAAACGGCGATCTGTTCATAGGTGTTGGGTTCCATGAAGTGGAAGCCTTCCCCATCCTCGTAGAGGAAATCATACTCGCGCTCGTCCACCGTGGCCTTTTCCACCATCTCGGTCGTGCGCCAACGCTCCGAGACCTTCACCCCATCCGAAATGCGGCGCATGTCCACGCTGGTGGTTGGCGTGCCCTTGCCGGGGTGGAAGTTTTCGGCCTTGAGAACGGCATAGAGTTTGCCATCCATTTCAACGACATTGCCCTTGCGCAGCGAGGATGCGATGACTTTCACGGTCTGATTTTCCTTGTGGTTTGAGAGGCCGAAGGATAGCCCCGGCACCGATTGGATGCGCGCCTACCGCATCTGAAGGGAAATTTCCAGCGCTAGCTTGCGCAAAAAGCGGAGGGAGCTGCGAACATGTCTGTCTCGACGCCCTGGTGGACAGCGGCGCGCCACGCCGACCGGCGGCCCATCCTGCTGGCCAGAAGCAGAATTCAGGCCGCAGTGCGCCAGCATCTGGAACGCGACGGCTTTACCGAGGTTGACCCCGTCTGCCTCGCCGTCAGCCCGGGGAATGAGGCGCATCTGCACGCCTTTGCCACCGAAGCCATCGGCAACGACGGGCGGCCGCAGCGGATGTATCTGCACACAAGCCCTGAATTTGCCATGAAAAAACTGCTCGCGGCGGGTGAGACGCGCATCCACGCCTTTGCCCATGTCTGGCGCAACCGCGAGCGGGGCGCCCTGCACAGCCCCGAATTCACCATGCTGGAATGGTATCGCGTGGGGCAGGACTACAGCCATCTGATGGCCGATTGCGCGGCCTTTCTGCGCGCGGGGGCAAAGGCGGCGGGGGTGCAGAGCCTGCACTTCCGCGGCGTGACCTGCGATCCGTTGGCCGAGCCGGAACGTCTGTCCGTGGCCGCGGCCTTCCGGCGTCATGCCGGCATCGACCTTCTGGCCACCTTGTCGGACCCGGCCACGGCAGACCGCGACGGGCTAGCCGCGCAAGCGGGCCAGGCCGGGGTGCGGGTGGCCGCCGATGACACCTGGTCCGACATCTTCAGCCGGGTGCTGTCGGAAAAGGTGGAACCGCATCTGGGCCATGGCCGCGCAACTCTGCTGGACCGCTACCCCGTGGTCGAGGCGGCCCTCGCCCGCCCCTGTGCCGATGACCCGCGCGAGGCGGAACGGTTCGAGCTTTACGCCTGCGGGGTCGAACTTGCCAATGGCTTTGGCGAGTTGACCGACCCCGAGGAACAGCGCCGCCGCTTTCAGGTCGAGATGGACGAAAAGGCCCGGATCTATGGCGAGCGTTATCCGCTGGACGAAGACTTCCTCGCCGCCCTCGCCCATATGCCGGAGGCGAGCGGCTGCGCCTTGGGCTTCGACCGGCTGGTGATGCTTGCCACCGGCGCGCCGCGCATCGATGACGTGCTTTGGGTGCCCGTCGCCGAAACCCTTGGCTAGATCACGCCGATCCCGCGCAGGATCACGGTTTTGACCGTCTCTGTCGCCTCGTGCCATTGCGCATCCGAAAGCGGCCGCCCGTGGTTCAGCGTCTCGATCTGATGGCCGAAATCGGCGTAATGCTGGGTCATCGCCCACAGCATGTAAAGCAGATGCCGCGGATCGACCGGGGCCATCTTGCCCTCGTCGATCCAGCGCTGGATCACCGCCATGCGCCCCGCCGTCCAGTCGCGCAAGGTGGTTTCCAGATAATCCTGAATGACCGGCGCGCCGTGCATCACCTCGGACGCCCAGACCTTGGACCCGTGCGGATGCCGGCGCGAGATGTCCATCTTCGCCTCGATATAGCGCCCGATCCCTTCGACCGGGCCGGGGGCATCGTCGAAGCTGTCGGCGGCGTGCAGCCAGATTTCAAAGATGTTGCGCACGACCTGCCGGTAAAGCGCCTCTTTGGTGGGAAAGTAGTAATGCAGATTGGCCTTGGGCAGGCCCGCCATATCGGCGATCAACTGCATGGTCGCCCCGCCAAAGCCCGCCTCGGCAAAGACCTTTTCTGCCGCATCCAGGATCACACGCTCATTTTCGCGCCGAATTTCGGTGCGTCGTCCCTTGGATATGCGCGAAACTTGGGCGTTTTCGTTCATTGGCTTTGTGGAAATTATGTTGACCGAATGGTCAGGTTGTGGTGCGCTTCCTCTTGACCATACGGTCAGGAAACGAGTCGCCGCAAGGGGTGCAAAGATGCCCCGCGCAACAGGGAGAGCCAGCGGATGCCAGCACCCGGAGAGAACCTCCGCATCAATTCTGCACGGCTGTGGGACAGTCTGGACCAGATGGCCCAGATCGGCCCCGGGGTGGCGGGCGGCTGCAACCGCCAGACGCTGACCGATGCCGACAGCGAAGGGCGCCATCTGTTCGCCCGTTGGTGTGCCGATGCGGGCCTGACCATGGGCGTCGATACCATGGGCAACATGTTCGCGACCCGGCCCGGCACCGATCCGGCCGCCCTGCCCGTCTATATGGGCAGCCACCTCGACACGCAGCCCACCGGCGGGCGCTATGACGGGGTGCTGGGCGTGCTGGGCGCGCTCGAGGTGGTGCGCACGATGAACGACCTTGGGGTCAAGACCCGCCACCCGATCGTGGTGACGAACTGGACCAACGAGGAAGGCGCGCGCTTTGCCCCCGCGATGCTGGCCTCGGGCGTGTTCGCGGGCATCCACAGCCAGGACTATGCCTATGCCCGGCGCGACACCGAGGGCAAGGTGTTCGGCGAGGAGCTGGCGCGCATCGGCTGGGTCGGCGACGAGGTGGTGGGCGCGCGCAAGATGCATGCCATGCTGGAGCTGCACATCGAACAGGGCCCGATCCTTGAGGCCGAGGGCAAGACGATCGGCGTCGTCACCCACGGTCAGGGCCTGTGGTGGCTGGAAATCACGCTGACGGGCAAGGATGCGCATACGGGATCGACCCCGATGAACATGCGGGTGAATGCGGGGCTGGGGATGGCGCGGATCACCGAACGGGTGCATCAGATCGCGATGAGCCACCAGCCCAATGCCGTGGGCGCGGTGGGGCAGGTCAAGGTTTTCCCCAACAGCCGCAACGTGATACCGGGCAAGGTGGTGTTCACGGTCGATATCCGGTCGCCCGAACAGGCCAAGCTCGACGCGATGAAGGCCGAGGTGATGCGGGCGGCCCATGCGGTGGCCAAAGAACTGGGCTTGGGCTGCGAGATCGAGGATGTGGGCCATTTCGACCCCGTCACCTTCGACCCCGGCCTTGTGAAGATCGTCCGCCAAAGCGCTGAAAAGCTGGGCTATTCTCACATGGACATCGTCTCTGGCGCCGGGCATGACGCCTGCTGGATCAACCGCGTCGCGCCGACCGTGATGGTGATGTGCCCCTGCGTGGACGGTCTGAGCCACAACGAGGCCGAGGAGATCAGCCCGGAATGGGCCGCGGCGGGGACCGATGTCCTTCTGCATGCGGTGCTCGAAGTGGCAGAGGTGGTGGGGTGAGCGATCCAGGCACACCCGTCCCGGGCTTGACCCGGGACCTCGGGCATCATCCGGCGGTTGCGCTGGTTGATGCGGGCCCCGGATCAGGTCCGGGGCGGGGTTTACCTTTGATTAACCGTGGTGCGGCACCCTGGGGTGATGGCGCAGTTCGTCTATATCATGGCCTCCCGTCCGGGCGGGGCGATCTACATCGGTCGCACCGGCAACCTGCCGGCGCGCGTCGAGGCGCATCGGGCAGGACTGTCGGAGCATACGGCGAAATACAAGATCCGCACGCTGGTCTGGTTCGAAAGCCACGAGGATTTCGCCACCAGCCTGCAGCGCGAACGCGCGATCAAGCGCTGGCCGCGTGCGTGGAAGAACGCGCTGATTGCCGAGCGCAATCCGAATTGGCAGGACATCACGGCGCATATTCCGGTCTGATCCCGTCACCCGCCCCTGCCCCACATGACCGGAGGTCCCGGGTCATGCCCGGGACGGGAGTGCCCTTTTGCTTGAGGAGCCGCATATGACCACCATCATCAAGAACGGCACCGTCGTCACCGCCGACCTGACCTACAAGGCCGATGTGCGGATCGAGGGCGGGGTGATCACCGAGATCGGGCAAGGCCTTACGGGCGGGACCGAGCTTGACGCGACCGGCTGCTATGTCATGCCCGGCGGGATCGACCCGCACACGCATCTGGAGATGCCCTTCATGGGCACCTATTCGGCCGATGATTTCGAATCCGGCACGCGGGCGGCGCTGTCGGGCGGGACCACGATGGTCGTGGATTTCATCCTGCCCGGCCAAGGGCAGGATCTGATGGATGCGGCCAAGGCCTGGTCCAACAAATCGACCCGAGCGCAGTGCGATTATTCCTATCACATGGCGGTCACCTG
>JALOSF010000033.1 GCA_025458525.1 Cypionkella sp. | reverse complement strand
ACCCGCATGACAAGGCCGCGCATATCACCTCGAAAAAGCCAGTCGAGAGAAATGCCTTGATGCCTGCCAAAGGCGATCAGTTTCATGGTCGGTGCGCCGTCCTCGTCCAGCAGCGGCGCCGTCGCGCAAATCTTTGCATCCTGAGTCAGGGCCAAATCACAGCTCAGCTTTCGCTTGCCATCGGGGCGTGTCCGAAGGCAAAGGCGAACAGAAATCCAGACCAGTCATTCAGGATATGGGCGCCCGAAGACACCCACAGATTGCGGGTCACGATAAAGGCGAGGGTCAGGACCACACGCGCCGTCCCGATCCCGATCAGGGCCTGACCCCAGTTCCAATCATAGGTCGGCAAATGGGCCGCGCCGAACATCAAGGACGATATCAGCAGGGCAATCACGATCCCCACCCGTCGCGACAGACCAAGGCGCGTGACACAGAGCCACAAGACCGCAAGAAACGGCAAAATCCCGAACAGCTCCTCGCCGACAAGCTGCGGGATGGTCGGGATCAATCTCGCCACCAGTTCAGCCGTGGTCATCTCTGTCACAGCGGCCGAGAGGGGATTCTTGCTGAAGGTCACGAACTGCGACAGGAGGAGTGCAGCCGCGATGGAACCTGCAAGCGTGAGCAGGCCAAAGACGACCATCTGCCCGATTTGGCGCAGCCCCACCTTGCGGAAAAGAGCGGTCCAGTGCGTTCCGGCCACCGCGCGCAGGGCCAGCAGGGGAATGATCAGGAACAGGAGCGCGGGCAGCAGATTTTGAGGAGACCCTTGGGCGGGGATCACGGTCAGGGCCGCGAAGGCTGTGGCAAGGGAGGCCATGAGGATCAGCCATGCGCCTGCGCCCAGGGCGATGGGTTGACCGCGATAATAGGGAAAGTCTGGGGATGGGGCCATGACATCTCGGTTCATGCTGCGGGCAAGGACGGTTGTGAAACGGGGGCAAAACCTGCCTCTCCCCCGCCGACAGCATCAGCCGTAGGCGAACAATTCTTCGACCTGTGCCGCGTTATCGGTCCGGCAGATCGTCATGTTCTGGCCGTTATGGGTCAGGAACATCTGGATACCGGACCCATCACGCAAGGGGGCCACACTGACCACCTCGATGAAGGTTGGGGTGGTTCTCTCGCGGAAGGCCATCGCCTGCTTGCAGGCCTGCACATCCAATGGAAAGTCGGCGGGGCTTTCTGCACCATCGACACAGGCGCCGGGCGTCAAAGCGCCCCGAAGGTGGAAGGGATACGTCATGGTCCTCTCCATTTGATGTGTCATTCGACGTAGAGTGTCAGGGTATACTTGGCCGTCTCGTCACGGCGCGCGGCGTTGCGCATCAGATAGACGTCGATCAGATAGGTGCCGGTGGACGGGATGGTCACAGAGGTGCCGTTGCCATCGATCGAACTGTTGTAAAGCGCCGCACTGGCCCCCGCTGCGGTGATATTGAAATAGAGGCTGGAATTGTTCGAGTCGAGTTGCACGCTCATCTTCTGGCCCGCCGTGACCGACAGGCTGTATTGAACCGAGTTGTAGCCCTTGACGGCCGAGGTGAGCGTCGCGCCAGAGGTGCCGCGGGCAAATTGCACCGTCTCGCGACGGATTTCATCTGCGAATGCGGGGGTGGTGCCGATCAGCACAAGCACTGCGGTGATGCGGCCTAACTTCCGTAAGATCATGACTGGTTTCCTTTTGGGCAGGTGCAAATTTTTCTGGCAATCTCTCGCCATGGCAGGGCGGTGAGGTGAAAAACAGTTTGTTGGATGACGGGTCTGGCCCAGAGTTTGCCGCATAGGGCCAGGGCAGATCGCAATGCGACGTTTCCTGCGCAGACCAGAGTGGCGTGCCGAGGCGCAGTCTGCGCCGCAGCTTTTTCACCGCACGGACAGCTTCCGCTTTCTGGATGAAAGGGGAAAACTGGCGGTTGAGCGCACCGAAGCGGGCCAGATGGTTCTTGCCCGCGTCTGGTCCACCGGCCACGACATCACGCTGGAAGAACCCGAACGTGTGACGGTGCTGTTTCCTTGGGCGGGGCGGATCACCTGCGCCGTGCAAGATGACAGGGTTGCCGCCGCAGCGGGCGACGTCCTGGCTTTTGGGCCAAACCGTCGCCGCACCGTGGTCGAACGCCCGGGCCGCGATCCCTATCTGGCGGATGTGGTTACATTTCCCCTCGCGGTCCTGCAGGAGGTTCAGATCGCAGAAGACCTGAAACCTGACGCTAGTGCGCCGCATCCGACCATAGCTGATGCGGTCACCGCCCGGCTGCGCATTCGGACCGCCCATATCCTGAACGCGGATCGCGGGCAAAAGCAGATGGGTGCCGACAGTCCGCAGATTGTCGATCTGACCATGGATCTTGCACTGGCGCTTGCCGTCGCAATTATGCAGGACCGATATGCCGAGCCGATGTCGATTGCGGCCTTGGCACGCGATCTTGGGTGCAGTTACCGAAGCCTGGAGGCCGCCTTCCACGAAGCGGGCCATCCGCCCCGACAAAGCGTGCTGGGTGCGATCAGGCTGGATGCCGCGCGGATCAGGCTGTTGTCTGGCGGGCCAAGCGTGACCACCTGCGCGCTTGAGTGTGGCATCACCCATCTGGGCCGATTTGCGCAGGCTTACCGCCAGCGTTTTGGCGAATACCCCGCCGACACCCTCGCCGCACGGGGGTGACGCAGATCTGGCCAGGGGTAGAGGCACGGTCCCAAACATGTTTCTACCTTAAGTGGCATCTGACATATAACTATCCGAAATGCGAAGATTGTGGCGTTCAGACCGTCCCACCTGTTGATTTTCACCCCGGCCTGACCCGGGGTGGCGATGCGCGACACGCAAGGCTCACGATGGCTCGCCCGTCGGACGGCGCCCCCGGGTCGCGGGGGATCTGGCCATTCGACCCAAAGCAGCGCGGAGGTGCAGGCCCGCAAGAACGCTCAGAGCGCCGCGAGCGAAAAGCCGAGATGCGTGCCCATATGGGCAAGGATCGCGGCTTCCAGTCCGTTTCGCAGCAGCGCCATGCCGTAGATGACCCCGAGGATCACGTTCAGGATCAGCGTCCTTGCCACAAGGGCCCAAGTTGCGACGCCAAACTCGAACAGTGCCGCGGGAAGGTGGCTGAGCGCGAAAGTCAGGGCCGCAAGGACCACGGCCGCGATCACGGCTCGGCTCATTGGCATCAGGCGCGCGAGACCCAAGGCGAGGATCGACACGAGGCCCCAGCGGAAGATCACCTCCTCGGTAAGCCCGCCATAGAGCAGGCCAATCGCAAGATCCGCCACATACCGGTTTTCGCGCAGGGCGGCAGCGCCCGCGGGCGCCCAGAGCGGCGCGGTCACATGGTCCAGAACAGCCACAGCCAGCCCACAGACAAGGCCAAGGACGGCAAAGAAGGGCAGGACGCGCAGCCGAAGTGGCGTGGCGCAGAGCAAGGCAGACGTAAGCCCTGTTCGAGGTGCCGCAAGGGCGCCCACCAAAGCTGCGATGCCAAGGAGAAGGAGGGGGTTGAGCATCACCAAAGCGGGCGCAACGTCGGGCGGCAGGCGCAGGACGAAGGGCAGCAGGAGAATGCCCGGAAGGCCGAGAATGAACGCCCTGAGCGCGCGTTGACGAAAGGAGAGAAGCATCGTGGGGGTCTCCTGTCGGGAGGAAGGGGTTCAGAGGACGCGACTGATGGCCGCAGACCGGCGGCAGATGGCAGTGATCCACGTGGCCACGGGCAAGGCATGGGTCTTGCGGGGGGCTGCGTGGTCGGGCAGGCGACCGGCGATCACGCGGCGGGGGGCGTGACGCCCGAAGGCCCGATCGGTGATGGCCGCGTCATCGAAGATGACCGGCCCGGTCAGGCCGCTGCGCCACCTGTCGAGCCGGAGGCTGCGGGCGGTTTGCGGAACGGGCGCGGTTTTGGCGCAGTGATATGCATATGTCATGAGGGGCCACTGTCCTGTCGCCGGGCCATCCCGGACGCAGGCCGTCTTTGGCCTGGAACCCACCGTCGTGAACAGAACCAGTTCCGGGCAAAACCGCGGAACCAATCACCCGCTCAGCCCGTGCGGCGGCCCCCGAGGTGACGGTCGAGCGCCTCGACGAACCGGCGGATGTCCCGCTCGCCCGCGGTGCCAAAGCCGATGACAAGGCCGACGCGCGGCTCGTCCAGGTGGTAGTCCGACAGCGACGACACGGCAAAGCCCTCGGCATTCAGCCTTTCGCGCAGGCTGTCGTCCTCCTCCAGTTCGGGGATCGCAAGCGTCAGTTGCAGCCCGCCTTCGGGGGATGACAAATCGATGCGTCCGGCGAACCTCGCGCCAAGCGCCGATGTCAGCATGTCGAGCCGCCGCCGGTAGGCCGCGGCCACGCCTGCGACATGTCCACGATAGGAACCGGAGGCCATGAATTCCGCCAGTGCCGCCTGGGCATGGATGTTGGCCGACAGGCCAAGGCGGCGCTGCACGGTGCGCACGGCCTCGGCGCTGCCGGGCGGGGCGACCATCCATCCGATCCGCAGCCCCGGCAACAGGCTTTTCGCCGCGCTGCCCAGATAGGCGACATGGCCCGCATCGGGCAACGCGGCAAGGGCGGCGATGCCGCGGCCTTCCCAGACGAATTCGCTGTCGTAATCATCCTCGACGATCACGGTCCCGGCGCTGCGTGCGGCGGCCATCAGGGCAAGCCTGCGCCCCAGCGGCAGGCGCACGCCCGTCGGGTATTGGGTGGACGGCGTGACATAGGCGATGCGCGCCCCGGCGAAATCCGCGCGGGATGGATCGGCCCCAGACCCGTCCACGGGCAGCGGCCGACAGATCAACCCTGCCGCGCCAAAGGTGGTGCGGGCGCTGATGTAGCCCGGGCTTTCCACAAGGGCCACATCGCCGGGATCGGCGAAACAGGCCGCGGCGAGCATCAGGCTCGCCTGTGTGCCGGGGGTGATGACGATATCCTCTGGCATCACGCTCAGCCCCCGGTGATGGTGCAGCTGTTCCGACAGAACCTTGCGTAGTTCCGGCAGGCCTTCGTAATGGGCATAGCCTTCGGCCCCGTCCTGCCGATGCCGCGCCGCCCGGCGCAAGGCGCGGCCCCAGGCATCCGCCGGGAAAAGCGTGGGGTCCGGCGATCCGGGGGCAAAGCGGCCTTCCGACACGCCACGCCGCGGCGACGGCTGCGCCGCCAGCGCACGCGACGACAACCGGGCCGGAGGCGCCATTGCCGCGGCGGCGCGGCGTTCGAGCCTGGCCACGGTCGGGCGTGCCCCGGGGCGGACCTCGATCACGCCATCGGCCAGCAGCAGATCATAGGCTGCGTTGACCGTGTTGCGCCCGATGCCCAACACCTCGGCCGCACGGCGGGACGAGGGCAGGGCCGCAGCCTCGGCCAACCGCCCGTCCAGAACGGCGGCACGGATGGCGCGATAAAGCTGCACCACGCGCGTCGTGGCCGAGCCGGGGTCGATGCGGATGAGGCTGGCGAAGACGTCTGGTTCCATCATTCCCCCTTAAACTGGTTCCTCCATCTTTGCGGATTTTGCGGCATTGCGGCGCCATCCGCCACCATGATGTCACCAAGGAGACCACCGATGCCCGCCGAAGCCCGCTTCAACCGCGCCCGCAACCCCAAGCGGGCGGTCTATGACGAGGCGGTGATCCACGCGATCCTGGACGCGGGCCTTGTCGGCCATGTCGGTTTCATTGCGGAAGGGCGACCGATGGTGATGCCGATGGCCTATGCGCGCGGGCCGGGTTGCGTCTGGCTGCACGGCGCCTCGAAGGCGCGGATCGTGAAGCTCTGCGCGGGCGCGCCGATGTCCATGACCGTCACATTGCTCGACGGGATCGTGGCGGCGCGGTCGGGGTTCAACCATTCGGTCAACTATCGATCGGCCGTCTTGCATGGGACGGGTCGGGCCGTGACCGATCCGCAGGAACTGGAGGTCGCGTTGCAGGCGATCACCGAACACCTGCTGCCCGGCCGCTATGCCGAAATCCGCCCGATGACGGCGCAGGAACGCAAGGCGACCGGGGTGATTGCGCTGGAGATCGATGCTGCAAGCGCCAAGGTCCGCAGCGGCCCGCCGACGGACGAGCCTGCGGATCATGCCCTCGGCCTCTGGGGTGGCGTTGTTCCGGTGGTGACGGCGCTGGGTCGGGGCGTCGCCGATGGCCATACGCCCGACGCCATGGCCGAGCCGCCATCCTTTGCCCGCGCTCGGGCACGTTTCGCAGGGTGAGGAACGATTTTCGATGGACCTGAAGATGAAAGACCGCACTTTCCTGCGCCGCAGCCATGTGTTTCGCACATCGGGGTGGATCGAGGCCATGTCCGCATGGTGGGCCATCCGACGGACGGCACGACAAATCGGTCGGCTTGATGATCACCTGCGGCGCGACATCGGATTATCGCCGCTGCCGCCCGAGCAGAACCATCCCGAACGCGTGATGCTGATCGCCATGACGGCCTGGCGCTGAGCGCGCGAGCCAAAGACCAAAAGCACAGAAAAAGGGTGGCCCGGCGCCCTCGGCCTGATCCACCCAAGATGGAAAGACATCGATGAACGATATCGCAAGACCCCTGTTCCGGTCCCTGTTGGCGACCGTCCTTTTGACAGGGTGCCAGATGACCGGGCCAACTGCCCTCACGCCGTCAGAACGCGCAATCCATGGCGCATTCCAGCGGGACCGCGCGCTGTGCCAGCGTGTTGCCGAACAGACGACGCCCTATGTGGACCCGGCAGATGCGGCTGCCGTGGCCGCAAGATCCTATCGGATCGAAGGCGAGATCCAGAAGTGCATGCTGTCGAGAGGATGGAACGATCCCAAGGTCGATGGCTGGACAAGCGGCCAGCACCCCCCGGTCTGAGACGACCCTCCAACATCTTTTTGCAAGCAGGACATGATCCATGCAACCACGTTGCGACAATCTCGCTGCCGCGGGGCTGGCGGTATTCCTTGCCACTCTCGCGGCCCCGCCTTGCGCAAATGCGGCAGGCTATTCCCCGATCCTGGTGGACTGGGCCGGAACATCGCTGGAGGGTGGCGTCTGGTATCCCTCCGATGCCACCGGCAGCGCCGTCGCTTTCGGGCCCTATCTGGCGGAACATGTGCCAGAGGCCCCGCCGAAACAGGGCACGCGCCATCCGCTCGTGGTGCTGTCACACGGAAATGGCGGCTGGTTCGGCAGCCATCACGCGACAGCGGTGGCCTTGGCCGATGCCGGATTTGTCGTGGCGGCCGTGAACCACGCGGGCGACAGCGTCATGGACGAGGATGGCAGGGGCCTCAATCCCCTCGTCGCCCGTCCCGCCCAACTGATCGCCCTTATCGATCACATGACCAACGTGTCGTCCCTTTCAGCGATCATTGACCCTGACAGGATCGGGGCCTTCGGTTTCTCCGCCGGGGCCTACACGGTCCTCGCCGCGGCCACCGGCACGCCGGATATGGTCGATCTGCAAAGGCGTTGCGCAACAGATAGCGCGGACGCAGATTGCGATGTCTTTCAAGTCTATCCGTCCGGCAAACTGGAACCGCTGGTCAAGGGCGACGCACGTCTGCGTTCCGTCTTTCTCGCCGCTCCGGCGCTTGGCAGACTTTTCGCCGCATCGGGGCTGGAGCCGACCGGGTTGCCGGTGGCCATCTGGGCGGGGGGGTCCGATGAACTCCTCGATCCAGAGATCCACGCCATGCCACTTGTCGAAGCGCTTGCGCCGCGCGACCTTGTCATTGTGGACAAGGCTGGACATTTCTCGTTCATGCCTCCGTGCACAGCGGCTCTGCGCGACGCGGCCCCTGGCATTTGCGCGGACCCGCCAGGCTTCGACCGGCCGGGCTTCCACACGGAGTTCAATCGCAATGTGGTGTCCTTCTTTGACGAGACGCTTTGACCATGGCCCCAGATTGTCTTCCCCGCAGCCTGCCCGGGGTCCGGCAGGTTGCATCGACATCGCGGTGCTGAGGGGGCTGCAAGATGACGGACCACCTGATCCTCCTTGCTGTCCTCGCCACCGCAATCGTGGGCGGATGGCGGGTTCCGCGCGCGGGCTTTCCAGCTTTGCCGCAGATCCTCGGGATGGTTGTCGCCACGCTGGCAGCCGGACTGGCGCTTGACGCACCCGGTCTTGTCGCGGCCGCAGCCTGGGCCATCGGCCTTGTCTTGACGGCTGTCGGGGCGCTGCTTTGGGCATGGGTTCGGTCTGGTTGGGCAAGGCAGGCGATCACCCGCGCCGGACATCTTGCATGGTCTGGTGCGGTGATCTTGCTCGGCTCCGGCCTGCCGCCGCTCCTGATCCCCGGCCACGATCCCGTCGGCGCATCCGTCAAGGACCGTATCGTTCTGGCCTCCGCCGCGGATCAGGCGGATCGGCGGTCAGGGGCGTTTCTGCTCGACCCATCACGCGACGAGGCCCGGCGCCGGATGGTGCGGGACCTTCTGCGCGGGCACAGCGTTGGCGATGCCGCCACCGCCGAGGCCGCCGCGATCATCCTTGTCCACGGCCACTGCGAAGACGACTTCGCCCTTGCCATGACGGTTCTCGGGAAGGTGCCGGGCCTGACACCAGAGGGCCTGCGTCTTGCACGGATCGCAGAGGATCGCTGGCTTCTGGCGCGGGGGCTTCCGCAACGGCACGACACGCAGATCGCCGTCAGGGCGGGACAGAATTGCCAGACCTGACCCGCCGGCCCCGCGCCTTGTGTGCGGCAAGCGCCTTCCCCCGCCTGCGGCCTTTCCGGCGCAAGCGCCACGGCATGCCTCGTGTCGGTGACAGGCGGGTGCCGGGTGGCACAATCTGCACCAATCGCAATGGGGGGCGCTGGTGCGATGCGCCCAAAGACTACGGCCCGCCGAAAACCCTCTGCAATCGGCTGAGCGGGGCCGTGCTGGCGGCAGCGGCGGCGGTGTGCGGCCCGCAGCCCCATGCCAGGCCCGTTTTGCGCGGCTTGGCGCGGGCAGATAAGCGAGAGGGGGGCTTTTGGGGCAGGTGTTCTGGAAAATCTGCGCTTGGGGATGAAGATCTGTTCAACCCTACTATGTTCCCCTATTGTTCTGCCTGTAGTATTGACCCGGTTCTGCGCCCCCATGCCCGATCTGCCCCATGCCTGATCTGCCCCTTGCCGCGCTTCGCCCACCCTTGGCCGCCGACCCGCTGGCCTTGGTTGGCGGGCGCGTGCATGAAGCGCAGGGCAGGGGGCGGCGGGCCTTTGCGCTGTTTCAGGCGCTGCGCCATCCGGGGCAGGTGGTCTGGATCCTGCCCGATCATGCCCCCCAGATGCTGCTGCCGGCGGGTCTGCCCGAAGGCCTGCCCGCCCGGCTGCTGCTGTTGCGCCCCAGAGGAGAGGTCGATCTGCTTTGGTCGCTGGAAGAAACCCTGCGCGCGGCCCCTGTCGCCTTGGTGATTGCCGAACCGGAAAAGCCCCTGTCCCTGACTGCGGGCCGCCGGTTGCAACTGGCGGCCGAGGCGGGGCGGACGACCGGCCTTGTGCTGATCCGGGACGGGCAGGGCAGCCATGCCGCTGAAACCCGGTGGCTGTGTGACGCAAGGGCGGGCGAGGCTGCTGACTCGACTCTGCACGACTGGTCGCTTATCAAGAACAAAAAGGGAACTCTTGGGCATTGGGTTGTGAACTGGAATGGCACGTCGGCTGCTGTCCATATGGTTTCCGCGACTGGCCAGCGAGATCAGTTTGCGGGGACGCCCGGTTGACGGGCCTTTCGCGCTGGTTCTGCGGGCGGGCAATGCCGATCACCTGCATTGCCTGAACCCTCTTGCCGAAGCGCAGGGGCTGCATCGCGGCATGGCTCTGGCCGATGCGCGTGCGATCTGTCCCGGTCTGGAAACCCGTCCTGCCGATCTGGCGCGCGAATCGGCGGCCTTGGCGGCCTTGCGCCGCTGGTGCGTCCGCTATGCGCCGATGGTTGCAAATGACGGCGCGGATGGTCTGATTGCCGATATCACCGGGGTTGCACATCTTTTCGGCGGCGAGGAGGAGTTGCGTGCCGATCTTCAGGCCCGGCTGGCGCGGTCGGGCATCTCTGGCACCAGCGCGATTGCCGGCAGCCGGGGCGCGGCCCATGCGCTGGCCCGACATGGCGGCGGGGTGATCGCCGAGGGCATGCTGGCCGAGGGGCTGGGCCCCTTGCCGATCACCGCGCTGCGGGTGGACCCTGATACGGCGGCGGGCCTGGCCCGGCTGGGTCTGACCCGGATTCGTGACCTTCTGCCCTTGCCCCGCGCGCCTTTGGCCAAACGCTTCGGACCGGGGCTGATCTTGCGGCTGGATCAGGCCCTTGGGGGGCAGGCAGAGCCCGTGGCCGCCGCCCCGGATGTGCCGCATTTCGGGGTGCGGATGACCTTGCCCGAACCGATCGGCCTGCAATCCGACGTCATGGCCGGACTGGCCCGCCTGCTCGACCGGCTTTGCGCGACGCTGGCCCAGCATCACCGGGGCGCGCGACGGGTGCGGCTGGAACTGCGCCGGGTGGATCGCGGATCGGCACAGGTGGAAATCGGCCTTGCCCGCCCGATGCGTGATCCGGCCCGGATCGCCGCGCTGTTCCAAAAAGGGGTGGAGGAGATCGATGCAGGCTTTGGCATCGATGTCTTGCGCCTTTCGGCCCCGATCACCGAACCCCTGGCCCCCGAGCAGATCGGTGGCGGCACTGTGCTTCAGCATGACGATGCCCTGTCCGACCTGATCTCGCGTCTGGGCAATCGCATCGGGTTTGATCGCGTGCTGCGCCTGCTGCCCGCCGAAAGCAAGATCCCCGAGCGCAGTTTTCTGCTGGCCCCTGCCGCCTATAGCGCCGCGGAAAAGGTATTTCCCCAAGGCGGGCCGCCCCGCCCGATCCTGCTTTTCCCGCCAGAGCCGGTCACGACGACCGAAGGCCGGCCGGGACGGCCGCCGGTGCATCTTGTCTGGCGGCGGATGCGGCTGTCCACGCTGCGCGCCACGGGGCCGGAACGGATCGCCCCGGAATGGTGGTTTGATGACCCGGCCTGGCGCACGGGCCTGCGCGATTACTGGCGGATCGAAACGCGCGAAGGGCCAAGGCTGTGGCTGTTTCATACCCCGCAGGATTCTAACTGGTTCGTGCAGGGGGAATTCGCATGACGCCCCCCGTGCCTTATGCCGAGCTTTGCATCACGTCGAACTTCACCTTCCTGCGCGGGGCCTCGCATCCCGAGGAACTGGTGACACGGGCGGCAGAACTGGGCCTGACCGCCCTTGCCATCACCGACCGCAATTCGGTGGCAGGCGTGGTGCGGGCGTTTTCGGCGCTCAAAGAGCTGGCCCGTCTGCGCGACGAGGCGCTGACAGCCCAGGCAGCGGTGCAGGAGGGGCCGCAGATCCGGTCGCAACAGGTGATGGACCATTCCAGCCGCCAGAGCGTGCCGCATGTCACCGCGGCGACGGGGATGTCGCTGGCGCAGGGCGCGCCGCTGCCAAGGCTGATCCCGGGCGCGCGGCTGGTGTTGACCGACAGCCCGGTGGAATGGCTGGCCCTGCCCACCGATCTGGCGGCGTGGTCGCGGCTGACGCGGCTATTGTCCTTGGGCAAGCGCCGCGCGCCAAAGGGCGACTGTCATCTGACCCGCGCCGATCTGCTCGACTGGGGAAAGGGCATGGTGCTGATCGCGCTGCCGCCCGACCTGCTGGAGGCGCGCGAGATCCCGCCCCAGACCATCCGCGCCGATATCCAGCATCTGGCCCGTTGCTTTCCGGGCCAGTGTTTTCTGGGGGCCGCCCCTGTTTATGACGGTCGTGATCAGGCCCGGTTCGACCATCTGGCCGATCTGGCGCAACGCGGGGGCACCCCCATGGTCGCGGTGGGCGATGTGCTGATGCATCGTGCCGCCCGCCGCCCCTTGGCCGATGTGCTGACCTGTCTGCGCCTTGGTCTGACCATCGACAACATTGGCCGCCACCGGCTGACCAATGGCGAACACCGTCTGAAATCGGGTGACGAACAGGCCCGGCTGTATCACCGCTATCCCGCGGCCCTGCGTCGGACCATCGAGATTGCCGACCGCTGCGCCTTTCGGCTGGAGGATTTGCGCTATCAATACCCCGACGAGGCGCTGAATGGCGAACCCGCGCAGGCACGGCTGGAACGGCTGACGCGGGACGGGCTGCACTGGCGCTATCCGGCGGGCGTGCCGCCCAAGATCATTCATCGCGTGCAAAAGGAACTGCGGCTGATCGCCGAGGTCGCGTATGCCCCCTATTTCCTGACCGTGCATGACATTGTGCAATTCGCCCGTTCACGCGGGATTCTGTGTCAGGGGCGCGGATCGGCGGCCAATTCTGTGGTCTGCTATCTTCTGGGCATTACCGAAGTGCCGCCTGAATCGATCACCCTGATCTTCGAGCGGTTCATCTCCAAGGAACGCGGAGAGCCGCCCGACATCGACGTCGATTTTGAACATGAACGGCGCGAGGAGGTGATCCAGTGGATCTATGACCGCTATGGTCGCGACCGCGCCGGGCTGACCGCGACGGTCATCCATTTCCGCAGCCGCGCCGCCATCCGCGAGGTGGGCAAGGTCATGGGCCTGTCCCAGGATGTGATCGCCCGGCTGGCCGGGCAGATCTGGGGCTGGTCCTCCTCTGCCCCCGATGAAAACCGTCTGCGCGATGCGGGGCTTGATCCCGCCGATCGTCGCATCCGCCTGACGCTTCAGCTGATTGGCGAAATCATCGGCTTTCCACGCCACCTGTCACAGCATGTCGGCGGTTTCGTCATCACCCAAGGACGGCTGGACGAGCTTTGCCCGATCGAGAACGCCGCGATGGAGGAGCGCACGGTCATCGAATGGGACAAGGATGATATCGACGCGCTTGGCCTGTTGAAGGTGGATATTCTGGCTTTGGGGATGCTGACCTGCATCCGCAAGGCCTTTGACCTGCTGCACCAGCATCGTGGCATCACGATGACCCTGGCCAGCCTGAAAACCGACCCCGACGATACGGGCGCCTTTCGCGACAGCCGCGAGGATATCGAGCGGCGGCAAGTCTATGACATGCTGTGCCGGGCCGATGCCATCGGTGTGTTTCAGGTCGAAAGCCGGGCGCAGCTGAACTTTCTGCCACGGATGCGGCCGCGAAAGTTCTATGATCTGGTCTGCGAGGTCGCCATCGTCCGCCCCGGCCCGATCCAGGGGGGCATGGTTCATCCTTTCATCAATCGCCGTCAGGGCAAGGAGCCGGTCGAAGACCTTGGCCCCGCGATGATGGAGGTGCTGGGCCGCACCTATGGCGTGCCGCTGTTTCAGGAACAGGCGATGCAGATCGCCGTGGTCGCTGCGGGCTTTACCCCGTCCGAGGCAGACCGCTTGCGCAGATCCTTGGCCACTTTCAAGCGCATGGGCACCATCGGCGGCTTTCGCGATCGCTTTATCGGCGGGATGCTGGAACGCGGCTATGAGGCGGGGTTCGCGGAACGCTGTTTCGCGCAGATCGAGGGCTTTGGCTCTTATGGTTTCCCCGAAAGCCACGCCGCCAGCTTTGCCCGGCTGGTCTATGTCTCGGCCTGGCTGAAATGCCACCATCAGGCGATTTTCACTTGTGCGCTGCTCAACAGCCAGCCGATGGGCTTTTATGCGCCCGCCCAGCTGGTGCGCGACGCGCGCGAGCGCGGGGTAGAGGTGCGCCCCGTCTCGGTCAACGAGTCGGACTGGGACTGCACGCTGGAGCCGCGCCCCGATGGCGGGCTGGCCCTGCGGCTGGGATTTCGTCAGATCAAGGGCATGCGCGAGGAGGATGCGGCATGGATCAAGGCCGCGCGCGGCAATGGCTACCCGGATGTCGAAAGCCTGTGGCGCCGCGCCGGGGTGCATCCTGTCACGCTGGAGGTGTTGGCCGAAGCCGATGCGTTTGCCGCCCTTGGCCTGACGCGGCGCGATGCGCTTTGGGCCGCCAAGGCCCTGCGCGCGCCTGCGCCGCTGCCGCTGTTCGGCGAGGATGGCGAAGGCGGGGCAGAACCGCAGGTCATGCTGCGCCAGATGACCCTGGGCGAACAAGTGATCGAGGATTATCTGTCGCTGCGCCTGTCGTTGCGCGCACATCCGATGGAATTGCTGCGCCCCCGCCTGGCCGAGAGCCTGCCCCATGACCGGCTGGCCGAGGTCAAGGGGCGCGTGACCGCGACGGGCCTTGTCATCACCCGCCAGCGTCCCGGAACCGCATCCGGTGTCATCTTCCTGACGCTGGAGGATGAGACGGGCACCGCCAATGTCGTCATCCGCAACAGGGTTTATCACGCCTTCCGCAAGGCGGTGATCGCAGGGCGGCTGGTGCGGGTGACGGGCCAGATTCAACGCGATGGCCCGGTGGTGCATCTGGTGGCCGAAACGGTCGAGGATCTGTCGCCCTTGCTGGCCACCTTGGGCCGCCCGGTCATGATCGAGGCGAATGACGGCCGTGCCGACGAGGTGAAACGCCCGGCAAATGGCAGCATGCGCACCAGCGCCCGCCATCCGCGCGAACAGGCGAAAAAGCTGTTTCCCAGCCGGGATTTTCATTGACGGGGGCGGGTCAACCCTTTGGCTTGCCAGCCTCTCGTGCCGCGTCAGCGCGCGCGTCCGGGGCTGTCCGGCACGGGCGCCTGATCCCGCCCGCAGGACAAAAAGGGCAGGCAGCCCCTTTCCAGATGCGGCTTTTTCGCACCCTCCATTGTGTGTAGCCTGCCCAAGGGGCACAGACGATCAGGGGGGGGCATCATGCACAGGCGCAAGGCGATGGCGGGGCTCGCGCTCACGGCACTTGGGGTGGCTGCGGCGCAGGCGCGCCCGGTGCAGACCGAACTGCGGTTGCTCACCTCCTATGATGCCGAGGTGATCGCCCCTTTTGTCGAGGCCTTCACGCGCCACAACCCCGACATCACCTTGCGCCATCTGAACAAGAACACCAATGCCGCTGTCACCGAACTTCAGACCGGCAACGCGCGCCGCTTTGATCTGTTCTGGGCGTCCTCTCCCGAAGCGTTTTCCTTGCTGGAAAAGGCGGGCCGGCTGGATGATCGCGATTTCGGGCCCCATGTCGATTTTGCCTATTCGGCCGTCGGCTGGGCATGGCAAAGCCCTTTCACCGGCCCCCCGCCGCAGACCTGGAACGATCTGCTGGACCCAAGCCTTGCCGGGCAGGTCGTGATGTCGCACCCCATGCGGTCGGGCACCACCCACAGCCTGATCGAAACGCTGTTGCAAGATCGGGGCTGGACGGCAGGCTGGGCCTGGTTTCTTGAACTGGCGGGCCAGCTTGGGACCATCTCGGCGCGCAGCTTCGGCGTGCTGGAAACGGTCGCCCAGCGGGATCACAAGATCGGCCTGACCATCGACTTTCTGGCGCTGAAACGGGCCTCTGGCGGCATGGTGTTTCGCTATGGCCGCCCGATCATCATCATTCCGGCCCGGATTGCCATTCTCAAGGGCGCCGAACATCGTGACGCGGCGCGTGCCTTCATCGCATTCCTGCTGTCCACCGAAGGTCAGCGCCTGTTGCTGCGGCCCGATATCCGGCGGATTCCGGTCAACCTCGATGTGCGCGCCGAACTGTCCGAGACGCTGCTGCCAGAGGTGCGTTCGGCCCTGCATTTCAGCTGGTCGCGCTATGACCCCGAAACGGCCAGCGCGCGCTATTGGCAGGTGAACGAGCTTTTCGAGGCGTTCATCGGGCGCGATTTCCTGCGCCGGCGCGATCTGTGGCGGCGCTGGCGTGCGCTGGCCGCGGCCGATCCGGCGCAGCGCCAAGCGCTTTACCGCATGTTGACCCATATGCCGGTGACAGAGGCCGAAATCCGCAGCGCCCCTGTCGGACGCGCGACCCTGCTGACCTGGCAGATGCAGTCTCAGCGCCTGCTCGATGGCGCCGAGGCACGGCTGGAGGCCCTCGAGGCGCAGCGATGATGCAAGGATGGTCGATCTGGTCGCGCCTCTTGCTGGCCCTTGGCGTCATCGTCTGCATTGCCGGCGCCTTGCTCGCCACCGGCATGACCCTTGTGCTGCGCGCCGAACGCGATTTTGCCACTCTGGCACAGGACCGGATCCCGCGTGTCGCGCTTGCGGGGGAACTGGCAGAGTTCACCGGCGAGCTTGCGGCCCTGTCGGCCAGCATCATGGCGGGCAGCCTTGATCCCTCGGCGGTGCCAGACCTGTCGGGGGCAAAGGTCGCGGCCGCCGCACGCGGCATTGCCGCTGTCCTTGCCGCCCCGGAATTGCGCACTGCGCCACAGGCGGCCGCCCTGGCCCTGGCAGAGGCCGATCTGCGCGACAGTCTGGACCGCTTTGCCAGCCTGACCGCCCAGACCGCCGATCTGCGCCGAAAGTTGCAGATGGCGGACGAACAATTGCGATGGACCCAGATCGACATTCAGGATCAGGCAGGCGCCCTGCTTGAAGACCTGTCCTTCAACATGGACAGCGACATGCGTGCCCTGATCGCGCCCCCCGCGCCCGATCTGCAAACCGCCCGGCGGCCGGACCTGGAACGCAGCCTGACGGCAAACCGGCAGCTTCGCGATGATCTGCAACGTCTGGCGGCCGAGGCATCAACCCTGTCTGCCCTGCTGCTTCAGGCCCGATCGGTTGCCGATCTGGCGGCCCTGGAACAGGTCGAGCGGTTGGGGCGCGACACGCTGGATGCGATTGCGCTGGTGCGGGTCGACCCGGCGGGCCGCAGCGATGTGCGCCTCATGCTGGAACTGGTGGATCGTCTGATCGGCCTGAGCCAAGGGACGGACAGCATCTTCGATCTGATGCGCGCGCAGATCGGCCTGCGCGACACCACGCTGGCGCAATTGGCCCGGTCGCAGCTGGCGCTGGGGCAGATGCAGGCACAACTGACCGATCTGGGGCGCAGCCAAAGGCGCGCGGCGCAGTCGGATGCCGATGCGGCGGCCCAGCGCATCCTGACGGGTGCGGGCCTGCTGACCCTGCTGACGATGGCGGGGGCGCTGTTGTCGGCGGCGATCCTGCTGTTGTTCGTGCGCAACCGGATCGTGCGGCCGCTGGGGCGCTTGACCGATGCCCTGATGCAGATCGCCGATGCCGAAACGACCCCCCCGGCCCGGCCCTTGCGCGGGGTGTATGAAATGACACGGATGGAACAGGCCGTGGCGACCTTTCGCCATACGGTCACGGATCTGAAACGCGCGCATCGTGACCTGTCGGTCGAGGTCGCCACCCGGCAACAGGCGGTCGAACGGCTGGAAAAGACCCAGCGCGATCTGGTGCAGGCCGGCAAGATGGCGGCGTTGGGCCAGATGTCGGCCGCGATCAGCCACGAGATCAACCAGCCGCTGGCCGCGATCCAGCACCGGCTGCACGCCCTGCGCCACGCGCATCCCGAAGTGACCCCGGCGGTCGAACGGCTCGAGGCGCTGACCCGTCGGATCACCGGCACCATCAGCCACCTGCGCCGGATCGCCCGTCGATCAGATCACCGCCGCGAAGCGGTGATCCTGGCCGAACCGATGGAGGCTGTGCTGGACCTTCTGGCCCATCGCCTGCGCGATACGGGCACCGATGTCGCCATCGACCCTGCCGCGCGCCAACTGGTGGTCGCGGGCGACGAGATCCTGATCGAACAGGTGCTGCTCAACATCTTCGGCAATGCGCTTGACGCCATCGAAGAGGCGGGCAGGGCCCCCGGGCAGATCACGGTCACGGCCGGCGACGGGCCTGTGCCCGAACTGGTCATCACCGACAGCGGGGTGGGCCTGCGCGGCCACAGCGGGGCCGAACTGGTGGACCCGTTCTTTACCACCAAAGAGGTGGGCAAGGGGCTGGGCCTGGGCCTGTCCATCGTGTTCAATGTCATGCAGGATATGGGCGGCCAGCTTGACATTGGCCCCGCCCCGCAAGGCGGCGCGCAGGTGCGTTTGCGGTTTTGTGCTTGGCCGGACTGAAGAAGGACATGTCATGGGTGAAAGCGGCCTTATCCTGCTGGTCGAAGACGATGACGATTTGCGTCAGGCCACGGTCGAAACGCTGGAAACGGCGGGTTTCGGGGTGGAGGCGCATGACCGCGCCGCACCCGCGCTGGATCGGCTGACGCCGGATTGGCCCGGGGTTGTGCTGACCGATCTGCGGATGCCCGGCTTGTCGGGCCTGGGGTTTCTGGACAGCGGCCGCGAAAAGGCGCCCGATGTGCCCTTTGTCGTCATCACCGGGCATGGCGACGTGGCCAGCGCGATCCATGCCATGCGGTCGGGCGCGCATGATTTTCTGGAAAAGCCGTGCCCGCCGGAATTGCTGATCGATGTGCTGCGCAGGGCCATGGCGATGCGCCAGCTTGCCTTGGAAAACGCGGCGCTGCGCGACCGGCTGTCGCGTGCGGTGGCGCTGGAGGACCAGCTGATCGGTCGTTCGGCGGTGATGGCCGATCTGCGCCGCCGCGTCGCCGGTCTGGCCGCGCTGCGGGTCGATCTGCTTGTTGCGGGCGAAACCGGCACCGGCAAGGAATTGGTGGCCCGCATCCTGCACGGGCTGTCGCCGCGCAAGGACGGGCCCTTTGTGGCCGTGAACTGCGGCGCCCTGCACGAGGCGGATGTGGACCGCGAGCTGTTCGGCGACAGCGCGCATCCGGGCCGGATCGCCCGGGCCGACGGCGGGACGCTGTATCTCGATGCGCTGGAATGCATGCCCGACCCGCTTCAGGTGCGGTTGCTGCGGGTTCTGGAAACCCGCGAGATCGCCCCCTTGGGCGAAGCCGCGCGCCAGCTTGACCTGCGCATCCTTGGCAGCGTCAAGCGCGATCCGGCGCAGCTTGTGGCCGAGGGGCTGTTGCGGGCCGATCTTTATCATCGTTTCAACGCGGGGGCTCTGCGCCTGCCGCCGCTGCGCGACCGTCCCGGCGATGCAGAAGGCTTGCTTGACCACTTCCTGCGCGAGGCCGCCTTGCGCCATGATCTGCCACGGCCTGCGGTGCCGTCCGACCTGCGGCGCCAGCTTGACTGGCATCGCTGGCCCGGCAATGTGCGCGAGGTGCGCACCGTTGCCGAACGGCTTGTGATCGGGCTGGAGGTGTCGCTGACCGATGCGGCGGCAAGCCCCGTGCCGCTGTCGCAAGACTACGACTCGGCCATGGCCGCCTTCGAATCCCGGCTGCTGCAAGCCGCCCTGATGCAGACCGGCGGGCGCAAGGCCGAAGCGGCCCATCTGCTGCGCATCCCCCGCAAGCGGCTTTATCTGCGCCTTCGCGAACATGGGCTGGGATGATACGGGTCAATCCTGACCCATTTCGCGTGTCAGAATTGACCCATTTTATATATGAATATCAAATACTTGCCTGATCCTTGTGCAGGCTGCACAGTCATGCAGCGCCGCAAGGAGGCGGTGCTCTTTGCAGACAAGCCAGGGAGGCAGCCATGAGAATCATTCTTCTGACAAGCGCGCTTGCGTTGATCGCAGGGGTCGCATCCGCCGCCGAAAAGGTGGTTGTCGTCACATCGTTCCCCAAGGATCTGACCGATCCGTTCAAGGCCGCCTTCGAGGCCGCAAACCCGGCCTATGAGCTGGAGGTCGTCAGCCGCAACACCAACGCATCGGTGTCTTATCTTCAGGAAACCCGCGGCGCCAACACGACCGATCTGTTCTGGGCCTCGGCCCCCGATGCCTTCGAGGTGCTGAAGGCCGAAGGCCTGCTGGCCAAGGTTGACATCGCGGCCGAAGGCATCCCCGATGCGGTTGGCGGCTATCCGATCAACGATCCGGCCGGGCACTATTTCGGCTTTGCCGCCTCTGGCTACGGGATCATGTACAACACCCGCTATGTCGAGGCGAACAACCTGCCCATCGCGCGGGAATGGGCCGATCTGATGCGCCCCGAATACAACGGCCATGTGGCGATGTCGTCTCCCTCGCGCTCGGGAACCACGCACCTGACTGTGGAAACCGTGCTGCAAGGCGACGGCTGGGATGCGGGCTGGGCCAAGTGGAAATGGATTTCCGGCAACATGAGCACCGTGACGGAACGCAGCTTCGGTGTGCCCGATGCGGTCAACTCCGGCTCGACCGGCTTTGGCATCGTGATCGATTTCTTCGGCCTCGCGTCAAAGGCATCGGGCTTTCCGGTCGAACTGGTCTATCCCAGCCTGACCGCCATCGTTCCGGCCAATATCGGCGTGATCGAGAATGCCCCCAATGCCGAAGGCGCCAAGGCCTTTGTCGAATATGTGCTGTCGCCCGAAGGTCAGCAGGTCCTGCTCAATCCGGCGATCATGCGCCTTCCGGTCAACCCGGCCGCCTACGAGTCGGCACCCGAAGGCTTTCCCAACCCGTTCTCGCCCGATTTCGCGCCCGGCGCCATTGCCTTTGACGTCGATCTTTCGGGCGCGCGCTACACTCTGGTGAATGCGTTGTTTGACGTGATGATCACTTACCGGATGGACGATCTGCGCGCCGCAGTCGCCGCCGTGCAACAGGCCGAAGCCGCGCAAGAGGGCAAGGACAATGCCGAGGCCCGCGCGCTGATCGCCGAAGCCCGCGCGCTGATCGAGGCCCTGCCGATCACCGAAGCCCAGGCCAGCGATCCGGCCTTTGCCGGCGTGTTCCAGATTTCGCGCGACAAGCCCGATGTCGAGGTCGTGGGCCGCCAGGCCGAAGTCGAACAGGAATGGGATGCGTTTGTGGTGGCCAATTACGCCAAGGCCAAGGAACTGGCCGACCGCGCCGCCGCGATGAACTGACCAAGCCGCGTGCCCGCCCTGTCACGGGGCGGGCGCCCCGCTCAATCCCCCCCCCAGAACAAGGATCGGCATGATGTCCGACACTCTCCAGCCGGCCCGGCCGACCGGGCGCTTCACGCTGTTCCCCCGTCTGTCCGGGGTCGCGCTGAGCGGTCTTGCGATCGCGGTGTTCCTGATGGCCTTCTTGATCCTGCCGGTGATGCAGGTGATCTATGTGGCCTTTCTCGACTCCCGCAGTGGTGCCCTGACGCTTCAGAACTTTCAGGATTTTTTCAGCACCAACCTGTTTCGCGAAAGTTTCGTGAATTCGTTCTATGTCTCGGCGATGTCGGTGGTCTTTGCCACGATCATTGCCCTGCCACTGGCCTATATCACCACCCGCTTCACCTTTGCGGGGGCCGCCATCATCCAGAGCCTGGGGTTCATCCCGCTGATCATGCCGCCCTTTGTGGGCGCGGTCGCGATGACGCTGCTCTTTGGCCGCAATGGCAGCCTCAACCTGCTGCTCGACCAGTATTTCGGGGTCAAGATCCCCTTCATGGAAGGGCTGAACGGGGTGATCTTCGTGCAGTCGCTGCACTATTTTCCGTTCATCCTGATCAATCTCTCGGCCTCGCTGCGCAACATCGACCGGTCGATGGAGGAGGCCGCGCAGAACCTTGGCGCATCGGGTCTGCGCCTGTTCCGGAGGATCGTGTTCCCGCTGGCGATGCCCGGCTATCTGGCGGGGGCGGCACTGGTGTTCATCAAGGTGTTCGACGATCTTGGCACGCCGCTCTTGCTGAACGTCAACACCATGCTGGCGCCGCAGGCCTATCTGCGGATCACCGGCGTCGGGATCAACGATCCGATGGGATATGTGATCTCGTTCATCCTTGTGGCCTTCTCGGTCTTTGCGCTCTGGGTGTCCTTTCTGTTCATGCGCGGCAAGGATTACGCCACGGTGCAAAAGGGCGGCGGCG
Source organism: Cypionkella sp. (assembly GCA_025458525.1). Taxonomy (GTDB): domain Bacteria; phylum Pseudomonadota; class Alphaproteobacteria; order Rhodobacterales; family Rhodobacteraceae; genus Pseudotabrizicola. Next base: position 8,894 of record JALOSF010000033.1, on the reverse strand, counting down.
GTCTTGCCAAGCGGGATCTGTCGCGGCGCGAAAAGGCCGTGGCCTGGGGGGTGATCCTGTTCATCCTGGCGCTGGTGCTGTCGCCGCATTTCGGCCTGCTGCTTCTGGCCTTCGGCACGATCTGGTCGTTCTCGCCGCTGCCCGACGGCTTTACGCTCCAGCATTTCGGCACCGTGTTCACCCAGTCGTCGCAATACATCTGGAACACCATCCTTTACGCCGGAAGCGCCGCCGTGATCGACGTCATTCTAGGGACGGCCATCGCCTATATCGTGCTGCGCTCGGGGCTGGTGGGGCGCAAGTGGCTGGACTACATGGCCACCGCCGCGCTGGCCGTGCCGGGGGTGGTGCTGGGCATCGGCTATCTGCGGATGTTTCATGGCGTGGAGCTGCCCTTCGGCCTTGGCCAGATGTCCGGCTTCTGGGGCCTGATCATCGTGGCGCTGGCCGTCCGGCGCTTGCCCTATGCCTTGCGCGCCTGCATGGCCGCGCTGCAACAAGTGGCCCTGTCGCTGGAGGAGGCCGCCGAGAGCCTGGGCGCCACCAAATCCAGCACCATCCGCCGCATCGTCGTGCCGCTGATGACGGGGGGGATTCTGGCCGGGTTCGTCACCTCGTTTGCGACGGCCGCGGTCGAATTGTCCGCGACCATCATGCTGGTGGGCCGGTCCTCGGACGCGCCTCTGGCTTACGGCATCTATCTGTTCATGCAATCGCCGTCGGGGCGGGGGGCAGGGGCCGCGCTGGGGATCCTTGCCGTCGTGATCGTGGCGATCGGCACCTACCTGTCGCAACGCATCATCGAAAAAGACCGCAACCGCCGGGCCGCCGCACCGGGCGCCGATCACTGAGGGGACCAAGATCATGGAAAAAACCGGAATCCGCATCGAAGACCTGCACCTGTCCTTTGGCGATACGACCGTTCTTGCCGGCATCAACATGGAGATCTTGCCCGGCGAATTCTTTGCCTTCCTTGGCCCTTCGGGTTCGGGCAAATCCACGCTGCTGCGTGCGATTGCGGGCTTTGGGCCGCCACCCCGCGGGCGCATCCTGATCGGGGACCGCGACATCGCCGATCTGCCGCCGTGGAAGCGCAACGTGGGCATGGTGTTCCAGTCCTATGCGCTGTGGCCGCATCTGTCGGTGCGCCAGAACGTGGCCTTCGGTCTGGAGGAACGGCGCCTGCCCAAGCGGATGATCGATCCAAAGGTCGATGCCGCCCTCGAGCTTGTCGGGCTGTTGCATCTTGCCGAGCGGATGCCCGCCCAACTGTCGGGTGGTCAGCAACAGCGGGTTGCGCTGGCGCGCACCATCGCCATCGAGCCGCAGGTTCTTTTGCTGGACGAGCCGCTGTCGAACCTTGATGCCGCGCTGCGGGTTCAGATGCGGCGCGAACTGCTGTCGCTGCAACGCAAGCTGGGGCTGACCACGATCTTCGTGACCCATGACCAGGAGGAGGCGAACACCACCTCTGACCGCATGGCGATTCTGGATGGTGGCGTGATCCAGCAGATCGGCACGCCGCAGGAATTGTATGACACGCCCGCCAACGGTTTTGTCGCGGGCTTTCTTGGCACCGCGAATGTGCTCAAGGGTCAGGTGCGCGACGGGCATTTCGAGACGATGGGCGGCAGCCGCCTGCCGCTGGCACATCCGCGCCCCGGGGCCGATCGCATCGTCTTGCGCCCGCAGAATGTGACGCTGGGGCCTGCGGGTGGCGAAGGCATCGCCGGCACCGTCAGCCACCGCGAGTTTCTGGGCAGCTCGATCCGCTATCTGGTGGATACCGCCGATGGGCAGATCATCGTCGATACCCTGCACAGCGCCGGTCAGCCCGGGCAGGACAGAGGTGCCGCCGTATCGCTTCGGGTCGATAGCCTGAACGCGCCGCTTCTGGTCTGATCCATGGCGACACTGGTGCTTGTCCGCCATTTCCGCACGCCCTGGAACGCCGAAGGCCGGCTTCAGGGGCGCCGCGATCCGGGCCTTGACGATCCGCTTGGCCCCGAAGATCTGGCCGCCCTTGCGCGCAATCGGGCGCATCTGGCGGGGATGCGGTTCGGCGCGGTCTGGAGCTCGCCCCTCAGACGCGCGCGCCAGACCGCGGCCTTGCATGGCTTTGAACACCCCGAGGTGGAGGACGATCTGGCGGAACTGGCCTTTGGTGTGTGGGAAGGCCAGACATGGGCCGCCCTGCACGAAGCGCATCCCGGCACATGGGGCCGCGCGCCCCAGGATCTGCCGCTGGGCGAGCCGTTTTCCGCCTTTGCCGACCGGGTCCGGCGTGTTCTGGCCCGCGTGCGGGCGATGGATGGCCCGCCCGTGCTGGCCTTCGGTCACGGCGCTTGGGCCAATTGCGCGCAGGCCCTGTGCGCAGGCTCTCCGGCTTCGGCCCTGTCTGCCTTCACCACGGCGAATGGCGCGGTGGTGTCTCTTGATCTTCCGTTCTGAGAGGGCACGTTATGGCTTCGATCGTCTTTGATCTTGATGGCACGCTGGTGGACAGTGTTCCAGATATCCACGCCGCCGTGGCGCAGATGCTTGCCGACCACAAGCTGCCGTCGATGGACCGGGCGCAGGTGCGCGGCTTTGTCGGCCACGGGGTGCCTGCGCTGATTGCGCAGGTGATGGCGGCGCGGGGCGAAGATCCCGCCGATGCCGCGCGCCATGCCCAGCTTGAAGCGAGCTTTCTGCGCCATTACAACGCCGCCCCCGCCGCGCGCAGCCAGTTGTTTCCATCGGTGCGCGACGCGCTCTGCCGTTTGTCAGGGGCAGGCCATGCGCTTGGGGTCTGCACCAACAAACCCGTCCAGCCGGCGCGCGCCATTCTGGACCATTTCGGTCTGTCGGCCCTGCTGCCGGTGGTGATCGGGGGGGACACGCTGCCCTTGCGCAAGCCAGACCCCGCCCCGCTACAGGCCGCGGCACGGGCCTTGGCGTCGGGCCGCGTGCTTTATGTGGGCGACAGCGAAGTGGATGCGCAAACCGCTGCGCGTGCCGCCATTCCGCTGCTTCTCTTTACGCAAGGCTATCGGAAGGCCGCGATCGACACTCTGGTGCATGCCGCGGCCTTCGATCACTTCGACGACTTGCCCGATCTGGTGGGGCGACACCTCGGCGTGACGTGATCCGCGGCCCGATGTCGTGCAGGGCCGTGCCAGCCACAAAACCAATGGGGGCGCCGCTTTGGCGCCCCCCGGTGCAAACCCGCAGGCGTGATCGGTCCGCGGCTATTGCCCCGGCAAGGCGGCGCAATGCGCGCCACTGGTCGCTTGCCCGGACCCCAGCGCAATCGCCGGCGGGGCCCGAAACGGATCCAGCGGCGCGCTGGTCGCGAGGTCGGTCAGCACGACCACGGCCGTCAGGCCAAGGGCCGCAAAGGCGGTCAGGCGTCTTGTGGCCATGGCATCACCTCTCGAACCCGAGGACGGCGCGCAGCCTGACCCCAAGGACGGACCCCAGAAAGGCCGCCCCGAACCAGACCCAGCCGTGCAGGCTGCCGGTCGAGATGCCGCTGAAGAACGCGCCGACATTGCATCCGAACGCAAGGCGTGACGAATAGCCCAAGGCCAGGCCCGCAATCACCGTGGCAATCCAGGCCCGCGCCGGCAGCTTTGGCAGCGGGTCTTGCAACCCGCCGCGCCAGGCCGCCACCACAAACGCACCCGCGATGATCCCGATATTGGTCAGCGAGGTCACATCGGTGAGCAGGCTTTGCTGCACCCGTTCCATATTGCCCGCGGCACCCCAGAAGGCATTGGCCGACAGATCGGCGCCGGCAAGGCTCACGGCCTTGGCGACCCAAAGGCCCAAGCCATAGACGACGCCCCAGGGCTGCCCCGACACCACAAGGTTCAGGATCGCCAGCGCCGCAACCGCGACCGCCGCCAGAACCAGCCGCCGCGGCACCACCCGCCCGCCGGGGCTCGCGCGCCACCACACGACCCCCGCCAGGGCCGTCAGCGCGGCCAGCGTGCCGATCAGCCCGCTTGTGCCCGAAAAGGCAACCGTGGGCAGGGTGCCCAGGTCGGTCCACCAGAACAGATGGCTGGCCCCAAGGAAACTGCCGATCGCAAAGAAGGGCAGGGCCACGAGGCTCACCACATTTCCCGAACCGGCATTGACCAGCGTCCCCGATCCGCAGCCCAGCACAAGCTGCATGGCGATCCCGAAGACAAAGGCCCCGCCGATCATGGCAATACCCACCGGCGCATGTGCCCCCGTCAATTCGCCCGGGTTCGACGCCAGCAGCGGAAAGGCCACCACGGCGACAAGGGCGATGGCAAGCAGTTGGGCAAGCAGGCCCCCCGCCTCGCGCCGCAGGATCATGGCGCGCCACGGCCCGGCAAAGCCAAAGCGCAGCCCTTCCAGCACGATCCCGAAGCCAAGCCCGATCATGAGGATGAACCCATAGCGCGCGCCCGCCAGAACGGCGACGGCCAGCGACAGGGCAAGCGCCACCCCGATCAGGGTGGCGCGGGTTCCAAGGCCGACCGACACGGTCGGCTGCGCGGCCGTGGCCATCAGAAGACGCCCTTGATCTGGTTCCACAGGTTCTGGATCGGGCCGGGAACATTGGCCATCTCACCCCCGGCATTCGACCAGCCCACCATCGATTCGGGATAGAGCTTTACATTCTCCACGCCGGCCAGTTCCGACAGCGCAAACCAGTTCGTCGCGGCCCAGTGCCCGGTGTTGCAGAAGCTGACCACCTGTTCCTGCCCGGTAAAGCCCTCGGCCTCGGCCAGTTGGCGCACGGCGGCGGCATCGACGATGGCAGGGCCGTCGTTGAACCAGCCCGCATGTTCGAAATAGCGCGACTGCGGCAGGGTGCCGGGCCGTGCTGCGGCAGGATGCATGGTTTCGCCCGACCAGAAGGCTTCGGGGCGCGCGTCCAGCAACAGGGCCTTGTCGTTGCCATCAAGCACCGCGCGGATATCCTCGGCGCTGGCCATCCAGCGATCCGAGAAGGACACGGTGATCGTGCTGGGCTGCGGCGGTGCGACCGGTTCGGTCGAAACCTGCTGACCGGCCTCGGCCCAGGCTTTCATGCCGCCGTTCAGGATCGAAAGATTGGTCAGGCCGCTGGATTTGAGCGTCCAGTACACCCGCGCCGCCGCGCCGAAATCGGTCTCGTCCTTGCCCTGATAGACGATCACCACGCGGCTGTCCGCCTCTAGCCCCAGATCGCGCAGCAGGGTGGTCAGATCGGCTTCTGCCGGGGGGGCGCCGGGGTTTTCTGCCGGGCCGCGGAACCGCCCGTAAGGCGCGTTGAGTGCGCCCGGAATGTGCCCCGCGGCAAAGGTTTCGGCCTCCTCGACGCCGTCGGTCGCGGCCGGGGGACGGATGTCAAGGATGACGGGCGCGTCGGTTTGCAATGTCGCGGCAAGGTCTGATGCGCTGACCAACGGCCCCAAGTCTGCCCAGGCCGAACCGGCCATGAGGAACAGCGCCGCGACGCCAGCCATAATGCGGTTCATGTCTGCCTCCGTTTGTATAGGGTTGAGATGAGAGGCTTATTTCGCGCCCGGCCCGAAAAGGCAATGTGGTCCGTGCCGCGTCAGGCGCGTAAGGCAAGAGCGCCGTCCCGCAGCCATGCGGTCCCTGCCGACAGCCGTTTGCTTTCGTGGCTGGGCGCGGGAAAGCAATCCTGCATCCCGCGCCCAGCCGAACATTTGTTCTTATTCGCCGCCCGACTGGCCGGCGTCAGCCTTTCGGCTCTGGCGGGTCTTGCGCAACGGTGTCGGGGTCAAAGGCCGCGCGCCGCCCGTCATCGGTCAGCATGTCGGGCTCGTCGCCGCCGGGCATGATATTGCCCTCGTTGTCGGTCGGCTGCACATCGGTGGGCGGGAACGGCAAAAGCTCGTGCCCGGCGTCGAACACCGGCAGATCGGCGTCGCCCGCACGGGTCATGTCATCGCCGCGCGGCACATGGGGGGCAAGATGCTCGGGCGGCAGGGCGTGGTCGGTGGGTTTGGGCATGATCGTCCCCTTGGGTTGCATGGCATGTGCAAGATCAACGCCTCGGCGCGCGGGGCGTTCCCGGGAAAGATGCAGCGCCGCCCGTCGCGGCAGGCGCGCCTTACGCGGCGCGCAGGATCATGCCGAACAGATCGCGCGGATCATCGGGGTCGGCGATCATGTCAAGCTGGTCACAAAGCCCGGTTTCCAGCAGCTTTGCCCGGATATAGCGCAGGGCGCTGAAATCCTCGATCGCAAAGCCCACGCTGTCGAACAGGGTGACTTGCGCGGCATCTTGTCGGCCGGGGGCCTGGCCCGCCATCACCTGCCACAGTTCCGTCACGGGATGATCGGGGGCCAATTGCTGGATTTCCCCCTCGATCCGGGTTTGCGGGCGGTATTCGACAAAGATCGCGCTGCGGTGCAGGATGCCCGGCGCCAGTTCCGTCTTGCCGGGGCAATCGCCGCCCACGCCGTTGATGTGGACGCCCGCGCCAACCATGTTGTCGGTCAGGATGGTGGCATTTGTCTTGTCGGCGGTGACTGTCGTGATGATCCCGGCGCCCAGGATCGCTTGCTCGGCGCTGGTGCAGGCGGTGACGGTCAGGCCGCGCCCGGCAAGGTTTGCCGCACATTTGGCCGTTGCCTTCGGGTCGATGTCATAGAGCCGCACCTCGGTGATGCCGCAGATCGCCTTGAAGGCCAGCGCCTGAAACTCGGCCTGCGCGCCATTGCCGATCAGCGCCATGGTGTCGGTCCGGGGCGCCAGCCATTTGGCCGCCAGGGCGCTGGTCGCGGCGGTGCGCAGCGCGGTCAGGATCGTCATCTCGGACAATAGCAGCGGATAGCCCGTGGTGACATCGGCCAAAAGCCCGAAGGCGGTCACGGTTTGCAGCCCCTTTTTCATGTTGCCGGGGTGGCCGTTCACATATTTGAAGCCATAAGTTTCGCCATCCGATGTCGGCATCAGCTCGATCACGCCGACATCGGAATGCGAGGCGATGCGCGGGGTCTTGTCGAACTGCGGCCAGCGCAGGAAATCGGCCTCGATCTCGGCGGCCAGATCAACCATCACACGTTCGACACCAAGCTGAAGAACCAGCTTCATCATGTTGTGAACGCTGACAAAAGGAACAAGGTTCAGGGTCATCTCATTTGCTCCGTGTCGGGCGGTCAAAGACCTTTTTGCCCATCAGGCTGCCGACCAGATCAACCATCAGACGCGCGGTCATGCCACGGTCGTCCAGAAACGGGTTCAGCTCCACCAGATCAAGGCTGGTCACAAGCCCGCTTTCATGCAGCAGTTCCATCACCAGATGCGCCTCGCGAAAGGTGGTGCCGCCGGGAACGGTGGTGCCAACGGCGGGGGCAATCGCGGGGTCAAGGAAATCGACGTCAAGGCTGACATGCAGCAAGCCGCCCGCATCCCTGACCCGGGTCAGAAAGGCGCGCAGCGGCGCCACAACCCCGTGTTCGTCCAGCACCCGCATGTCATTGATCGCGATGTCATGGTCCAGAAGCGCCGCATGTTCGGCCGGATCGACCGAACGGATGCCGTAAAGACAGATGCGGTCGGCGGGGATCGGCGCGGGGAAGGGCGGAAACGCCTCGAACCCGTCGCGCCCGGCGATATAGGCGACGGGGGTGCCGTGCAGATTGCCGCTGGTGGTGGTCAGCGGCGTGTGGAAATCGGAATGCGCATCCAGCCACAGCAAAAACAACGGGCGCCCGGCGCGCCGGGCATGGGCCGCCGCCCCCGCGACCGACCCAAGCGCCAGCGAGTGGTCGCCGCCAAGGATGATCGGCATCGCGCCCGCGCTCAGCGCGTCATCGACCCGGTCGGTCAGGATCTGGGTCCAGCCCAGGACCTCGTCCAGCGCATGAACGGCCGGGTTGGGGCAGGGCGCTGCGCTGACCTTGGGGCAGACCAGATCACCCCAGTCCTCGACCAGGTGCCCTTGATCCGCGATGGCCTGCGCGAGCCCCGCCACCCGATAGGCCGCCGGGCCCATCAGGCAGCCGGGGCGGCGTTGTCCGGCGTCGATCGGGGCGCCGATCAAGATGGTTCTGGTCATGGCATATCCTTCTCTTTCGCGCAGGATCACGCAAGATGATGGTGGATTCATGCAAATTCCCGTGCAAAATGTGCAGAGTTTAACCGAAATGGCAGGGGATTTGCCCAAGTTGGACGATATTGACACACGGCTGTTGTCGGAACTGCGGCGCGATGGGCGGGCGGCGATCTCGGATCTGGCCGACACGCTTGGCCTGAGCCGCGCCACCGTGCGCGCCCGGATGGAGCGGCTGGTGGACCGCGGCGAGATTGCGGGTTTCACGGTTGTGACCCGCGCCGATGTGGCGCAAGCCGCGGTGCGGGCGATCATGCTGATCGGGATCGAGGGCAAGGGGGCCGAGCGCACGATGGCACGCCTTGCCGGCCTGCCTGCGGTGCAGGCGGTCCATTCCACCAACGGGCGCTGGGATCTGATCGTGGACCTTGCCACCCAGACCTTGCAGGATCTGGACGAGGTGATCTTTCGCATCCGCAACCTTGACGGCGTGATGACAAGCGAGACCAACCTGCTGCTGTCCACGCGCAAGGCGGGGCGCCGTTAGGCCCTGCGCAATCGTGACCGCGACACGGGCGCGCATCCCATGGCGCGGGTGGGATTTTGCGCCTAAGATAGGGCCAACAGTTGGGGGTCCGCATGATCGTTGAATTTGGTCACTTCGCCTTGATACTTGCTCTGGCGGTGGCGCTGGTGCAATCGACCCTGCCGCTTTGGGGGGCGCACCGGCGCAATGCGGCGCTGATGGCGGTGGCCGAACCGGCGGCGGTGATCCAGTTCGTTCTGGTGGCCGCAAGTTTCGCGGCGCTGACCTATGCCTTTGTCGTCTCTGACTTTTCGCTGCTGCTTGTCGTGCAGAATTCC
>JALOSF010000032.1 GCA_025458525.1 Cypionkella sp. | reverse complement strand
GCACCGGGTTCCAGCCCGCCGCGACAGAGCTTGCGCGCGATTTGCAGGGCCTTGACTGGATGATCCTGATCATCATCAGCGTCATCACCGTGTTTGTCACCGGCCTGCTGATCTGGGTGATCTTGCGCTACAACCAGAAGCGCAACCCCACGCCTGCGACCTTTACCCACAACTCGCCGCTTGAAGTGGCGTGGACCGTGGTTCCGATCCTGATCCTTGTGTTCATCGGGGCCTTCTCGCTTCCGGTGCTGTTCAAGCAGCAGGAAATCCCCGTGGGCGACATCACCATCAAGGTGACGGGCTATCAGTGGTATTGGGGGTATGAATATGTCGATGACGGTATCACGCCCGACAATGCCGAAGGGGCCACCCCGGTTGCTTTCGACAGCTATATGATCGGCGCGCCGGCCACCGGCGGCGACAATCGCCTGACCCCCGAGGTGTCGGCCCAGCTTGCCGCCGCGGGCTATACCGATGCCGAATTCCTGCTTGCGACCGACACCGCCGTGGTTGTTCCCGTGGGCAAGACCATCGTGATGCAGGTGACGGGGGCCGATGTGATCCACTCCTGGACCATCCCCGCCTTTGGCGTGAAGCAGGACGCGGTGCCGGGCCGCCTTGCGCAACTCTGGTTCAAGGCGGAGCGCGAGGGCGTCTATTTCGGCCAGTGTTCGGAACTGTGCGGCATTGCGCATGCCTACATGCCGATCACGGTCAAGGTCGTGTCCGAGGAGGTCTATGCGCGCTGGCTTGAAGCGGCGAAAGCCGGGGATGTCGTGCTGTCCGCTGCCGACATCGAGGCTTATTCGGCGACCCGTCTGGCCGCGAACGACTGACACCGCCGCGAAGATCGCGACAGGATGGCCCCGCAATCCGGGGCCATTTCCCTAAGCCAAGGACGACATCAATGAGCGATACCCAAGCCTATCAGCAAAGCGGCGAGGCGCAGTTCGGCGACTATGTTGCCTTGCTCAAGCCGCGGGTGATGTCGCTTGTGGTGTTCACGGCGCTGGTTGGCCTGCTGGTCGCGCCGGTTGCGGTGCACCCGGTCGTGGGCTTTGCCTCGATCCTGTTCATCGCGCTGGGCGCGGGTGCGTCGGGTGCGTTGAACATGTGGTGGGATGCCGATATCGATGCGGTCATGACGCGCACCAGATCGCGGCCCGTGCCCGCGGGCAAGGTGCAACCCGGCGAGGCGCTGGGCCTGGGCCTGGCGCTGTCGGGCATCGCCATCGTGATGCTGGCGCTGGCCGCCAATCTGTTTGCCGCGGGCCTGCTGGCGTTTACGATCTTTTTCTATGCCGTTGTCTATTCGATGTGGCTCAAGCGCCTGACACCGCAGAACATCGTGATCGGCGGCGCGGCGGGGGCCTTTCCGCCCATGATCGGCTGGGCCGTGGCCACGGGCGGGGTGTCGATTGAATCGGCGCTGATGTTCGGGCTTATCTTCATGTGGACGCCGCCGCATTTCTGGGCGCTGGCCCTGTTCATGAAGGGCGACTACCACACCGCCGGCGTGCCGATGCTGACGGTGACGCATGGCCGCCGCGAAACCCGGCGTCAGATCCTGATCTACACTGTCCTGCTGGCGCCGGTGTCGATCTGGTCGGCGCTGACCTCGATCGGCGGGCCCTTCACGCTGGCCACCGCTGTGGTGCTGAACGCGATCTTCCTGAAGGGCGCCTATGACATCTGGAAGCGCGCCGAAGAAACCGCCGAAGGGGACAAATACGCGGTCGAGAAGAAGGTGTTCAAATTCTCGCTCGCCTATCTGTTCCTGCATTTCGCGGCCTTCCTGATCGAGGCGCTGTTGAAAGCCTATGGGCTTGGGGGCTGGGTATGAGTTTTCGTCCAGACCATGAATTGCACCGCCGCCGCTTTTCGCGCAACCTTGGGTTGGGATTGACGCTGGTGGCCTTTGTCATGCTGGTCTTTGCGCTGACCGTGGTGAAGGTCACGCGCGGCGATCCGATGCAGGCCTTCGACCATGTCGCACGGCCCGAACTTGAACCCGCAGCCACAGGGGGGGCGCAGCCATGACACCAGCACTTAAAACCGCGGCCAAGCTGGCGGGCGTCGTCGTAACGATGGGCGCGCTTTCCTTTGCGGCCGTGCCGTTCTACGACTGGTTCTGCCGGGTGACGGGCTTTGGCGGCACCACCTCGGTTGCGACCGCCGCGCCCGAGACCGTGCTGGACCAGACCATCCAGATCCGCTTTGACGGCTCCACCTCGGGCGGCATGGCGTGGGAGTTCAAGCCGGTGCAGCGCACCATGACCGTGCGCATCGGCGAGAATGCCCTTGCCTTCTATGAGGCGCATAACCCGACCGACCGGGTCATCGCGGGCACCGCAAGCTACAACGTGACGCCGGATGCCGCGGGCGGCTATTTTGCCAAGATCGCCTGCTTCTGCTTTACCGAACAGGTCTTGCAGCCCGGCGAGACCGTGCAGATGCCGGTCAGCTTTTTCGTCGATCCGGCCATCGTGACCGACCGCGAAGGCAAGTTCGTCAAGGAAATCACGCTGTCCTACACCTTCTATGAAACTCCCCTGACCGAGGAGCAGGCGGCGCTTGCCGTTTCGCCCGAGGGCAAGGTAAACTGACAAAAAAGAACCGAGGGAACCGACCATGGCCCAGGCCAAGAACCACGACTATCACATTCTGCCGCCATCGATCTGGCCATTTCTGGCTGCGGTCGCGGCCTTTGTCATGCTGTTTGGCTCTGTGCTGTGGATGCACGGCTCTGGCCCTTGGCTGGGCCTGATCGGCCTGGTCGGCGTGCTTTACGTGATGTTCGGCTGGTGGGCCGATGTGGTCAAGGAAAGCCAGGACGGCGATCACACCCCGGTGGTCAGCATCGGCCTGCGCTACGGCTTCATCATGTTCATCATGTCCGAAGTGATGTTCTTTGCCGCGTGGTTCTGGTCGTTCTTCAAGCACGCGCTTTACCCGATGGGGCCGCTGTCGCCCGCCGTTGACGGCGTCTGGCCCCCCGCCGGGATCGAGACATTCGACCCATGGCACCTGCCTTTGATCAATACGCTGATCCTGCTGTGCTCGGGAGCGGCGGCCACCTGGGCGCATCACGCGCTGGTGCATGAAAACAACCGCAAGGACCTCAAGAACGGGCTGCTGCTTGCCATCGTGCTGGGCGTGTTCTTCACCATCCTTCAGGTCTATGAATATACCCACGCGGCCTTTGGCTTTGCCGGGAACATCTACGGCGCCAACTTTTTCATGGCGACAGGGTTCCACGGCTTTCACGTGGTGATCGGCACCATCTTTCTGGCCGTTTGCCTGATCCGGGCGATGAAGGGGCACTTCACCCCGCAAAAGCATGTCGGGTTCGAGGCTGCTGCCTGGTATTGGCACTTTGTCGATGTGGTTTGGCTGTTCCTCTTTGCCTCGATCTACGTCTGGGGCCAGTAAGCCACCTGACTGCGGGGCTTGACGTCCCGACGGGTGCAGGACACATCAGGCGCGGGCCAACAGGTCCGCGCCTTTCCCATTGTCGGAGTTTGCATGACCCGCCGCATGATTGTTCCCCTGGTGTTCGGCCTGATCGGCGCGGCGATCCTGATCGGCCTTGGGGTCTGGCAACTGCAACGGAAAGAGTGGAAAGAGGCGATTTTGGCCGACATCGATGCCCGCATCGTTGCGGCTCCGGTCACACTCCCGCCCGCGCCGGACGCCGAGGCCGACCGTTATCTGCCGGTGACGGCGACAGGGCGCTTTACCGGGCAAAGGCTGGAGGTTCTGGTCAGCCGCAAGCAGATTGGCGCCGGGGTGCGGATCGTCGAGGTGTTTGAAACCGGCGGCCGCCGCGTGATGGTTGATCGCGGCTTTGTTGCCGAAGCGGATCGCGGTGCCGCGCCCGGAGCGGATGCCACCACGGTGACGGGCAACCTGCACTGGCCTGCGGAGGTGGACAGTTTCACCCCGCCGCCCGATGAAAAGACCGGGCTGTGGTTTGCCCGCGACGTGCCGGCGATGGCCGCCGCCTTGCAGGCCGAGCCGTTGTTGATCGTCGCGCGCGAGGCCACCGCGCCGGGGATCGAGCCGTTGCCCGTGGACAATTCCGGTATCCCCAACGATCACCTTGGCTATGCCGTGCAATGGTTTGGCCTCGCTGCCGTCTGGTTGGGGATGACAGCGTATCTTCTGTGGCGTATCAGGCGCAGGACGGTTTGAAGGCGAACGTGTGATGAAATACATCTCTACCCGTGGCGCGGCCCCGGTGCTTGGCTTTGGCGAAGCGATGATGACGGGCCTTGCCCGCGATGGCGGCCTTTATGTGCCACAGAGCATTCCGGTCATGCCGCCCGATCAGATCGCGGCCTTGGCGGGTCAATCCTATGAGGAGATCGCCTACGCGGTGATGCGCCCCTATCTGGGCGACACGTTTGGGGATGACGAATTTCGTGGCCTTCTGGCCGCGGCCTACAAGTCCTTTGGCCACCATGCCCGCGCGCCGATTGTGCAGCTTGGGCCGAACCACTTCCTGTTGGAGCTGTTCCACGGCCCGACGCTGGCGTTCAAGGATTTCGCCATGCAGCTGATCGGGCAGATGATGCAGGCGGCGCTGGCCAAGACCGGAGAGCGGATCACCATCGTGGGGGCCACCAGCGGCGACACCGGATCGGCGGCGATGGAGGCGTTTCGCGGCCTCTCGAACGTCGATCTGTTCATCCTTTACCCGCATGGCCGGGTGTCCGAGGTGCAGCGCCGCCAGATGACCACCCCTGCCGAGGCGAATGTGCACGCGCTTGCCATCGATGGCGATTTCGACGACGCACAGGCCCGCGTGAAGGATATGTTCAACGATTTCGACTTCCGCGATGGTGTTCGGCTGGCGGGGGTGAACAGCATCAACTGGGCGCGGGTTCTGGCGCAGGTGGTGTATTACTTCTCCAGCGCCGTGTCCTTGGGCGCGCCGCATCGCGCGGTCAGCTTTACGGTGCCCACCGGCAATTTCGGCGATATCTTCGCGGGCTACATCGCGCGCAAGATGGGGCTTCCGATTGAAAAGCTGGTGATCGCCACCAATCAGAACGACATTCTGCACCGCGCGATCACCTCAGGCGACTATCGCACCAATGGCGTCAAGCCGTCGATGTCGCCATCGATGGACATTCAGGTGTCGTCCAACTTTGAACGCGCGCTGTTCTTTGCCTATGGCCGCGATGGCGGTGCGATTGCGCAGCTGATGGATGAAATGAAAACGGGCGGTTTTCGCATCAGCCAGGGCGCGCTGCAAGACCTGCGTGCCACCTTTGCCTCGGGCCGGTGTTCCGAGGAGGAGACGACCGCCACCATCAATCGCGAATATGTGCGCACCGGAGAGATTCTGTGCCCCCATTCGGCGGTTGGCGTGAAGGTGGCCAATGACCATCTTGGCGCGACGCCGATGGTCACGCTTGCCACCGCGCATCCCGCCAAATTCCCCGACGCCGTGCTGGAGGCCATCGGCCAGCGCCCCGAATTGCCGCCCCGCATGGCCGATCTGTTTGACCGGCGTGAACGGCTGACGCGCGTGCCCAATGATCTGGGCCGCATCCAATCCCTGATCCGCGAAAGGATCGCATCTTGAGCCTGCATATCTCGACCCTGCCCAATGGTTTGAAGATCGTCACCGAACATATGCCGGGGCTGCAATCGGCCTCGGTCGGGGTTTGGGTGATGGCGGGCGGGCGGCACGAACGGCCCGAGCAGAACGGCATCGCGCATTTTCTGGAACACATGGCGTTCAAGGGCACCGCCAAGCGCAGCGCGCTTCAGATCGCCGAGGAAATCGAGGATGTGGGCGGCTATATCAACGCCTATACGTCCAAGGAAATGACGGCCTATTACGCCCGCTGCCTTGTGGCCGATGTGCCGCTGGCGCTGGATGTGATTTCCGACATCGTGTTGAACCCGGTGTTCGACCCCAAGGAAATCGAGACAGAGCGTCATGTGATCTTGCAGGAAATCGGGCAGGCGCTGGACACGCCCGACGACATCATCTTCGACTGGCTGCAAGAGGTGTCTTATCCCGACCAGCCCTTTGGCCGCACCATCCTTGGCCCGGCAGAGCGGGTCAGCAGCTTTACCGCCGAGGATCTGCGTGCTTTCGTGGGTCAGCATTATGCGCCTGACCAGATGATCCTGTCCGCCTCGGGCGGGGTGGACCATGAGGCGATCGTGGCGCAGGCGCAGGCAATCTTTGGCCATCTGCCCGCGCGGGGTATCAGTCTGGTCGAACCCGCCGCCTTTATCGGGGGCGAGCGGCGCGAGGTGAAAAAGCTGGAACAGGTGCATTTCGCCCTGTCTCTCGAAGGGCCGGGCTATCGCCATGCCGATGTCTATACCGCGCAGGTCTATGCGATGACGATGGGCGGTGGCATGTCATCCCGCCTGTTCCAGAAGATCCGCGAAGAACGCGGCCTGTGCTATTCGATCTTTGCCCAGTCGGGCGCTTATGAAGACACTGGATCGATCACCATCTATGCCGGCACGTCCAAAGAGGAAATCGCCGCATTGGCGCAGTTGACGGTGGACGAGATGAAGCGCGCCGCCGATGACATGAGCGAGGCCGAGGTCGCCCGCGCCCGCGCGCAACTCAAGGCCGGGTTGCTGATGGGGCTGGAAAGCCCGTCGAACCGGGCCGAGCGCAACGCGCGTCTGCTGGCCGTCTGGGGCCGGGTGCCTGCGCCCGAAGAAGCGGTGGCCAAGATCGACGCCGTGACCATGGCCAATGTGCGCCGTTTTGCCGGTGAACTGGCGGGCGCGAAAACGGCCCTGGCGCTTTATGGTCCGGTCGCCAAGGCGCCGGGGCTGGGGGTTATCCGCGACCGGCTTGCCGCCTGATGCTGCCGTTTCGTCGTCGGCCCAAGCTGGAGACAGAGCGCATGACGCTGCGCCTGCCGGTGCATGGCGACTGGCGGGCCTGGGCCGATCTGCGCGAGGGCAGCGCCGCCTTTCTGACGCAATGGGAGCCGGTCTGGTCGGCCGATCACCTGTCGCGCCGATCCTTTACCAACCGCGTCTATTGGGCGCAGCGGGCCGAAGCGCAGGGCACAGCCGTGCCATTCCTGATGATCCGGCGGCAGGATCAACAGCTTTTGGGCGCGATCACGCTGGACAACATCCGGCGCGGTCCGTCGCAATGCGGCACCATCGGCTATTGGGTGGGCGAGCAGTTCAGCCGCCGAGGCTATATGCGAGAGGCGATTCTGGCGGTGGTGCATCACGCCTTCACCGCGCTGGACCTCAGCCGTATCGAGGCGGCATGCCTGCCCGAAAACGTGGCCAGCCGAGGGGTGCTTGAAAAGACCGGCTTCAAGTATGAAGGGGTTGCGCAAAGCTATCTTCAGATCAACGGGCGGTGGCGCAATCATGTGCTTTATGCCGCCTTGCGCGCCGATCGGCGGGGCCGCACCGATGTGGGCTGAGTGCTGACAAAAGCGTGATCGTGACGGGCGGCTGACGCAAGGGAAAGCCGTGCTAGGTTTGGGATCAGACCGGAGGTGCCCGATGCGTCTGACGATCCTGCCAGCCTTGTTGTCCGTTCTTCTTGCCGCCCCGGCGCTTGCGCAGACCGCTGCGCCCGAGCGTATCCCGTCGCATTGTTTTGCGGTGGCCCAAGGCATCGCGCAGGTGATGCCCGCGAGCTTTGCCCCCGATCTGGCCGCAGATCAGGTGCGCATCCATTTCATCGACCACGCCAGTTTTGCCATCGCCGCGGGCGGCAAGACGGTCGTGACCGATTACACCGGATACACCGGCCTGCGCGACTGGGTGCCCGATGTGGTGACGATGAACAACGCCCATTCCACGCATTGGACGCCGAACCCCGACCCGCGCATTCCGCATGTGCTGCAAGGCTGGGCCACCGAGGCGGGGCCGGCGCAGCACGAGTTGGACCTTGGCCCGCTCCTGGTGCGCAACGTGCCGACCGATGTGCGCTCGCGGTGGGGGGGCGAGGCGCGGGCCAATGGCAATTCGATCTTCATTTTCGAGGCCGGGGGCCTGTGCATCGGCCATCTGGGCCATCTGCACCACGCGCCTGATGACGCGCAATATGCCAGCATCGGGCGGCTTGATGTGGTGATGGTTCCGGTCGATGGCGGCTATACCATGGCGGTCAGCGAAATGGCCGAGGTGGTGCGCCGCCTGCGTTCGTCCATCGTGATCCCGATGCACTGGTTTTCCGGGGCCTCGCTGTCGATGTTTCTGGATAACATGAGGGCGGAATTCGACGTGGTGGAAACAGGGGGGCCATCGCTGGACGTGTCGCTGCGCAATCTGCCCGGGCGCCCGACAATCATGGTGCTGCTGCCCGAGTCCATCAACTGAGCGGTCGCGCGCGGGGGTGGTTTTCCTTGCCCGGTGGTTGACGTAAAGCGGGGGCAAAGGAGTCTCTGGCATGCTGAACCCCTGCACCGACACGTTCCTGTCCAACCTGTCCGCCGCGCATCCGGGCCTGCTGCGCGGCATCGCCCCGCCGGATGTCGCCGATCCGCGCGGCCGTTGGGAAGGGCAGGGCGCGGCGGTGGCCTGCCCGCGCAGCACCGCCGAGGTGGCGGCCGTGGTCCGGGCCTGCCATGAGGCGGCGGTGGGCATTGTGCCCTTGGGCGGGGGCACGGGGCTTGTTGGCGGGCAGGTGATGCCGCAGGGACCGGCGCCGCTGCTGCTGTCGCTGGAAAGAATGGCGGGTTTGCGTGGGGCCTATCCCGCGGAAAACGTGCTGGTGGTCGAGGCCGGGATGATTCTGGCCAATGTCCAGGCCGAAGCGGCCAAGGTGGACCGGCTGTTTCCGCTGGCGCTGGCGTCGCAAGGTTCGGCGCGGATCGGGGGCAATCTCGCCTCGAACGCGGGCGGGTTGAACGTGCTGCGCTATGGCAACACGCGCGATCTTTGTCTGGGGCTGGAGGCGGTGTTGCCCGATGGCAGCATTCTGAACGGGCTGAAGCGGCTGCGCAAGGACAACACGGGCTATGATCTGCGCCATCTGCTGATCGGGTCCGAAGGCACGCTGGGGATCATCACCGCGGCCAGCTTGCGGCTGTTTCCGAACCCGGCCGCGCAGGTGGTGGCCTTGCTGGCCGTGCCCTCGCCCCGCGCGGCGCTGGATCTTCTGGCATTGGCCGAGGGGCGGCTTTCGGGGATGATCAGCGCCTTCGAACTGATCCACCGCATGGGCTATGACTTTCTGGCCGAGACGATGCCCGAGGTGACGGTGCCTTTCTCGCCCGTGCCGGAATGGTCGGTGCTGATCGAGCTTGGCCTGCCGCGCGAGATCGCGCCCGAGGAGGCGATGGCCAGCCTTTATGCCGAGGGCGAGGAGCGCGGGCTGGTGCTGGACGGGGTGGTTGCCGCCTCTGACGCGCAGGCGGCGGCGCTGTGGCGCATCCGCGAGAGCATTCCCGAAGCCAACCGCCGCATCGGATCGGTGTCGAGCCATGACATCAGCCTGCCTTTGTCGGCCATTCCCGATTTCATCCCCCGCGCGGGGGTGGCCTTGGCGGCGCTCGGGGCGTGGCGGATCAATTGCTTTGGTCATCTGGGCGACGGAAACCTGCATTACAACGTGTTTCCCGTGCAGGGACGCCATCGGCGCGATCACGAAAACCAGCGCGACGCGGTGAAAGCCTGTGTGCATGACATCGTGCATGAGATGGGTGGATCGGTCAGTGCCGAGCATGGCATCGGGCGGCTGAAGGTGGGCGATCTGGAACGCTATGGCGACCCGACGAAACTGGCGGCGATGCGGGCGATCAAGGCGGCGCTGGACCCGCGGGGCATCATGAACCCGGGCGCGGTGCTGCGCGCCTGACCCGGTCCAGAGGGGGGGGGCTGCACCGCGCCGGGCGCGTGTGGCAGAGCTGCCAGCGGTCAGGAGGCGGGCTTTTCCAGCTCGCGCAGCAGTTTTTGCCGGATGGCGGCAGGATAGGCCGAAAGCCCGCGTGAGGTCACCACGAACCCGCCCTTGGTTATGACCCAGTTCAGGTAGAAACGGGTGATGGCGGTGGATTGGCCCAGATCCTCGATCGCGATGGCATTGATCGCGACCCCCGCCGTCATGGCGCGAACGCGCGCGGCGCGGGCGGTGTTGCCCATGTTTTCAGGCCCGTCGCCCGAGATGTCGATGATGCGGCGCTTGCAATCCGGCACATCGGCAAAAAGCGCAAGGGCGGCATCCATCGCCTCGCCCACGGCGGTGTCGGAGCCGGCAAAGGCCCGGGGCGCCCGGCGGATATGATCGGCGGCGGCGGCAATGTCGGCGCGGCTTTGCATCCGCGTCCAGGGCAGAACCACGTGCTGCTGGCCAAGACTTGACCAATGCATCAGGCTCAGGGCCGTGCGACCTTCAAGCAGCAGGGCAGCGACAGCCGGGTCTTCCAGCGCGGCGGCTGTGCCCTCGCTTTGCGTGCGGTATTCGCCCGCGTCGATCGACCCCGAGACATCGATGGCAAGCACCAGCGCCACGTCACAAGGGTGCGCGACGCTGGGCATGGCGAACGATCAGGCGAAGTGCGGGATTTGCCGCAAGGCGCGGCATGTCCCTTGGTCACACGGGCGCTGTGGCGGTTCGTATGGGGGAAAGGTGCAGGTTTCTGTTGCCAGGTACCTGCGAACCCCGCCTTACGCGGCTAAGCGCAAGGACTTAGGTTTCGATGTTCGAACTGCTTACGCAGCCAGAGCCATCGGAGCACGGTTGTCGTTTGCAACTGTACTTGTGGTCCGATAACGGTGGTTCCTACCGGGTGAAAGCTGGCCTCTTTGAACGTTCGTCGATCCTATTTCGACCCCAAGCCCCCGAAACGAACGGGTGAGTGGTGGAGTCGCCGGGTACCGCCCCCGGGTCCGAGCCGTCTATTACAGGTGCGTTTATCACCATAGTCCGGGTTGCCCCGGACAGGTTGAATATAGGCAGGCCGCGCCGCGCTCACAAGACCGTTTCGCAGCCCGCCTGTCCTTAACCGAGCCGACAATGAAAAGCGCCCGGCACGGGGCCGGGCGCCAGACGCCATCATCGGCGGATCAGAAGCCCGATTTGATCAGTTCGAATTCCGAGATCATCTTTTCGCGGAATTCGGCGGTGGTGGGCGACTGCATGAACAGGGTCGTCGTCACCGGATCCAGATAGGCGGCTTTCAAGGCGTCTTCCGACAGGGTTGCCATCGCGGCGGTGTTGGAAATGGCATAGCCGATTTCGTCCACGATCGCAGCCGCGCCTTCGGGCGTCAGCAGCGAGTTCACGAAGTCATAGACCTTGTCTTCGTTGCCCGGGCCATCCTTCATGTTGACCAGCCCGCAGAAGAACGTGGCCGAACCTTCGCTGGGGCTGCGGTTGAAGGCGACGGGGAAGTTTTCATCCTTGAGCAGGGCCACGCCGTCGTTCCACGACCAGCTGACCAGCACTTCGCCCGAGGCCATGAGCTGGGTCATCTCTGCCGGGTCGGACCAATAGGCCCGCACGTTCGGATGCACCTTGCGCAGCCAGTCGGCGGCCGCCTGGAACTGTTCGTCGGTCACATTCTCCCACGTGGTGACGCCCGTGGCCAGAAAGGCCAGCGACCACACATCGTCATTGCTGTCAGGCAGCGAGATGCGGCCCGCGTATTTCGGGTCGGTAAAGACCTGAAGCGTCGCCACATCTTCGGCCGGAACCTGTTCGGTGTTGTAGGCGATGGCGGTAAAGGCGGTGTCCAGCGGCAGGAACCACAGGCCCTGGTCATCCTTCAGGGCGCTGCCTTCATACATGCGCGGGTTGATATCGGCAAAGGCCGTGATCTTGGACGTATCCCAAGGTTCGATCAGGCCGGCATCGCGGTAGCGCGGGATCGAGGCGGCACAGGGGTGGGCGACATCGGCGCGAAAGCCCGAGCTGACCTTCTGAAAGGCTTCGTCATCGTCGCCAAAGAAGGAATAGGTCGGCTTCTGGCCGTGCTTTTCGACGTAATGCACCAGCGCACCGTCGATTTCCCAACCGGCCCAGTCAAAGACCAAAAGCTCCGGGTCGGCTGCCCGGGCGGCGGTGGTGAAGGCAAGAGCGGAAACGGCGCAGGCAAGGGCGAGTTTGGTATGGTTCATTGTTGCTCCTCTGTTCTGGACTTGGACCCCGGCAGTGCATGCGCCACGGATCTTGGGTGAAACGTAGTAAAGCAATGGGCCACTCACAAGTGTGTTAAGGAGATGGAATGGCGATCCGTCGGGACAAGAGCGCGTGACAGGGCTTGACCTTGCCGCAGGGCTGTTGCCTGCTTGGGGGCAGAACGGGAACACGGTGCCGCAGCTTTGGGCATCATCTGGAGGAGAGGGTCGCACATGCGCGCTGTTTTGATGGAAAAGGCGGGGGATGGCCCGGCAATGGCGCGTCTGGCGGATCTGCCCGATGAGGCGCTGCCGCCCGGCGATGTGACGGTGCGGGTGGAGTTTTCGACCCTGAATTACAAGGATGGGCTGTGCCTGTCGGGCAATGGCGGCGGGCTGGTGCGCAGCTATCCGCATGTGCCGGGCATCGATTTCGCCGGTGTGGTGGAGGCGTCGGACGATGCGCGTTACGCCCCGGGCGACCGTGTGGTGCTGACCGGGTGGCGGGTCGGCGAGGCGCATTGGGGCGGCTTTGCCACCAAGGCGCGGGTCAAGGCGGATTGGCTGGTGCCGCTGCCCGAGGGGTTGAGCGCGCGCGCCGCCATGGCGGTGGGCACGGCGGGTTTCACCTCGATGCTGGCGGTGATGGCGCTGGAAGACCACGGGCTGGTGCCAGCCGCGGGCGAGGTGCTGGTGACGGGGGCGGCGGGGGGCGTCGGCTCGATTGCCGTCGCGATTCTGGCGCGCCTTGGCTATCAGGTGGCGGCCGTCACCGGGCGGCCCGACACCGAAGCCTATCTGCGCGGGCTGGGGGCCAGCCGTATCGTGCAGCGGGCAGAGCTGGCCGAGGCGATAAAGCGGCCGATGGAATCGGAAACCTGGGCGGGCTGCATCGATGCGGTGGGCGGGCAGATGCTGGCCCGGGCGCTGGGACAGATGAAATCGGGCGCAAGCGTGGCGGCTGTCGGAAATGCGGGCGGGTTGGTTGTGCCTGCCAACATCATCCCGTTCCTGTTGCGCGGCATCAATCTGCTTGGCATCAATTCCGTCACCGTGCCCTATGACCGCCGTGTGGCTGCCTGGGATCGCATCACAACCGATCTGCCGATGGACCGGCTGGAGGCGATGATCCGCCCTGCCACCCTGGCCGAGGTGCCCGCGCTGGGCGCGGCCATCCTGCGCGGCGAGGTGCAGGGCCGGGTGGTGGTGGATGTCACCGCCTGAGCCCGCGGCGGCCCGATGAAATCAGCCGCCTCGCCAAGGTTTGCGGGCCGTGCCGCTTGTCTTTGCGGGCGCGGGGTTGCAAGCATGGGGGGCCAGTTTGGGGAGGTTCCATGGCCCTTGATCTTGATTACGTCCGCGCGCAGTTTCCCGCGTTTGACAGCCCCGTGCTGTCCACCCATGCGTTTTTTGAAAATGCCGGGGGCAGCTATCCCTGCCGTCACGTGGTCGAGCGGCTGACCCGGTTCTACACCCACCGCAAGGTGCAGCCCTATGCGCCCTATCCGGGGTCGCAGGCGGGCGGGGCCGAGATGGACGAGGCACGCAGCCGATTGGGCGCGATGCTGGGGGTCACGCGGGAGGAAGTGTCGTTCGGCCCTTCGACCAGTGCGAACACCTATGTGCTGGCCCAAGCGGTGCGCGGCTGGCTGCGCGGGGTCGAGGGCGCGGCGATTGTGGTCACAAATCAGGACCATGAGGCCAATTCCGGCGTCTGGCGCCGGCTGGAGGCCGAGGGGATCGCGCTGCGCGAATGGCAGATCGACCCGCAGACCGGCAGCCTTGATCCGGCTGACCTGCAAAAGCTGCTGGCCGACGGGCGGGTGCGGCTCGTGGCCTTTCCGCATTGTTCCAATGTGATCGCCGAAATCAACGATGTCGCCGCGATCAGTGCGATGGCGCGGGCGGCGGGCGCGCGCACGGTGGTGGATGGCGTGTCCTATGCGCCGCATGGCTTTCCCGACGTCGGGGCGCTGGGCTGTGACGCCTATCTGTTCTCGGCCTACAAGACCTTTGGGCCGCATCAGGGGATCATGGTGCTGCGCCACGACTTTGGCATGGAACTGCCGGGGCAGGCGCATTTCTTCAACCAAGGGGTGCTTTACAAGCGGCATACGCCCGCGGGGCCCGATCACGCGCAGGTGGCGGCCTGTGCGGGCATGGCCGATTACATCGACGATCTGGCCGCGGCCCATGGCATCGGCGGCGACGGGGCGGCGCGGGCGCGGGGAACGCATGATCTGATGCGGGCGGCCGAAGTGGCGGTGATCGCGCCGCTGCTTGACTATCTGGCGGGGCGCAACGACCTGCGGCTGATCGGGCCGCGCCGGGCCGAGGACCGGGCGCCCACGGTGGCGGTGGCGCTGGACCGCGCCGCGCTGCCGGTGGCAGAGGCGCTGGGCCAGATGGGCATCGCCTGTGGCGGGGGCGATTTCTATGCCGTGCGCCCGCTGGCCGCGATGGGGGTGGAGGGCGCGAAAGGCGTCTTGCGGATGAGTGCGGCGCATTACACCAGCCCCGACGAGGTTGGCAGGCTGATCTCTGCGCTCGACCGGGTGCTTTAGGCGGGACTGCCGATTTGTCATTGCCGCTTTGCACCGCGCCCCTACATTCAGGCGCGGCCGGGCAACAGTATGATCCGATCCGGAGTTTTGGCCGTATTGTCCTGCATGATTCACAAGGCGCGCCCGATAGATGACTGATGCCCCCCTGATCCTTTGGCTGCGCCGGGACCTTCGACTGGATGACGCGCCGATGCTGGCAGAGGCGGCCGCAAGCGGGCGTGCGGTGATCCCGCTGTTCATCCTCGACCCCGAGACGGAGGCGTTGGGTGCGGCGCCGAAATGGCGGCTGGGCCTTGGGCTGGAGGCTTTTGCGCAGGCGCTGGAACGGATCGGCGCAAGGCTGATCCTGCGGCGTGGCCCGGCGCTGGCGGTGCTGCGCGCACTGATTGCCGAAACCGGGGCCAGCGGCGTCTGGTGGCATCGGCTGTATGATCCGGCGGCGGTGGCGCGGGATACGGCCGTCAAATCCGCGCTGAAGGCGGATGGGATTGAGGCGCGCAGTTTCGCCGGGCATCTGCTGTTCGAGCCGTGGGAGGTTGAAACCGGAACCGGCGGGTTCTACCGCGTTTACACCCCGTTCTGGAAATCGGTGCAGGGCCGGGCGGTGGCCGCGCCCGCACCTGCGCCAAAATCCCTGCGCCCGCCGCCGTCTTGGCCCGCGTCCGAGGCTTTGGCCGATTGGCGGATGGGCGCGGCCATGCGCCGGGGCGCGGCCGTGGTGGCACAACACGTCGCGGTGGGCGAGGCGCGCGCCTTGGCGCGGTTGGACCGTTTCATCGCGCAGCGGGTTGACGCCTATGCCGATCTGCGCGATCTGCCCGCTGTGGACGGAACCTCGGGCCTTTCGGAAAACCTGGCCTATGGCGAGATCGGGCCCCGCCGCATCTGGGCCGCAGGCTGGCGGGCGATGCAGGCCGGGGCACGCGGGGCGGAGACCTTTCTGAAAGAACTGGTCTGGCGTGAATTCGCCTATCACCTGATGCACCACACGCCGCAGATCACCCATGCCAACTGGAAGCCGGACTGGGATGATTTCCCCTGGCGTGAGGATAACAAGGATGCCGAATACTGGCGGCGCGGCCTGACGGGGGAACCCTTTGTCGATGCCGCGATGCGCGAGATGTATGTGACGGGCCGCATGCACAACCGCGCCCGGATGATCGTCGCGAGCTATCTGACCAAGCACCTGATGACGCATTGGAAGATCGGGCTGGACTGGTTTGCCGACTGTCTGGTCGATTGGGATCCGGCCTCCAATGCGATGGGCTGGCAATGGGCGGCGGGCTCGGGCCCCGATGCGGCGCCGTTTTTCCGCATCTTCAACCCGGCGACACAGGTCGAGAAATTCGATCCAAAGGCCGAATACCGCCACCGTTTCATTGCCGAACTGTCGCGCAAGCCCGGTGCCGTGGCCTTGTCCTATTTTGACGCCGTGCCTAAATCCTGGGCGCTTGATCCGGCCCGACCCTATCCGAAGCCGCTGGTCGATCTGGCGATTGGGCGGCAGCGTGCCCTTGCGGCATATGGGGCGCGAAACTCTTGAGCACGGCGCCCGTATCTGAAACTGGTAAGACAACACGACTGCTCCCCGGGGAGGGAAGATGGAATTTCTGACGACGACCAAGGGCCAGTCCGGCCTGCCGCGCTATTTCGCCCAGGCCTTTGCCGTGGCAAGCCGCCTTGGCGAGGGCCGGCTTGACTTTGTCATCGCGGACGGGCGGCGGTTCCGGCTCGAAGGGGCAAAGCCCGGTCCGGTGGCCGAACTTGTGATCCATAACGACGATCTGTTTGCCCGGATGATCCGCGAAGGCGACTTGGGCTTTTGCGATGCCTATCTGGATGGCTGGTGGTCCAGCCCGGATTTGCAGGCGTTTCTGGATCTGGTGCAGATGCCGTCGAACAACCCCGTGCAGGATGGTTTTCCCGGCCTTGGTCTGGTGCGGGCCTTTGAACGCTTTCGCTTTTGGCTTCAGTCCAATTCCAAACGGCAGGCGAAGAAGAACATCCATGCCCATTACGATCTGGGCAATGATTTCTATCGGCTGTGGCTTGATGACACGATGACCTATTCCAGCGGGCTGTTTCACACCGGCCAGGAAAGTCTGGAAAAGGCTCAGGAGCAGAAATATGCCTCCATGGTCGATCAGATGGGCGCGCAACCGGGCGAACATGTGTTGGAGATCGGCTGTGGCTGGGGTGGTTTTGCCGAATATGCCGCCGCAAAACGGGGCCTGCGCGTGACCGGACTGACGATCAGCAAGGCCCAATATGACTATGCGGTGGACCGGATGGCGCGCGCCGGCCTGTCCGACCGGGTGGAAATCAAGCTGCTCGATTACCGGGACGAGCGGGGCCATTACGATGGCATCGCCAGCATCGAGATGTTCGAGGCCGTGGGAGAGCGGTATTGGCCGACCTATTTCGATACGCTGCGTGACCGGCTGAAACCCGGGCGCCATGCCACGCTGCAAATCATCACCGTGCCGGATCATCGTTGGCCGACCTACAAGCGCGGCGTTGATTTCATCCAGAAATACATCTTTCCGGGTGGGATGTTGCCCGCCCCCTTCCGCCTGAAGGAGGAGGTGGAAAAGGCCGGTCTGCGGTTGAAAGGCTCGATCGAGTTTGGCGAAAGCTACAGCCAGACCCTGCGTCGCTGGCATGATGCCTTCAATGACCGCTGGGACGATGTGGCACGCCTTGGCTTTGACGATCGCTTCCGCCGGATGTGGAACTTCTACCTTACCTCTTGCGCAGGCGCGTTCCGCGGCGGAAACTGCGATGTGACACAGATTACGGTGACGCGCCCCGCGTGATGTCTTGGTTTTGGGGCGGAAAGGAAAAGGAATGCCGACCGCCGCCAAACTCGTCTCCGCCATCGCCTTTGCCATCGTCGCCTATGTGTCGGCCCATTTCTATGCCCTTGGCCTGCCCAGCACCGCAAGCACCGGCGCGCTGCGCGAGGTCAGCGCCGTGGTGGGCGTGCTGTGCGGCTGGTTCGTGATGGGCGGCTTTGCCAACCGCAAGCGCGGCCTGATCGAATGCGCCGGGGCGGGGATCCGCACGTCGGTGCTGATCGTGCTGTCGGTGATCGTGATCTTCGCCTGTCTCGACATGATCGACCGCGCGCTCAAGGGCCGTTACAAGACCCCGCTCGATGCCTTTCTTGGCGTGTTCGAGCAGGCGCTGGCGCTTGCGCCGCCGCTGGCGCGCCCCGATGTGTTGATCGCGCTGCTGCTGGGCGGTGTGATCGGCGGGGCGCTGGCGCATTGGGCGGGGCAGCGTTGGCCATGACCTGCAGGCCTTGCGCGCCGTGACGCAGCCGGTTTTCCTGTGGGGCCCGTTGGCCCAGCCCGCCTTGCTGGATGTGGTGCTGCCCGCGCGGGATGCGGGCGGGCCTGACGCTGGTGCCGAGCGCGGGCTTTGCGCGGTGTCGGATGCGGGGCAGGGGCTGCTGCTGACCCTGGACGCTGCCGCCTTTGCCCGTCTTGACCATTATGTGCAAAGCCTTGGGCTGATCTGGGCGCCCCTGACCGTGCAGACCGACGCAGGCCCATGGGACAGCCTGACCTGCACGCCCGCCGCCGCACTGCGCGATCCGTGGGCGGCGGGGGACAATGCCCTGATTCTGGCGACCGCCGCCGAGATCATGGCCGCCTTCGGTCAGGTGGCCGCAGGCGACCTGCATCAGCGGCTGGAGCCGATCCGCGTGCGGGCCAGCAGCCGCCTGCGCGCGCAGGCCGAACGGGCGCCGGCCTCTGTGCGCCGCGCCCCCGGCCCTGTGCAGATCCACCAGACGCGCCGCCCCTATGCCCGGTTTTTTGCCGTCGAGGAGGTGGACCTGTCCTTTGACCGCTTTGACGGCGCGCCAAGCCCGCCTGTGACGCGGGCGGTCTTTGTGTCGGGCGATGCGGTGACGGTGCTGCCCTATGACCCGGTCCGTGACCGGGTGCTGCTGGTGGAGCAGTTCCGCGCCGGGCCATTCGGGCGCGGTGATGCCAACCCCTGGCAGTTGGAGGCCATCGCCGGACGCATCGACCCCGGTGAGACACCCGAGGCCTGCGCCCGGCGCGAGGCGATGGAGGAGGCGGGCCTGCGGCTTGACGCGCTGCACCGTGTCGGCGGCTATTATCCGTCGCCCGGCGCCAAGACCGAATTCCTGTATTCCTATGTTGCCCTGACCGACCTGCCAGACGGCTGCGCCGGTGTCTTTGGCGTGGCCGAGGAGGCCGAGGATATCCGTGGCCATCTTCTGGGCTTTGACGAAGCGGTGGCGCTGGTCGAGAGCGGCGAGGTGCAGAACGCGCCGCTGATCCTGACGCTGCTGTGGTTGCAGCGGGAAAGGCCGCGGTTTCGCGCCTGAACCGAACCGCCGGGGGCCGATCGTGGCGGTCCCTGGCGGCGGCAGGTCATCATGGTGCGCGCGCTTAGAGGTTGAGTTTGACCCAAGCGGCATTCCGGGCCGACGAGCGCACGCAGGCATCAACGAAGGCGACGCCTTCCAGCCCCTCTGCAAGGCCCGGGAAGCTGACAGCCGGATCGACCGCTGCGCCAGACCGACGCGCCACGATGGCGCGGGCCGCTTCGGCGTAGATATTGGCAAAGCCTTCGAGATAGCCTTCGGGATGCCCCGGCGGGATGCGCGTCACGCGCGCCGCAGCGGGGCCTGATCCGGCGCCGCCGCGCGTCAGCAGATAGCGCGGCGCGCCAAAGGGCGTGATCCACAACTGGTTGGGGTTTTCCTGCGCCCATTCAAGCCCGGCCTTGGTGCCATAGACCCGCAGTCGGAGGGCGTTTTCATTGCCCGATGCCACCTGACTGCACCAGAGCATCCCGCGTGCCCCGCCCCTGAAGCGCAGCAGCACATGGCCGTTGTCATCCACCCGCCGCCCCGGCACGAAGGATTGCAGATCGGCGGCCAGTTCCTCGACCTGAAGCCCCGAGACGAAGCGGGCGAGGTTGAAGGCATGGGTGCCGATGTCGCCCGTGCTACCCCCGGCGCCCGAGCGCGCCGGATCGGTGCGCCAGTCGGCCTGTTTTGACTGCGTCTCCTCGGCCAGCCAGTCTTGGGCATATTCCACCTGCACCAGCCGGATCTCGCCCAGATCGCCCGAAGCGACCATCTCGGCCGCCTGCCGGATCATCGGATAGCCGGTGTAGTTATGCGTCAGCGCGAACACGACACCGCTTGCCTCGGCGGCCTTGGCCAGACGCTTCGCCTCGGCCAGGGTATGGGTCAGCGGTTTGTCGCAGATCACATGGATGCCGCGCCGCAGGAATTGCAGCGCGACCGGCGCATGCATATGGTTCGGTGTCACGATGGCGACCGCCTCGATCCCGTCCTTGCGCCGCGCCTCTTTGGCGGCCATTTCCGCGAAGCTGGCATAGGCGCGCGGCACCCCCAGATCGGCGGCCGAGGCGAGCGATTTTTCGGCATTCGATGAAAAGCAGCCTGCAACCAGTTCGTATTGATCGTCGATCCGTGCCGCGATGCGGTGGACCGCACCGATAAAGGCATCGCGCCCGCCGCCCACCATGCCAAGCCGAATGCGCGGCGCCCGCGCCACATGTGCAGCTGTGATGGCCATCAAACCTTCTCCCCGTCGTTTCTGTGTTTACCCTGTCGCCGGGGGCCGGTGCTGGCCCCCCGTCGAACCCGTCAGTCCAGCCCCAGCATCCGCCGGTTCGCCGCCCGATCGGTGCCTGCGCCCGCGAAATCGTCAAAGGCTTTTTCGGTCACGCGGATGATATGCGCCCTCACAAACTCTGCGCCTTCGCGGGCCCCATCTTCGGGGTGCTTCAGACAGCATTCCCATTCCACCACCGCCCAGCCGTCAAAGCCGTGCTGCGTGAGTTTTGAAAAGATGCCGCCGAAATCCACCTGTCCGTCGCCAAGACTGCGGAAACGCCCGGCGCGATTCACCCAGGACTGGAACCCGCCATAGACCCCTTGCCGCCCGGTCGGGTTCAGTTCGGCATCCTTGACGTGGAACATCCGAATCCGCTCGTGGTAGATGTCGATGTGATCCAGATAATCCAGATGCTGAAGCACATAATGGCTTGGGTCATACAGCATGTTGGCGCGGGCATGTCCCCCGACCCGGTCAAGGAACATCTCAAAGCTGATGCCATCGTGCAGATCCTCGCCGGGGTGGATCTCATAGCACAGGTCCACGCCGCACTCCTCGGCATGGTTCAGGATCGGAAGCCAGCGCCGTGCCAATTCGTCAAAGGCTTCTTCGACCAGACCGGCCGGGCGCTGGGGCCAAGGGTAGATGTAGGGCCAGGCCAGCGCGCCGGAAAACGTGGCCTGCGCGCGGAGGCCAAGGTTGCGCGACGCCGTCAGTGCCTTTTTCACCTGATCCACCGCCCAATCGGCGCGCGCCGCCGGATTGCCACGCACGCCGGGCGCGGCAAAGCCGTCGAAGGCGGTGTCATAGGCCGGATGCACGGCGACAAGCTGGCCTTGCAGGTGGGTGGACAGTTCGGTGATCTCGACCCCGGCTTCGGCTGCGATGCCCTTCACTTCGTCGCAGTAATCCTTCGAGGCTGCGGCCCGGTCCAGATCGAACAGCCGCCCATCCCAGCTTGGCACCTGCACCCCGGCATAGCCGCAGTCGGCCGCCCAAGCCGTGATCGTGGCCCAGGAATTGAACGGTGCCTCATCGCCCGCAAATTGCGCCAGAAACAGCGCCGGTCCCTTCATCGTTCGCATGCCTGTCGATCTCCCATGCCTAGTGGTCTTTGGTGTGTTCGGGCGCTTCGACCTGCGACGGCCGCTCCAGCCCCTGCAACTCGACGTCCGCGCGTTTCTCGATGGCCGCGACTGCGGCTCGCGCCAGAAAATCCCCGGCCTTGCCCACATCTTCGTGCACGATATGGATGTCGCGTCGAAAGCGGCGCAGAAAGCGGATCGCCTCCTTTGCGACCACATCGAAGTCGCGCCCCAGCGCCAGCCCGGCCCGCTCGGCCCCGGCAATGGCCGCCATCGCCGAGGTGGTGGAGCCCGCAAGTATCCCGTCCGGGCGCGGTGTCGCGGTCATGCGGGCGTGGATCGCCGCGTCCACCGCATCGCCCGGCGAATCCGATGAAACCAGCGTCTCGACCTCGAAGGTCGCGCCACATTCGGCGGCGGCGGCGGCAAAGCCGGTGGTCATATGGCGCGAATAGGCATGCACGCGCGGCGGCGGGATCAACAACAACCGTTTGCGCCCGCGCGCCACCAGCGCCTGCACCGCGATCCGGCCAAAGGCTTCGTTGTCGAAATCGAAAAACGGATGATCGATGGCCATTTCGGTGCGGCCATGCGTGGCAAAGGGAAAGCCGCGATCATGCATGTATCGCACGCGCGGATCGTCAGGTTTTGTCTGGTTCAGGATGACGGCATCGGCACTTTCGGTTTCGACGATATAGCGGATCGGGTCCATCGGGTCCTGATCGGGGAAGAACGGCATGACGATCATATGATAGGCGGTGCCGCGCAGCGCGTTGGCAATCGAATAGATCAGCCGCGAGGTGTGGTTCATCATGTCTGTCTCGGTTGACAGCACAAGGGCGATCACATTGGTCTTGCCTGTGCGCAGTCGCACGCCAGCGCGATTGGGGCGATAGCCAAGGCGTTGCGCTGCCTCACGCACGCGGGTCTTTGTCGCCTCGCCGATATCGGGGGCATCCTTCAAGGCACGGCTGACGGTGGCGACCGCCAGCCCGGTTTCGGCGGCGATGGTCTTGAGCGTCGGGCGTTCATGATCCGAATCATGCGCCATCCGCGGCAGGGGGGGGACAAGATCGGCGGTCATGATTTTTCTCTCCCGGCGCGAATCGAATGGGCGCCTCCGGCGCTTGATTCGCGGCAAATGGCCCGTGCTGCACCTGCGAAATGCACCCCCCGCGCGCAAGGCCGTTCTGCCTTGGGCAACAGGGATTTTCTGGCGGTGCGGCAGTGCGGCATCATGCTCTCGTAACGGGAATAAGGGGGCGGGCGCCCCCGCATTTCCCCGCCATTGAACGCCATCTGCAAAGGGGTTCACAAGCGAAAAGATTGCTTGATCGGTTTTCCTATAACGATATAGAAACGGACTATAACGATTTAGAAACCGGGAGGACTGCATGAAGAACCTGAAATTGGTCACGGCGCTGGCCGCGTCCGTGGCGCTGCCTTCGGCTGGGTTTGCCACCGAACTTGAGGTCACGCATTGGTGGACCAGCGGCGGCGAGGCAGCGGCGGTGGCCGAATTGGCCAAGGCGTTTGACGCGGGCGGAGACAAGTGGGTCGATGGCGCCATCGCGGGTGGCGGGTCCACCGCGCGGCCCATCATGATCAGCCGGATCACCGGGGGCGATCCGATGGGGGCGACCCAGTTCAACCACGGCCAGCAGGCGCTGGAACTGGTCGAGGCGGGGCTGATGCTGGACCTGACCGATGTGGCCGAGGCCGAGGGCTGGAAGGAAAAGGTGTTCCCGCCCTCTCTGCTTGAGGCCTGCACGGTGGATGGCCGCATCTACTGTGCGCCTGTGAACATCCATTCGCCCGAATGGCTGTGGCTGTCGAACAAGGCCTATGCCGATGCGGGCATCCCGGTGCCCACCAACTGGAACGAATTCGTCGCCAGCGCCCCGCAGCTTGAGGCGGCTGGCAAGATCCCGCTCGCCCTTGGCAATCAGGCGTGGCAGTCGAACCTTGCCTTCGGCGCGATCACGGTCGCGGTGGCGGGGCTCGATATCTGGAAACAGGTCAACGTCGAAAAGAACATGGATGTGGCCGCCGGCCCCGAAATGGCCGCCGTCTTTGCCGCCGTGGGCGACGCGCGCAAACTTGCCGCCAAATCCACCGTGCAAGACTGGAACCAGGCCACCAATCTGGTGCTGACCGGCGAGGCCGGGGGCCAGATCATGGGCGACTGGGCGCAGGGCGAGTTTCAGGTCGCGGGCAAGGTGGCGGGCACCGATTACACCTGTCTGCCGGGCCTTGGCCTGAACGCCTATCTGTCCACCGGGTGCGATGCCTTCTATTTCCCCAAGAATGACGATCCCGAGATCGAGGCCGCGCAAAAGCGCCTTGCCGCGCTGTTGGTCAGCCCCGAGGTGCAGGTCGCCTTCAACCTCAAGAAAGGCTCGCTGCCGATCCGGGGGGATGTCGATCTTGCGGCGGCCAATGACTGCATGAAGAAAGGCCTTGAAGTGCTGGCTGGGGGCAACCTTCTGCCGACGGGCGACATGACCTGGTCGCCCGATGTGGTCAAGCAGAACGAAGACCTGATGGTCGAGTTCTTCAAATCCGACATGGCCCCCGAAGCGGCCCATGCCCAATGGGTCGAGAACCTGAAGTCGGGCCTTTGACCTGCTTCTGACGGCAGAGCCGCCCCTTGCCGGGCGGCTCTTGTCACCCAGTCACACCAGTCATCAGGGGAGGGGCGGCCCATGGCCGAGGCACAGCGGACGACCCGCATGTGGCGGAATCTGAACGCAAAAATCGCAGCGATTCCCATGGTTTTGACCACGCTTGTGGTCTTTGTCGGCGGCACGGCCTGGACGGTGCTTTATTCGTTCACCGACTCCAAACTCCTGCCGCGCGAGCGTTGGGTCGGCTTTGACCAATACGAACGGCTCTGGTCGAACAGCCGCTGGCTGACCTCGATCGAAAACCTGATGATCTATGGTGTGTTGTCGCTGATCTTTACCATCGTCATCGGCTTTGTGCTGGCGGTCGCGATGGATCAGAAGATCCGGTTCGAGGATACATTCCGAACCATCATGCTTTATCCCTTCGCGCTGTCCTTCATCGTGACGGGTCTGGTCTGGCAATGGATCCTGAACCCCGAGTTCGGCATCCAGTCGATCGTGCGGGGCCTTGGTTGGGAAAGTTTCACGTTCAACCCGCTCGATAACCCCGATCTTGTGCTTTACGGCCTGCTGATCGCGGGGCTGTGGCAGGGCACGGGGTTCGTGATGTGCCTGATGCTGGCGGGCCTGCGCGGCATAGACGAGGACATCTGGAAGGCCGCGCGTGTGGATGGCATCCCCACCTGGAAAACCTATGTTCTGATCATCCTGCCGATGATGCGCCCGGTGTTCATCACCACGCTGGTGCTGGTCGCCGCAGGCATCATCAAACTTTACGATCTGGTCGTCGCCCAAACCTCGGGCGGGCCGGGCACCGCAAGCCAGGTGCCGGCCATGTATGTCTATGACTACATGTTTCAGGCGCAAAATCTGGGTCAGGGCTTTGCCGCCTCGACCATGATGCTGCTGTCGGTGCTGATCGTCCTGATCCCTTGGGCCTATCTGGAATTCGGAGGCAGAAAGCATGGCTGACGCAACACTCGCCGCACCCACGCGCGCCGCCGCCGTCCCGCGCGGGGCGCGCCCCAAGCGCGCGCTGTCGGGCCGCAACATCATGATCTACGGCACGTTGTTCGTGTTCTCGGTCTATTATCTGCTGCCCCTGTGGGTGATGGTGATGACCAGCCTGAAGGGGATGCCCGAAATCCGCATGGGCAACATCTTTGCCCCGCCCGTCGAGATCACGTTTGAACCCTGGGTCAAGGCCTGGGCCGAGGCTTGCACCGGGTTGAACTGCGATGGCCTGTCGCGCGGGTTCTGGAACTCGGTCCAGATTCTGATCCCGTCGGTGATCTTGTCGATCGTGGTGGCAAGCGTGAACGGCTATGCGCTGACCTTCTGGAAGTTCAAGGGATCGGATGTGTTCTTCACCATCCTGATCTTCGGGGCCTTCATCCCCTATCAGGTGATGCTTTATCCCATCGTGATCTTGCTGCGCGAGATGGGGATCTATGGCACGCTGTGGGGGCTGGTGCTGGTGCATACCATCTTTGGCATGCCGATCCTGACGCTGCTGTTCCGCAACTATTTCTCCACCATCCCCGAGGAATTGTTCAAGGCCGCCCGCGTCGATGGCGCAGGGTTCTGGGCGATCTATGCCAAGATCCTGATGCCGATGAGCCTGCCAATCTTTGTTGTGGCGATCATCCTGCAAGTCACGGGAATCTGGAACGATTTCCTGTTTGGCGTGGTCTATACCAAGCCTGATCTTTATCCCATGACGGTGCAGCTCAACAACATCGTCAACTCGGTGCAGGGGGTAAAGGAATACAACGTCAACATGGCCGCCACCCTGCTCACGGGCCTTGTGCCGCTGGTCATCTATTTCATCTCGGGCAAACTTTTCGTTCGCGGCATCGCGGCCGGTGCTGTGAAAGGCTGATCTTCCATGACCCATTCGATCGAAGTCAAAGACCTGACGCTGAATTTCGGTTCGGTTTCGGTTCTGAAAAACATGAACCTCAATGTCGCGGAGGGGGAGTTTGTCGTCCTTCTGGGCCCTTCGGGCTGTGGCAAATCCACACTGTTGAACTGTCTTGCCGGGCTGCTTGAAATCACCGACGGCCAAATCTTCATCAAGGGCAAGAACGTCACCTGGGCCGAACCGTCAGAGCGCGGCATCGGAATGGTGTTTCAGTCCTATGCGCTTTATCCGCAGATGACCGTGCGGGGGAACCTGTCGTTCGGGTTGAAAAACGCCCGCGTGCCACAGGCGGAAATCGACAAGCGCGTGGCCCGCGCCGCCGAGATCCTGCAAATCGGCCCGCTGCTTGATCGCAAGCCTGCCGCGCTTTCTGGCGGGCAGCGTCAGCGTGTGGCGATTGGCCGGGCCTTGGTGCGCGATGTCGATGTGTTCCTGTTCGACGAGCCGCTGTCGAACCTGGACGCCAAGCTGCGCAGCGAATTGCGGGTGGAAATCAAGCGGCTTCATGCGCAGCTGAACAACACCATGGTTTATGTGACCCATGACCAGATCGAGGCGCTGACGCTGGCCGACCGTATCGCCGTCATGCGCGGTGGCATCATCCAGCAGCTTGCCGCCCCGCAAGAGATTTACAACCGCCCCGCCAACCTGTTCGTGGCCGGCTTCATCGGCAGCCCGTCGATGAATTTCCTGCACGGCGCCACGGTCGACGGCGGTCAGGCGATCCAGCTCGGCGATGTAAAGCTGTCGCTGGACGGGTATGAAGGCGGCGCGGTGGGCACGCGGGACAAGGTCATTCTTGGCCTGCGTCCCGAACATCTGGTGGTGCAGGATCACGCCGAACCGGGACGGACCATCGCGGCGGTGGTCGAACTGGACGAACCGATGGGCGCCGACAGCCTTGTCTGGCTCAAGGCGGCGGGGGGGCAGATGTCGGTGCGGGTTCCGGTGGAACGGCGGATGGACGCGGGCCGGCAGGTGCATCTGAAAGTGGATATGTCCAAGGCCAGCCTGTTTGACGCAGGCACCGAGACAAGGATCTGACCGCGATGGATCTGGCTGGATCGTGGCGCCTGTGCGATGAGGCGGGGCAGTATGACGTGCCCTTCAGCCTGCCCGGTGACGGGATCAGTGCGCTGCACGCGGCGGGGGCAATCCCCGACCCCTATTGGGGGCAGAACGAATACGGGCTGCGCTGGATCGCGGATCGCGACTGGAAAGCCAGCCGCAGCTTTGCCCATGACGGCAGTGCCGTGGATCTGGTGATCGACGGGCTGGACACGGTGGCCGAGGTGCGGCTGAACGGACTTTGCGTGTTGCGGGCGGCCAACGCGCACCGGCGCTGGCGCGTCCCCTTGGCGGGGCTGCTGCGCGCGGGCGAAAACCGGATCGAGATCACCTTCCGCTCTGTCACGCGCGAGGCGGCGGCGCGGGCGGCGGCCCAGCCCTTTGCGATCCCCTATCATCAGCCCAATTGCCCGATCCCGCATGGCAACATGCTGCGCAAACCGCAATGCGACTTTGGCTGGGATTGGAACATCGCCTTGCCCAGTTTCGGCATCTGGGGGCAGATCATGCTGGCCCCCGCGGCGCCGGTGCTGGGTGACATCTTCGTGCAGCAACGACACGAGCCCGGGCTGGCCGAAGTCACCTTGCGCATCGAAACAGCCGCCGAGGATGCCACCGCAACCCTGTGCGGCGTCACCGCGACGGCCCCCGCACAGGACGGTGTGGCCCAGATCGTGCTGCGCATCCCCGACCCCGATCTGTGGTGGCCCGCAGGGCAGGGGGCGGCGACGCTCCACACACTTGCCGTCACCTCGGGGGGCGCCCGCACGACGCGCCGCATCGGGTTGCGCGACCTTGCGCTGATCTCGGCCCCCGATGCCGCAGGCCGCAGTTTCGGCTTTGCCGTCAACGGGCGCCCGGTCTTTGCCAAGGGGGCGAACTGGATTCCCGCCGACGCGCTGCATGGCCGCATCACCCGCGCGGGCGTGCGCGATCTGCTGCAATCGGCGGTGGATGCGCATATGAACATGATCCGCATCTGGGGCGGCGGGCGGTATGAACCGGACTGGTTCTATGACCTGTGCGATGAAATGGGTCTGATGGTGTGGCAGGATTTCATGTTCGCCTGCCACCTTTACCCCTCGACCCCTGATTTTCTGACCGAAGTTGCGGCAGAGCTGCGCGATGTGGTGGGGCGCCTGAACCACCACGCCTGCATCGCGCTATGGTGCGGCGACAATGAACTGATCGGCGCGCTGACATGGTTCGAAGACTCCCGCCGCGACCGCGACCGCTACTTGGTGAACTACGACCGTCTGAACCGCACGATCGAAGCCGCCCTTATGTCGGTCCTGCCCGGCGCCAACTGGTGGCCCTCCAGCCCCAGCCCCGGCCCGATGGCCTTTGGCGATGCCTGGCACGACGACTCGTCGGGCGACATGCATTTCTGGAGTGTCTGGCACGAAGGGCGCGATTTTGACCATTACCGCGATGTCAAACCGCGGTTTTGCAGCGAATTCGGCTTTCAATCCTATCCGTCCTTGCCCGCCATCGCAAAATTTGCCGAGGCCAAGGACTGGAACATCGCGGCCCCGGTGATGGAAAGCCACCAGAAGAATGCGGGCGGCAATGCCCGCATCGCGGAAACCCTGTTCCGCACCTTCCGCTTTCCGGTCGATTTCCCGAACTTCGTCTATCTGTCCCAGATCCAGCAAGGTCTTGCCATCCACACCGCCGTCACCGCATGGCGGGCGCTCAAACCGCATTGTATGGGCACGCTTTACTGGCAGCTGAATGACACCTGGCCGGTTTGCAGCTGGTCCAGCCTTGACCATGGTGGCGGATGGAAACTGTTGCACCACATGGCCCGGCGCTTTTACGCCCCCGTCACGGTGCTCGCGCTGCCACAGGGCGATCACATCACCCTCAAGGCGGTGAACGACCAGCCGGATGAGACGCAGATCACCTTGAACGTCCGGGCCATCAACATGGCGGGCCTGTGCCGCCCCCTTGTCACCACGGAAACCACGCTTTGCGTCAAGGGGGCCACGCCTTGCACGGTCATCGACCGCGACCTGCTGGCCGCCGACGAAATCCTGCACTGGCACTGGACCGATGGCGCATCGGCCAACGGCGAGGACATCTTCGCCCCCCGCCCGTGGAAAGCCTATGATCTGCTTGCGCCACAGATCACCATGACCGTGGCGCAAGACGGCAACGACTGGCTGGTGACACTCGCGTCGCAGGCCCTTGCCCCGTTCACCGCATTGGAGGCCAGCCTGCCGGGCCGCTTTTCCGACAATGCCTTTGCCCTGATCCCCGGACAGCCCCGGGTGATCCGCTTTACCCCCACTGTCGCAGGCACACCGCAGTTTACGCGGCGCGACCTCCATGCCGCCACCTATGGCACCTGAAAGGACCGATCCGATGTTTTCGTATCAACTCTACTCCTCGCGGAACTTCCCGCCGATGTCTGCCACCTTCGAAATGCTGGCACAGGCGGGCTATACGGCCGTCGAAGGCTATGGGGCGCTTTATGCCGATGACGCGGCGGTAGAGGCGACAAAGGCGGGGCTGGCCGCCACCGGGCTGACCATGCCGACGGGGCATTTCAGTCTGGCCATGCTTGAAACCGAGGTGCCAAAGGTGCTTGCGATTGCCAAGGCGCTGAAGATGCAGAAACTTTACTGCCCCTTCATCATGCCTGATGACCGCCCCACAACCGGGCGGGGGTGGCACGAGTTTGGCGCGCGGCTGGAAAAGGCCGCCCATGTCTATCGCGCCGAAGGCTATGGCTTTGGCTGGCACAACCATGATTTCGAATTCCGCCCCACCGCCGATGGCGCGATCCCGCAAGAGGAGATTCTTGACGGCGGCCCGCATCTGGAATGGGAAATGGATGTGGCTTGGGTCATCCGGGGCGGGGCCGATCCGCTGGCATGGATCGACCGCTACGGCCCTCGCATCACCGCCGCCCATGTCAAGGACATCGCCAAGCCCGGCGAAAACACCGACGAGGACGGCTGGGCCGATGTGGGCCATGGCACGGTGGACTGGCCAACCATCATGGCCGCGTTGCGCGCCATCGGCGTCAGGCATTTCGTGATGGAACATGACAATCCGTCCGATCACACACGGTTTGCAAATCGCGCAATCACATCTGCCAAGGGGTTCTGAAACATGGCAAATCTGGGTCTGGGCATCATCGGATGCGGCAATATCTCGGCGGCCTATCTGCGCCTTGCGCCCCTGTTCAAAGGGTTGGAAGTGCGTGCCGTGGCGGATGTGAACATGGACGCGGCAAAAGCCCGCGCCGCCGAATTCGACACGACGGCGCAATCGGTCGATGACCTTCTGGCCAACAAGGACGTGGATGTGGTCATCAACCTGACCATTCCCGACGCGCATTTCGCCGTGACCAAGCGGATCCTGGAGGCAGGCAAGCACGCCTATTCCGAAAAGCCGCTCGTGCTGACGCTGGAGGAGGGTGAAACCCTGCGCGCTTTGGCTTCGGCCAAGGGGCTGGCCGTGGGCTGTGCGCCCGACACCTTTCTTGGCGGCGCGCATCAACAGGCGCGTGCCCTGCTTGACGAAGGCAAAATCGGCACGATTACAGCAGGTTGTGCGGCTGTGTTGAACCACGGGATGGAACATTGGCACCCCAATCCCGATTTCTTCTTTCTGCCCGGCGCGGGGCCGATGCTGGACCTTGGCCCCTATTACGTGGCCAATCTGATCAACCTGCTGGGCCCGGTCCGACGGGTCGGCGCGCTGACCAGTTCGGCACAGGCCGCCCGCACCATCGCGAACGGGCCGCGCAATGGAGAAACGGTTCCGGTCAAGACGCCGACCAACATCCATGCGCTGCTCGAATTCCACAACGGTGCCACGATCAACCTGTCCACCTCTTGGGATGTCTGGCACCACAAGCGCAACCATTTCGAACTCTACGGCACCGAAGGCACGCTTTATGTGCCCGATCCCAACTTCTTTGGCGGCGAGATCGAGATCGGCCATCGCGACGGGTCGCTGGAAAAGGTGGCGGCCTGGGATCATCCCTTTGGCGTGCCCAATCAGGACCATCCCCAACGCGGGCCGCTGGCGAATTATCGCACCGCCGGGCTTGCCGACATGGTGCAGGCGGTCATGGCCGGGCGGGATGCGCGCTGTTCTCTCGACCGGGCGCTGCACGGGGTCGATGTGATGACCGCCTGTTTGCGTTCGGGCGAAACGGGCGATTTCATCACCCTGACCACCACCTGCACCCGGCCCGAGGCTTTGGGCATCGCCGAGGCGCGCGCCCTGCTGATCTGAAAACCGCACGCGGTCGATCCGGCGCAGAGCCACAGGGTCGGATCGGCCACGCCCCTGAATTTGCATGTCTTTCCGGGCGCCTTGCACCGGATGCCCGTGACCGAAAGGGTCCGTGATGCCTCAGAATCCCATCCTGCGCGGCTTTAACCCCGATCCCAGCTTTTGCCGGGTGGGCGAGGATTACTTTATCGCGACCTCGACCTTCGAATGGTATCCGGGGGTGCAAATTCACCACAGCCGCGATCTGGTCAACTGGCGGCTGGTTGCGCGGCCGCTTGATCGTGCGGCCCTGCTCGACATGCGGGGCAACCCCGACAGCGGCGGGATCTGGGCGCCTTGCCTCAGCCATGCCGAGGGCAAGTTCTGGCTGGTCTATACGGATGTGAAACGCCTCGATGGCGCGTTCAAGGACGCGCATAACTATATCACCTGCTGCGAAACCATCGATGGCCGCTGGTCCGACCCTTGGTATGTCAATTCCTCGGGGTTTGACCCGTCCCTGTTCCATGCGCCCGATGGCCGGAAATGGTTTGTCAACATGCGCTGGAACCACCGCTGGGCGGGATCGGGGGCAAACCCGGCCCATGACCGTTTCGACGGGATCGAGCTTCAGGAATGGCATCCCGAGCGTGGCCTTTTTGGCCCCAGGTTCGATATCTACCCCGGCACCGATCTGGGCCTGACCGAGGCGCCGCATCTGTTTTGGCGCGACGGCTGGTATTACCTGACCACCGCCGAGGGCGGCACCGGCTATGATCATGCCGTCACCATGGCGCGCGCGCGCAGCATCGAAGGCCCGTATGAAACGCATCCGGCCAAACATGTCATCACCGCCCGCTTCGCCCCGGGCAACCCGATCCAGCGCATGGGCCATGGCCAATATGTCGAAGGCCATGATGGCCGCCATTGGCACAGCTTTCTGTGCGGCCGCCCGCAGCCCGGCCCGCGGGGCCCGTTCTGCGCCATGGGGCGCGAAACCGGGCTGGCCGAGGTGGAATGGCGCGACGGCTGGCTGTGGCTCAAGGCCGGCGGGCAGGTGGCGCCGACCGATCTGCCGCTTGATGCCGTTCAGACAGCGCCGCAGCCGTTGCGCCACGATTTTTCCGGCCCCACCCTCCCGCCGGAGTTTCAGTGGCTGCGCACCCCTTACCCCGAGCGGCTGTTCACGATGACCGGCAGCTCTCTGCGGCTGACGGGGCGCGAAAGTCTTGGATCCTGGTATGAACAGACCCTGATCGCACGGCGGCAAGAGGAGCCAAGCTATGCCGCCCGTGCCCGCTTCCGCGCCGATCCGCCGGGCTGGCAGCAGGCCGTGGGTCTGACCACCTATTACAACCGGCACAAGTTTCATGCCGCGCTGATCACGCGCGAGGCGGGGGCACGGGTCGTCAGCCTTGTGTCCTGCGAGGGCGACTGGCAGCGCGAGAGCCTGACCTTCCACGGGCTGCACGCCTGCCCCGAAGGCGAGGTCACGCTGGGGGTCATCGTGCAGGGGGCCGATCAGCAATTCACGCTGAATGGGGCGGACATCGGCCCCGTTCTGGATGCCTCGCTGATCTCGGACGAAGGGGGCAAGGGCGAACATGCGAGCTTTACCGGGGCCTTCGTCGGCGTGGTGGCGCATGATCTGTCAGGGCAGGGCTGGCAGGCGGATGTGACTGGGTTCGAATACGGTCCGGTCGATTTGATCACATCTTGATTGCTGCGCCGAACCCGTCATAAGGGTCCAAGAAGCGGGGGGAGGCCCGATGGACGCCGATGCACGGAAGATACCGACGCATGAAGTCACCTACGCGCGCTTGCGTGATCGGGTTCTGTTCGGGCATCTGGAGCCGGGCGCTGCCGTCACCATTCAGGGCCTGATCGCCGATCTGGGGGCCGGCATGACCCCGGTGCGCGAGGCGATCCGCCGCCTGACCGCCGAGGGCGCGCTGGAGCCGCAGGGCAACCGACGGGTGGCGGTGCCGCGCATGACCAAGGCGATGCTGGAACAGGTTGCCTTTGCCCGGCTGACGATCGAACCAAAGCTGGCCGAAATGGCGGCGGGGCATCTGACGCCCGCGCTGATCGAGCGGTTGCAGGGGCTGGACAACACGGTGGACCGCGCGATCCGGGCCGGTGACGTGCCGGGCTATCTGGAATCCAACCACGCCTTTCATTTCTGCCTTTACGAAGCCTCGGACGCGCCGGTGCTGGTCGATATGGCAAAGTCGATGTGGCTGCGGTTTGGCCCGTCGCTGCGGGTCGTCTGTGCCTGTTATGGCAGCGAAGCCTTGCCCGACCGCCATCTGGAAGCCTTGGCGGCCATGCGGGCCGGAGACGGCCCCGCGCTGCGCGACGCGGTGGAACGCGACATCGCCCAAGGGGTCGATCAGGTCAGGCTGGCGCTGGAACAGGGCAGTCTTTGACCGCAAAAGACGCGTCGCCCCGCTGTCTGCGGCTTGCGCCAGAGCCGTCGCGACAGGGGTAGGGCGGTCAACCTGTCTCGCCGAATAATTTGATCAAATTTCTTGAACCCTGCCCGGATTGGGCGTATCTATGGGCAAAGCAAGGGCCGAATGCCCTGATGATTCCGAAAGGGTATGGCGATGAATATGATCACGAACCACCTGCCGACGGCAGAGCTTCAGGCTCTGGATGCGGCGCATCACATGCACCCGTTCACCGATGCCAACGGGCTGGAAAAAAAGGGCGCGCGGGTGATCGTGCGCGGCAAGGGGGTCTGGCTGACCGACAGCGAGGGCAACCAGATCATCGACGGGATGGCCGGGCTGTGGTGCGTGAACGTGGGCTACGGGCGCAAGTCGATGGCCGAGGTCGCGGCGCGCCAGATGGAGGAGTTGGCCTATTACAACACCTTCTTCCAGACCACCCATGTGCCGGCGATTGCGCTGGCGGCCAAGATTGCCGAACTGGCGCCCGGGGACCTGAACCATGTGTTCTTTGCAGGTTCGGGGTCGGAGGCGAATGACACCAACATCCGCCTTGTGCGGCGCTACTGGGATGTGAAGGGCCAGCCCGAGCGGCGCATCATCATCAGCCGCAAGAACGGCTATCACGGCTCTACCATGGGCGGCGGGTCCTTGGGCGGGATGGCGCCGATCCATGCGCATGGCGGCATGATCGACGGGATCGTGCATATCGAGCAGCCCTATTGGTGGGGCGAGGGCGGCGAGATGGACGAGGCCGAGTTCGGCATCGCCCGCGCGCGGCAGTTGGAGGACAAGATCCTGGAACTGGGGGCTGACAAGGTCGCGGCCTTTATCGGCGAGCCGGTGCAGGGCGCCGGCGGCGTGATCGTGCCGCCCGCCACCTATTGGCCGGAAATCCAGCGCATCTGCGACAAGTATGGCATTCTGCTGATCGCCGACGAGGTCATCACCGGCTTTGGCCGCACCGGCAACTGGTTCGGCAGCCAGACCTTTGGCATCAAGCCCCATATCATGACCATCGCCAAGGGCCTGTCCTCGGGCTATCAGCCGATCGGTGGGTCGATCGTCTGTGACGAGGTCGCGGCCACCATCGCCGAAGGGGGCGAGTTCTTCCATGGTTACACCTATTCCGGCCATCCGGTCGCGGCGGCGGTGGCCTTGGAAAACCTGCGCATCCTGCAAGAGGAGCATATCGTCGATCATGTCCGCAACGTGGCGCACCCCTATCTGAAGGAACGCTGGGCGTCGCTGACGGACCACCCGCTTGTGGGCGAGGCAAAGCTCGTCGGTCTGATGGGGTCCATCGCGCTGACCCCGGACAAGGCCAAGCGGGCAAAGTTCGCGGGCGAACAGGGCACCGTCGGCTATCGCTGCCGCGAGCGCTGCTTTGCCAACAACCTGATCATGCGCCATGTCGGGGATCGGATGATCATCTCGCCGCCGCTGGTCATCACCCCATCGGAAATCGATGTGCTGATCGAACGGGCACGCACCAGCCTTGACGAATGCTATGCCGGGCTCAAGGCGGACGGTCTGCTGGTGGCCGCGTGATCCACGCCTGTCGCGGTGCCTTCGTCTGAGAGGCGCCGACGAGGAGTGGTTGGACGTTTTGCGCAGCGCGCCCTTCGGTTTCGGGGCGCGCTGCGTGCTTTCCGCCGGGCCTTGCGCAGCACAGCTTGAGCTTGGCGGCCGACTTGCCTACACAGGGCCTAAAGGACAAGAGGGCCGCGCATGCGTATTCATTCCGATCTGGCCGATACCATCGGCAACACCCCGCTTCTGAAACTGAAGCGCGCGTCCGAGATGACCGGCTGCACCATTCTGGGAAAATGCGAATTCCTCAATCCGGGCCAGTCGGTCAAGGATCGGGCGGCGCTTTACATTATCCGCGATGCGGTGGCGCGCGGGGCGTTGAAACCGGGCGGCACGATTGTCGAGGGCACGGCCGGAAACACCGGGATCGGGCTTGCGCTGGTGGGGGCCAGCATGGGGTTCAAGACGGTGATCGTCATCCCCGAAACCCAAAGCCAGGAAAAGAAGGACATGCTGCGGCTGGCGGGCGCGGAACTGGTGCAGGTGCCGGCAGCGCCCTATCGCAACCCCAACAATTATGTGCGCTATTCGGGCCGTCTGGCCGAGGCGCTGGCCCGCACCGAACCCAATGGTGCGATCTGGGCGAACCAGTTCGACAACATCGCCAACCGTCAGGCCCATATCGAAACCACCGGCCCCGAGATCTGGGAACAGACCGGCGGCAAGGTGGACGGTTTCATCTGCGCGGTCGGATCGGGCGGCACGCTGGCAGGCGTGGGCATGGCGCTTCAACCCAAGGGCGTGAAGATCGGGCTGGCCGATCCGGAAGGTGCCGCGCTGCATGCGTTCTATACCACGGGCAAG
This sequence comes from Cypionkella sp., assembly GCA_025458525.1. Taxonomy (GTDB): domain Bacteria; phylum Pseudomonadota; class Alphaproteobacteria; order Rhodobacterales; family Rhodobacteraceae; genus Pseudotabrizicola. The sequence continues at coordinate 5,164 of JALOSF010000032.1, read as the reverse complement.
CTGGAGTCGCCCGGCAACTCGATCACCGAAGGTATCGGGCAAGGGCGCATCACGGCCAATCTTGAAGGTTTCACCCCCGATTTCAGCTATCGCATCCCGGATGCCGAGGCGCTGCCTTTGGTGTTTGACATGCTGGAGGAGGAGGGGATCTGTCTTGGCGGCTCCTCCGGGATCAACATCGCGGGCGCGATCCGCATGGCGCGCGACATGGGGCCGGGCCATACCATCGTCACCATCCTGTGCGATTATGGCAACCGCTATCAGTCAAAGCTCTACAACCCGACCTTCCTCAAGGAAAAGGGTCTGCCGGTTCCGGTCTGGCTTGACAGCGCGCCCAAGGCCCTGCCCAGCGTGTTCGAGGACGCATGACGCGGCTGCCGGGTCTGTCGTCGCTGCGGGCGGTTGTCGTCACGCTTGCGCTGGCCTGTGCCCCCGGCGCAGGCCTCGCGCAACAGGACGGGCCGGTGCAGGGGGTGCAGCCGCCGCTTGCGCCCACCCAGCCGGTGGAGCAGACTTCTGGGGGCAACGTGCGGACCGGCGCCGGTGTGGCGGGGGCCGCATCGCAGGCGGCCCCGGCGACCGAGCTTGATTACGCGGCCTGGGAGGCGGTGGCGGAGCGCGCGGAAAACACGCTCGAAGATCGCTCTGCCACGCAAGTCAGCCTTGATGTGCTGCGTGCCCAGCTGGTCGATTGGCGCGAGGCGCTTTTGGTCGCGCAAAGCACCAATTCGTCCCGCATCGCCACGCTGCGCCAGCAGATTGCCGCCTTGGGCCCAACCCCGGCCGAGGGCGAGACGGAAGCCGAGGAGATCGCAGCCCGCCGCGCGGCGCTGACCGATCAACTGGTGCGCCTTCAGGCGCCCGGGATCGCGGCCGAAGAAGCCTATCGCCGCGCCGATGGGTTGATTGCCGAAATCGACCGCACGCTGCGTGAACGGCAGGCTGATGAATTGCTGCGGCTTTATCCTTCGCCGCTGAACCCCGCCAACTGGCCCGGAGCGTTCCGGGCGGCTTCGGATCTCGTGACGGGAATGTTCGAGGAAACCCGGCGGCGCTGGGCCTCGCCGGTGGCGCGCGGCACGTTTGCCGACAATCTGCCAGCCACGATCTTTTTCCTGCTGCTGGGCGTGGGGCTGATCTGGCGCGGACGCGGCCTTGTCGAAGGCTTGATCACCCGCGTGGCCAAGCGCTGGTCGGCGCGCGGCATCCGGGTGGCGATGCTGTTCCTGTCGCTGGGGCAGATCATCGTGCCGGTGCTGGGGGTGATGGCTGTCGCGCATGCCTTGCGGGTGTCTGGCATGTTCGGGATCGTGGGCACCGTGTTTCTTGAATCCCTGCCGGCTGTCGGGGTTCTGCTGTTTTCCGCGATGTGGCTGGGCGGGCAGCTTTTCCCGCGCGGGCATGACTTCCTGCCGGTCGAATTGGGCGAGGAGCGGCGGACCGAAGGGCGGCTGATCTCAGGGCTTTACGGGGCGATCATCTCGGTCGAGGCGCTGCGCCAGGCGGTGATGGATACCCAGGCGCTGAGCGAGGCCACGCGCAGCGTTCTGGCGGCACCGGCGATCGTGCTGGCGGCGGTTCTGCTTGTGCGGCTGGGGCGGCTGATGCGGCAGGCAGTGGCGGCCGAACCCGGCGCGGAAGACGAGGTCGGCTTTCGCGACCGCATCATCTCGCTTGTCGGTCGCGGGGCGGTCATCGTCGGTGTGGTCGGGCCGGTGCTGGCGGCGGTGGGCTATATTCCGGCGGCGGCGGCGCTTGTGTTTCCGGCGGCCACGTCGCTTGGGGTGATCGGGCTGCTGTATATCCTTCAGATTTTGGTGACAGACATCTATGCGGTCATCACCCGCAACGAGGATGGCGCGCGCAACGCGCTTGTGCCTGTGCTGGTCGGCTTTGCGCTGGTGATTGCGGCGCTGCCGTTGTTCGCGCTGATCTGGGGCGCGCGCATGGCCGATCTGACAGAGATGTGGGCGCGGTTGAGCGAGGGCTTCACCTTGGGCGAGACGCGCATTTCGCCCACCGATTTCCTGTTCTTTGCGGTGCTGTTTGGCGTGGGCATCATGGTCACGCGGCTGTTTCAGGGCGCGTTGCGCGGGTCGATCCTTCCGCGCACCTCTCTGGATCAGGGGGCGCGCAATGCACTGGTTTCCGGCGTTGGCTATGTCGGGATCTTTCTTGCCGGTCTGATTGCCATCAACTCTGCCGGCATCGATCTGTCGGGCCTTGCCATCGTCGCCGGGGCGCTGTCGGTCGGCATCGGCTTTGGTCTTCAGAACATCGTGTCCAATTTCGTCTCCGGCATCATCCTGCTGATCGAGCGCCCGGTGAGCGAGGGCGACTGGATCGAGGTCGGCGGGGTGCAGGGGACGGTGAAGTCGATCTCGGTCCGCTCCACTCGCATCCAGACCTTTGACCGCACCGATGTGATCGTGCCGAACACCGACCTTGTGGCCGGGCGGGTCACGAACTGGACAAGGTTCAGCCTGTCGGGCCGCCTGATCGTGCCGGTCGGGGTGGCCTATGGATCGGACACCCGCAAGGTGGCGCGCGTCCTGCAAGAGATTGCCGAAGCGCAACCGCTTGCCATCCTCAACCCGCCGCCCATCGTGGCCTTTGTCGGGTTCGGTGCGGATTCGATGAATTTCGAGATCCGGGTCATCCTGCGCGACGTCAACTTTTCGCTGAGCGTGCGCAGCGAGATCAACCATCAGATCAACCAGCGTTTTGCCGAAGAAGGGATCGAGATTCCCTTCGCCCAGTCCGAGGTCACGCTGCGCAACGCAGCCGAAATCGCGCAACTGTTGCAGCAGGCGATAGCACGGACTGACTCAGGCCCGGTGCAAAGCCCCGCGCCCGAGCCTGAGGCGGATGCGAAAGCGCGCGCCGTGCCTTCGGTGCCGGGTGGCCCACCCCGGCTTCAGCGCGATCAATTTCCCGGCGAAGGCATGGACGCGCCCGAGGACGAAGGTGGCAAGGGGGGCGAGTGACAGAATGACCGAGCTGGTGTTTCGGCAAGATGCCTATGTGCAGCAAAGTGAGTCGCTCGTCGTGGGGCACACGCCAGAGGGCGGTATCCTGGTCGATCGCAGCGTGTTCTATCCGACCGGCGGCGGCCAGCCGGGTGACAATGGCTGGGTCGAATGGGCCAGCGGGCGCCTGACCATCGCCACCGCCGTCAAGGTCGAAGGCGGGCATGTCGCCCTGGTGCCGGCCGAGCCCATGGCCTTGCCGCCTGTGGGGGCGGCTTTGCGCCAGCGGCTGGATTGGGGCCGGCGCTACCGGCATATGCGGATGCACACCGCGCTGCACCTGTTGTCGGTGGTGATCCCCTTGCCCGTGACCGGCGGGCAGATCGGGGCCGATCGCGGCAGGCTTGACTTCGACATGCCAGAGCCGCCAGCGGACATCGACAGGCTGAACGCGGCCTTGCACGCGCTGGTGGACCGTGACCTTGCGGTCAGCGACGACTGGATCACCGATGAGGAGCTTCTGGCCAATCCGGGGCTGGTGAAGACACTGTCGGTGAAGCCGCCCCTCGGGCAGGGCAAGGTCCGTCTGGTGCGGATCGGGCAGGGGGCGGGGCAGGTCGATCTGCAACCCTGCGGCGGCACGCATGTGGCGCGCACCGGCGAGGTGGGCCAGATCGAGATCTGCAAGATCGAGAACAAGGGGCGCCAGAACCGCCGGGTCACGCTTCAGCTCGGGGGCTGACCGGCGGCAAGACGGCGGTCTTGCCGTTGGGGCCAGGGGCTAGAGCCGGTCAGGCACCCGGTCCAGCGCCGCGCGGATATAGGCGGGCACCGCGTCTGCCGGCTGGCTGCCGCAGGTCCGTGCCGCCCGCAGCCAGGCGGCGCAACCGTCCGGCAGGCGCTGCATGACGATGGCGGTCAGGCGGTTCGCCTCGGACAGGCGGCGCCGGGTCACGAAGGAGATGCCGCTGTAATAGTCGGGCAAGGCATCCAGACCGTATTCAAAGAACGTGACATTCATCTGATCGCTGTGCGGGGTGCGTGACAGCAGCACAAAGCCGTCGAATTGCTGGATCAGCTGGCCCTCATACCTGCTGGAGCGCGCAAACCGCTTGAACCCGGCGCGAATCGGAATGTCGTGAATGTCATATCCTTTCCACAGCTTGGCGTTGCCTTCGGTTGTGATCCGCGCCATGCCACAATAGGCGCGGCCCGGCTGGCGAAAGGATTTGCGCCAGTAGTGATACATGCCGTCGCGCAGCAGGTAATGGTCGAACGGGCGATGCGTATCGATCACCAGCCGCCCCGGAGGCGCAAGCTCCGGCCTTGGGGGCTGCGGCGTGTCGTCCAGCCGTTCAAGCAGGATGTTCGCATCCACCTTGAAATGGCGGCAGATGCGAAACAGCACATCGGGTCGGGGAAAGGCCGCGCCGCTCAGATAGCGGTTGAACTGGGTGCGATTGACCGCGATGGTGCGGCACAATTCGCTGATCGATCCGGTGTCGCGGCACAACCGGCGCAGGTTGTCGCCCAGGATCATGCGCAGGTCGGCAGGGTTCGGCGATGTGCGTTTCGTCATCATTCCCGTCCGCATGCTGCGCAGATGCACAGTGTCCTGATCGTCTGGCGCGCGGTTGCGCGCCGCAGGTCACGCATCTGACGCTTATCAGCGTCAAGGCTGACACAGAACAAAGGCTGTTTGCAACCGGGCAACCGTCATATTTTTGTAAAGGACGTGGCGCCTGGCGCGTCGTCCTGGATGAAGGAGTCGTCCGATGCCAATGAATGGGGTGGTTATCTGGTATTCACGTCAGGATTTTCGCGCGATCATCTGGTGCGAGGATTCCAAGGAACTCGGGATCGCGGGGGGACCGACCGCCTGGCGTAACCCGATGATTTCGGTCGAGGTGGGCGATTGCGTGTCGTTTCGTCCCGAAATGCGCGGGTCCGACCGCATGTGCCGCGACGTGCGGGTGATCCAGAGCCAGGCCGCCCCGTCGTTACCGGCCGTCATGCTGGCACGCACACAACGCGCGACAGTTTCGCCAAATCGCCTCTTGCATCTTTGCTCCAGTCGCGATTAACAGGCCGCCAAGGACAGTTGGCCGAGTGGTCGAAGGCGCACGCCTGGAAAGTGTGTAGGCGGGGAACCGTCTCGAGGGTTCGAATCCCTCACTGTCCGCCAGATCCAGATG
>JALOSF010000031.1 GCA_025458525.1 Cypionkella sp. | reverse complement strand
CGCGGGCAGAGGTGACGGGGCCGGTCACGCTTTTGCTGACCGGGCCCAAGGGCGGCAGCATGGAATTTGTGCGCCCGATGAATTGAATGGGGCCAAAATGCGGGCTGCGGCGAATTGGCTCTTTCGCTTTGCCGCAGCCGGGCTACTCTGATCTTGTGCAAGGGGGAGTCGCCATGCCGGAACTGATCCGTCTTTATATCGTGAATGTGGCTATCGGCTTTGGCCTTGCGGTGGCCTTTGTGGCCGGGCTTGTGCTGTTGGATGTGGCCGGGCTGCGGCACCTGATCCTTGGCTCGCCCATGGGGTGGGTTGCCGGTTTGATGATGGTGATGTTTAACGGCGTGGTGTTTGCGGGGGTGCAATTTGCCATCGCCGTGATGCGGATGGCCGAACCCGAAGATACCCCGCCCGGCGGTCGCAGGCAGGCCTTGATCCCGGTGAAAGTGGCGGTCGAGGCGCGCAAATCCGGGCCCTTCCGCGCCCGTCGCTAAGGCCGGGGTGGCAGCGACCATCTTGTGTCGCAGGACAATTTTCAATGCAAAACAACGTGTTGATTTACGTGGCGTCACTTCACATGTGATCTCGACTGCGTGATCGGCAGGAACTTTCAACGCAGGACCACGTTCCTTCCACGTCCGACGACAGTTGCGTCGGTTTGTGTGAAAGAAGGAACAAGAGATGACAGTCAAACTCCGCACTTTTGGTGCCGGCGTGCTGGCTATTGCCGCAGCCCAAGCTGTCTTTGCACCCGCCGCCGTGGCGCAGGTTGCCATTACGGGCATCGAGTCGGTCAATGACCGTATCGACGACATCGAGGAAAATGTGCGTGACGACATGGCACGGGCAGAAGATGCGGCACGCTTTGGCAATCCGGAATTCCGTCCGGGCCTGTCGGGCAGCGCCTCGCTTGGGTATTCGGGCAAGACCGGCAACAACGAGTCGCAAGACCTGAGCGCCGGTGTGCGCTTGCGCTTTGCCCAGGGCAACTTCGTGCAAAGCCTGAATGCGGCGCTGGATTTCTCGGAATCCAACAACACCTCGACCAAAGAGGACGTTCTGGCCGTCTATGACGCAAGCTACTACTTTGACCAGAACTTCTATGGTTTTGCGATCGCCCGTCTGGAAACCGATGGCCTGGCCAGCACCGCGGCCGAAACCCGCCGCGACGGCTTTCTGGGCTTTGGTCCGGGGTATCGTGTGATCAACACGCCCGACATGACCTGGCGTGTGCAGGCCGGTATCGGCGTCAGCTATCTTGAAGATGGCGCGCGCAATTCGACCACGGAGACCGGCTACCTTGCCGCGTCGCGTTTCTTTTACAAGATCAACGACAATTTCTTCGTGACGAACGACACCGATGTGTTGAAATCCGACAGCGCGCTGCGGGCCAACAACGATCTGGGCCTGAACGTGAAGATGACCGACACGCTTTCGACCCGCGTCAGCTATCTGACCGAGTATAACGAAAGCCGCGCGATCCGCACCGACAACAAGCTTGGTGTGTCGCTGGTGTTCGGCTTCTGAGCGGGGCCAGAGTGAAGTGAAAAGGGGCGGAGTGATCCGCCCCTTTTTCATGTCTGACCTGTGCAAAAGGTGGCGGGCCCGCAGCGACCGTGGGCGGCATGGTTTCCCGAGAGCCAGAGGTCTCAGGTGGGCACCAGGTAGCAAGACCAGGATCTTGCCAGAGCCAGCATCCATTCGTTTGCTTATCGGCCACTGGAAAAAAGCCCCAGCACGCGAAGAGCAGCACCCGCCAATCCTGAAGATAGGCGCGCAAGCCCGCGGCTGCAAGTCTTGTCAGATGTTCATCCTTCGTTCATAGTTGGCGACATGGACCAAGCCACCGATCTTTTGCCCCAGATGCCCGGACAGCGGCTTGCCCGCGGGGTCGGGCGTGCGCTGCGCGGTCTGGGCTTTGTGTCGGTCGAGGAGTTTTGCCCGGCGCCCGGTTTGCGGGTGGATGTGATCGCGCTTGGGCCGAAGGGCGAGATCTGGATCATCGAATGCAAGTCATGCCGGGCCGACTTCACCGCGGATCGCAAGTGGCATGGTTATCTGCCATGGTGTGACCGGTTCTTCTGGGCGGTCGATGCCGATTTTCCTGCCGATCTGCTGCCAGAAGGGTCGGGGCTGATCCTTGCCGATGCCTATGACGCCGAGGTGGTGCGCATGGGTGCCGCGACGCCTTTGGCGCCGGCGCGGCGCAAGGCGGTGATGCTTGGCTTCGCGCGGCATGCGGCGATGCGGTTGCAGGCCTTGCGCGACCCGGCGGGCGTTATTTCCGCTTGGGTTTAGCCTTGCCGCCACCCGGCTTTGCGCTGCCCATGGCCCGTGCGGCCTCGGCCGCGGCGCGCAGTTCCTCGGCGATTTCTTCGGCTTCTTCGGGTTCGAAATCGAGCGGGAGTTCGATGCCGCCATCGGCCTCGACATAGATGCGCACCATCCCGGCCGAAGTCGGACCGATCTGAAGGTTTGCGGCGATATCGCTTTCCTTGTCGATGCCCATGCTGGCCCCCTTGATCTGCTGGAGATGCCCTAGACGTCTTTGAACGCTTGCGCAAGGGCAGCGGGGGAGGGCGCGCGGGACGATGCACAATTCCCGCCAAAGCGCGCTTGCAATCTGTCAAAAGGGGCGTTACATGGCCCGCAAGTGCCGACTTAGCTCAGTTGGTTAGAGCACCAGATTGTGGATCTGGGGGTCCCCCGTTCGAGCCGGGGAGTCGGTACCATTCAAGCACTTGATAATATTGAAAAATCTGGCCCCACCGGGGCCTTTTTTTTGGCCTTGCGTCCGAATGTCCGACAGCGTCCGGTTCGGACGATGGCCTTTCGCGTTGTTTTATCTGTCTGCGGGGGCGTCGGGTCGGACGCTGGCTCCGTTTTCCGCCGGTTGCCGGGCGTGGTCAGCCCCGGCAGTTGCGCTGGCATTTGCCCGCGTGTATCAGGCAAAAAAGCCTTTCGAGCTGGGAGAGATTGAATGCGTCGTGTCGTTGTGACGGGTCTGGGGATGGTCACCCCTTTGGCCTGCGGCGTTGAGGAAACCTGGAGCAGGCTGATTGCCGGACAGTCCGGTGCCGGGCCGATCACGCGGTTTGATGCCTCCAACGTCGTGACGCAATACGCTTGCGAAATTCCGCTGGGCGATGGGACGGATGGCACGTTCAACCCGGATGACTGGATGGAGCCCAAGGACCGGCGCAAGGTTGATGATTTCATCCTTTATGGCATGGCCGCGGCGGTGCAAGCGGTGCGGGATTCGGGCTGGGTGGCCGAGACGGACGATCAGAAAGAGCGCACCGGCGTGATGATCGGGTCGGGGATCGGGGGGTTGACCTCGATTGCCGAGACGGCGGTTCTGATCAAGGAAAAGGGGCCGAAGCGGGTGTCGCCGTTTTTCATCCCCGGTGCCTTGATCAATCTGGTGTCGGGCCAGGTGTCGATCCGCTTTGGCTTCAAGGGGCCGAACCATGCGGTGGTGACGGCCTGTTCGACCGGCGCCCATGCGATTGGCGATGCGGCGCGGCTGATCATGTTGGGCGATGCCGATGTGATGGTGGCCGGTGGGGCGGAAAGCCCGATTTCGGAAATCGGCATTGCCGGGTTCAACGCCTGCAAGGCGTTGTCCACCAAGCGCGCCGACGACCCGACCAAGGCGAGCCGCCCCTATGATGCCGATCGCGACGGCTTTGTGATGGGAGAAGGCGCAGGCGTGGTGGTGCTTGAGGAATACGAGCATGCCAAGGCGCGCGGGGCCAAGATCTATGCCGAAGTGCTTGGCTATGGCCTTTCGGGCGATGCCTATCACATCACCGCACCGTCAGAGGATGGCGACGGCGGGTTCCGGTCGATGAGCGCGGCGCTGAAGCGGGCGGGGGTGCAGCCGTCTGACATCGATTATATCAACGCGCATGGCACCAGCACGATGGCCGACACCATCGAGCTTGGCGCGGTGGAGCGGCTGATGGGGGATGCGGCGGGCAAAGCCACGATGTCCTCGACCAAGTCGTCGATCGGGCATTTGCTGGGCGCGGCTGGTGCGGTCGAGGCGATTTTCTGCATTCTGGCGATCCGCGACCAGATCGCGCCGCCGACGATCAACCTTGATACCCCGGCCGTGGCGCCGAAGCTGGACCTGGCGCCAAACAAGGCCGTGAAACGCAAGATCGACATCGCACTGTCCAATTCCTTTGGATTTGGCGGCACCAATGCCAGCCTTGTCGTCGGCAAGGTGCGCTGAGACATGTGGCGCTCCATCGCCTCAAATGCGCTGACGCTGTTCATCGTGCTGCTGGTTGTGGCGGCGGGCTTGCTTGCCTGGGGACGTGAGGCGTTTCGCGGGCCAGGGCCCTTGACCGAGGCGATCTGTTTCCGGGTGGACCGGGGGGCATCGTTGAGCGCGGTGAGCCGGGCGCTTGAGGAGCAGGGCGCCGTTTCGGATGCGCGGATCTTTCGGATCGGCGCGGATTATTCCGACAAGGCGCAATTGTTGAAATTCGGCAGCTATCTGATCCCGCCCGGTGCATCGATGGTGGATGTGCTTGGCGCCTTGACCGAGGGTGGCCAATCCACCTGCGGGCGCGAGGTCAATTTCCGGATCGGCGTGAACAGTGCGGATGTGGTGCTGCGCGAGTTGGATGCGGCCACGAACCGCTATGTCGAGGTGGTCAAATTCGATCCGGCGGTGGATGCCTTGCCGCAGGCCTATGTTGATGTGGTGGAGGAGACCGACCTGCGGTTTCGGGTCACTTTGGCCGAAGGCGTGACCAGCTGGCAGGTGGTAGAGGCGCTGAAACGGGCCGATTTCCTGACCGGGGAGATCGTTGACCTACCGCCCGAGGGGAGCTTGGCCCCCGACAGCTATGAGGTGGAAAAGGGGTCTGATCGCGCCGCATTGGTGGCGCGGATGCAAGAGGCGCAGACCCGTATTCTTGACGCGCTTTGGGCGAGCAGGGCAAGCGGGCTGCCCTATGATACGCCGCAGGAGGCGCTGATCATGGCGTCGATCGTGGAAAAGGAAACCGGGGTGGCCGATGAACGCCCGCAGGTGGCCAGCGTTTTTGTCAACCGACTTGAACGCGGGATGCGTTTGCAGACCGACCCGACGGTGATTTACGGCATCACCAACGGGCAAGGCGTTCTGGGCCGTGGCATCCGGCAAAGCGAATTGCGGCGCGAGACGCCCTACAACACCTATGTCATTGATGGATTGCCGCCGACGCCGATTGCCAATCCCGGGCGGTTGAGCATCGAGGCGGCGCTGAACCCGGACACCACGGATTACATCTTCTTCGTGGCCGATGGCACCGGCGGCCATGCCTTTGCGGTCACGCTGGAAGAACATAACGCCAATGTGGCGCGCTGGCGCGAGATCGAGCGGCAGCGCGGGCAAGAGGGTCAGACCGGCGTGCAGAGCGAGTAGGCGGGCGGCGGCGCGGTTAACAAGGTCTTAACAGCGCGTCCCGCAAGACTCTGATATCGCTTGGTTTTTCGCTTGACTTGGCGCGCGGTCCAAAGTATCACTTGTGACATGCTAGAAGAAGTGTCGAGAGCGGCGGGGTAAGACCCCTGACCGCTCTTTTTCATTTTGCTCGTCCGGAGGGCAAGCGAGGCGGGTGCAGCAAGAGCATGACAATCAACTTCACTGCAACAGAAGCGGACCAGACAGAAGCGCCGAGAGACCTGTTGTGGGTTGCCGAGAGGCAATTGGAGCGGGCCGTTCTCAGGCTACAGCATGTGATTGAAGACGTTGAAGCCGGGCGCTTCGATCAGTTGGCCGAGGCCAAGAAGGTCACGGACAATCTGACGAGTTTTATCCGGCTTTACATGGATGAGAGGAACAAAGTTGACAAACTCCGCAAATCTGTTGCCGGGGCTGTCGGAGCCGGCGAGCTCGACTTTTCCGCAGCGCGTGATGAAATCGGGAGGCGTCTGGCTCTCCTCCGCGACGCCGGAGGTCATTGATGCCTTTCTGAGCGGGTTGTCGAACGAGGCGCTGCTGGCCTTGCCCTGGATGTTCGAATTCTGGGCTTTGCCGCATCAGATGCCACCCGAGGGAGCCTGGAAAAGCTGGGTCATCATGGGGGGGCGCGGTGCAGGCAAGACGCGGGCCGGGGCCGAGTGGGTGCGGGCGCAGGTGGAAGGCGCGCGCCCCTCGGACCCCGGCCGGGCAAGCCGGGTGGCCTTGGTCGCCGAGACACTGGATCAGGCGCGGGAGGTCATGGTGTTTGGCGAGAGCGGTATTCTGGCTTGCTCTCCACCCGACCGGCGGCCGGAGTGGAACGGCTCGCGCCGGATGCTGACCTGGCCGAACGGGGCGACGGCGCAGCTGTTTTCGGCGCATGATCCCGACAGTTTGCGGGGGCCGCAGTTTGACGCGGCTTGGGTTGACGAATTGGCCAAGTGGAAGAAGGCCCAGGAAACCTGGGACCAGTTGCAGTTCGCCCTTCGCTTGGGGCCGAATCCGCAACAGGTGGTGACGACAACCCCGCAAAGCATTCCGGTGTTGAAGGCGATCCTGAAGAACCCGTCAACCGTGATGACCCATGCCCCGACCGACGCAAACCGCGCCCATCTTGCCAAGTCTTTCCTTGAGGAAGTGCAAAGCCGGTATGGTGGGCAAAGGCTGGGGCGGCAGGAGCTTGAGGGAGAGCTGATCGAGGATCTGGACGGGACGCTTTGGACGATGGAGATGCTTGACGCGGCGCGGGCGGCGGAGCCGGAGCGATTGACGCGGATCGTTGTGGCGGTTGACCCGCCTGTTACCAGCAAGAAAACGTCGGATGAATGTGGCATCGTTGTGGTCGGGGTCAACACCGAGGGCAACCCGCGCAATTGGCGGGCGGTCGTGCTTGAGGACGCCAGTGTGAGTGGCGGGCCAAGTGAGTGGGCCCGCGCGGCCGTGGCGGCCTATGAGCGGCACGATGCGGACCGGATGGTCGCCGAGGTCAATCAGGGCGGCGACATGGTGGAAACCATGATCCGCAACGAGGGAGCCTTGATCGCCTACAAGGCGGTGAATGCACGGCAGGGCAAGGCGCTGCGGGCCGAGCCTGTCGCCGCGCTTTATGAGCAAGGGCGGATCGTGCACCGCGGTGCCTTGCGCAAACTTGAAGATCAGATGTGCCTGATGACGCGGGACGGGTTCAAGGGGCAGGGCAGCCCCGATCGGGTGGATGCGTTGGTTTGGGCGCTGCATGAAGCGATGATCGAGCCCGCGAAATCCTATCGCGGTGATCCGCGTATCCGGGCGGTTTAAGGGCCCATGCAAACGCGCAGGGGAAGCACTCTCTTGCGGAACGGAGATCGGGAAAGATGATGTTCAACTTTATGCGGCGGGGCGAGGGTTCGCCCGCGCCCTCTGCTGTCACGCAGACAAAGGCGAGTGCGACGGGACGGGTGGTGGCTTGGGGCACATCCGGCCGGGTCAAGTGGAGCCCACGCGACGCCGGATCGCTGACCCGGGCGGGGTTTCTGGCGAACCCGGTCGGGTTTCGGGCGGTCAAGCTGATTGCAGAGGCGGCGGCGGCGCTGCCGCTTGTTTGTCAGGATGCCGAGCGGCGCTATGACAGCCACCCGCTGCTGTCGCTTGTCAGCCGTCCGAATGGCGCGCAAGGGCGGGCCGAATTTCTGGAAGCGGTCTATGGTCATTTCCTGTTGAGCGGCAATGCCTATGTCGAGGCGGTGCCGGGGGCCGCGGCCTTGCCCGGGGAGCTGCATGTCCTGCGGCCCGAGAGGATGAGCCTTGTGCCGGGCGCGGATGGCTGGCCGGTGGCTTATGATTATACCGTGGGCGGACGATCGCACCGTTTTGACATGCGGGGCGCGGTGAAGCCGATTTGCCATCTGAAAGCCTTTCATCCGGCCGACGATCATTATGGCCTGTCGCCCATGCAGGCGGCGGCGGTGGCGGTGGATGTGCACAATGCGGCAAGCGCGTGGTCCAAGGCCCTGCTCGACAATGCAGCGCGGCCTTCGGGGGCGATTGTTTACAAAGGCGTCGACGGGCAGGGCACCTTGTCGGCCGATCAATACGACCGCCTGGTGGGAGAGATCGAGGCGAACCATCAGGGGGCCCGCAATGCCGGGCGGCCCATGCTGCTGGAGGGGGGGCTGGACTGGAAACAGATGGGCTTTTCCCCCAGCGACATGGAGTTTCAAAAGACCAAGGAGGCTGCTGCGCGCGAGATCGCGATTGCCTTTGGCATTCCACCCATGCTGCTGGGGATCCCGGGGGATGCGACTTACGCCAATTATCAGGAGGCGAACCGGGCGTTCTACCGTCTGACGGTGCTGCCGCTGGCGTCGAAGGTCATGGCGGATGTCAGCCATTGGCTGGCCGGTTTCGGCGCTGACATGGTCGAGATGAAGGTGGATCTGGACCAGATCCCGGCGCTTGCCGTCGAGCGGGATCAGCAATGGGCGCGCGTGGGGGCTGCCGACTTCCTGACCACGGCCGAAAAGCGGCGTCTGCTGGGTCTGCCGGCGGTGACGGACGACGCATGACCATTCGCAAGTCGTCCGGGGGGTCACGGTTCCTGTTTGACAGCTTTGACGCCGCCGCGGCGCGGATCGAGGCGAATGAACGCGTGGCCGAGGAGCGTTGGGCGGCGCTGGACTATCGGCTTGGCCAGATCGATGCGGTGCTGGAACGTTTGGAAAAGCGCATCTGGCTTGGCGTTTACGGGGTTGCGGCCTTTCTGCTGGCGCAGGGGGCCGAGGCCATTCTTCAGGCGGCGATGAGGTGAAGGGATGAAAGATTTTGGCGCGCCGGAGCGGAAATATCTGCGGCCGGAGCAAGGGTTGACGGTCATCGATGGCCGGGTGGTAGAGGGCTATGCCAGCCTGTTTGGCGTGAAGGATCAGGGCGGTGATGTGGTTCAGGCCGGGGCCTATCGCACCAGCCTGGCCCGCCTTGCGGCCAAGAAGGCCAAGGTCAAGATGCTGTGGCAGCATGATCCGGCCCAGCCGATCGGCGTGTGGGACGAGGTCCGCGAGGATGCCACCGGACTGTGGGTGAAGGGTCGCATCCTGACCGAAGTGGAACGGGGTCGCGAAGCCGCGGCCCTGCTGGCGGCGGGGGCGATCGACGGTTTGTCGATCGGCTATCGCACGCTGAAGTCGGAACGCGACGGCAAGGGGCGACGGCTTCTGTCGGAGTTGGAGCTTTGGGAAGTGTCGCTTGTGACCTTTCCGATGCTTCCCGAAGCGCGGGTGCAGGCAAAGTCTGAGGACGAGTGGCACTGGCGGCAACTGGCGCAGGTGTTCGAGGACGCGCGCCGACAACTGGCCGAGCGGTAACGCCCCGGCTTTCGTTCAAAGACCAGGAGTGACGATGACCGAGAGAAACTCTCGGGCCGGGGAAGATTTGCCCACGGCCCTGCATCCGGGGGCGGAACTTAAAGCCGCCATGGCCGGATTTATGAATGAACTCAAGGCATTTCAGACCGAAGTGCAACATTCGCTGCAACATCAGGAAGAGCGACTGACCATGCTGAACCAAAAAACCATGACCTATGGCCGTCCGGCCCTGTCTGCCGCCGCCGAAGCGGATGCGCCCCATCAGAAGGCCTTTGATGCCTATCTGCGTTCGGGCGACGATGATGGCCTGCGTGGCCTTGTTCTGGAAGGCAAGGCGCTGAACTCGGCGGTGGCGGCTGACGGCGGCTATCTGGTGGACCCGCAGACGGCCGACACGATCCGGTCGCTGCTGTTGTCGACCTCGTCGCTTCGGGCCGCGGCCAATGTGGTCCAGGTCGAGGCGTCGTCGTTTGACGTGCTGATCGACCGCACCGAGGTTGGATCGGGCTGGGCAACGGAAGCGGCGGCACAGGCCGAGACATCGACCCCGGCCATCGAGCGTATTTCGATCAAGCTGCACGAGCTGTCGGCGATGCCGAAGGCCAGCCAGCGGCTGCTGGACGACAGTGCCTTTGATGTCGAGGGGTGGCTTGCGGGCAAGATTGCGACCCGTTTCATCCGGGCCGAGGCCGCCGCGTTCATCAACGGCGACGGTGTTGACAAGCCGAAGGGCATTCTGCTGCCGCCCAAGGTGGCAAACGCAAGCTGGGCCTGGGGAAGCCTTGGATATGTTCCGACGGGTGCCGCGGCAGATTTTGCGGCGACGAACGCGGCCGATTGTATCGTCAATCTGGTCTATGCGCTTGGGGCCGATTACCGCGCCAATGGCACGTTCATCATGAACTCCAAAACCGCGGGTGCGGTGCGCAAGATGAAGGACGCAGACGGTCGTTTCATGTGGTCTGACGGTCTTCAGGCCGGGGAACCGGCCCGACTGATGGGCTATGCGGTGCTGATCTGTGAGGACATGCCCGACGTTGCTGCAAACAGCTATCCGATCGCTTTTGGTGACTTTGCAGCCGGTTATACCATCGCCGAACGGCCCGACCTTCGGATCCTGCGTGACCCGTTCAGCGCAAAGCCGCATGTCCTGTTCTATGCAAGCAAGCGGGTTGGCGGTGATGTGACCGATTTTGCGGCGATCAAGCTGCTGAAGATCGCCGTGTCCTAAGCCGGTTACAGTTCTGGCTTCGAGCCAGAACCAGCCTTCAGGCACGCGCGTGACACCCATGCCGTCTAGCTGCTCCCCCCTCCGACCGAGCGGCGTGGGGCGCGTGCCTGATCCTTTGGTCGTTTCGGGAAAATCGGAGATTTATCATGATGTTGACCGAGCAAACCACAGTGCCGGTTGCCGCGCTTCCGGTGCAGGAGATGAAAGATCATCTTCGCCTGGGCACCGGGTTCGCCGATGATGGTCTGCAAGATGGTTTGGTTGCGGCGCATCTTCGGGCTGCCCTGGCCGCCATTGAGGCGCGGACGGGCAAGGCCTTGCTGGCCCGGCGGTTCGTGCTTCGTCTGCCGGGGTGGCGCGACAGCCGGACGGCGCAATCGTTGCCGCTGGCACCCGTGTCGGGCGTCGTGTCGGTGAGCGTTGTCGATCCGGCAGGCAGCGCGACCGTCGTGCCAGCAGACCGCTATCGTCTGGAGCAAGACATGGCACGACCGCGCCTCGTTGCCCTTGGGCAGGGGTTGCCGATCATTCCCGATGGCGGTGCGCTTGAGATTGTCTTTGACGCCGGCTTTGGCGCCACGTGGTCCGCCTTGCCGGCGGATCTGGCGCAAGCGGTTCTGCTGCTTGCCGCAGAGTTCTATGAATTCCGCCATGATGGCGGTCAGGGGACAGCAGCTTTGCCGCTTGTGGTTCAGTCGCTGATCGAGCGGTGGCGCACCGTGCGCATTCTGGGTGGAGGCTGTGCATGAAGCCGGTCCAGTTGAACCGTCGGTTGCGGCTGGAAGCGCCGGTCGTGACATCGGATGGCGCGGGCGGATTTACACAATCCTGGTCGGTGCTTGGCGAGGTCTGGGCGGAGGTTCAGGCGGGCGCTGGACGCAGCCGTGGTGGCGAAGAAGTCTCGCTTTCGATCATGCCGTTCCGGATCACTGTTCGCGCTGCGCCGCCCGGTTCTGAGCGCAGGCCCGCACCGGGCCAACGCCTGACCGAACCTGGTCGCGTGTTCGAGGTGCTGGCGGTCGCCGAGCACGATGGCGACGGGCGCTATCTGACCTGCTTTGTAAACGAGGAGCGTCCGGCATGAGCTACGCCGCTGCGACAGCTGTGCAAGCTGCACTGTTTGGGCTGCTTTCCTCGGCGCCGGCTTTGGCCGGTGTGCAGGTTGTGGATGCCTTGCCCCCCGGTGGCGGGACCGGAACATTCGTGATGCTTGGGCCGGAGGAAGTCTTTGACCAATCCGACAAGAGCGGCGCGGGCGCTGAACACCGCGTCACGGTTTCGGTGATCAGCGATGCGAGCGGCTTTGTCCAGGCCAAGTCGGTCGCTTCGGCGGTGTCTGACCGGCTGGTCGATGCAAGGCCTGCGCTGAGCATCGGGCGGATCGTCGGCATCCGCTTTGTCAAGGCCGTTGCAAAACGCCTTGAGGATGGCGGCGTGCGCCGTGTGGACCTGACGTTCCGCGTTCGGGTCGAGATGTGATGTTGAGATAACTGGAACTCTTGGAGAAGAACAATGGCCGTACAAAGCGGGAAAGATCTTTTGCTGAAACTCGATCTTACGGGGGATGGCACGTTCGAAACGGTTGCTGGTCTTCGTGCGACGCGGATCAGCTTCAATGCCGAGACAGTCGATGTCACCAGTCTTGAAAGTGCGGGCGGCTGGCGCGAACTGCTTGGGGGCGCGGGTGTCAAATCTGCCTCAATCTCTGGATCGGGCGTGTTTCGTGATGCAAACACTGACGAGCGCGCGCGGCAGATTTTTTTCGACGGGGAAGTCCCGGAGTTTCAGGTCATCATTCCTGACTTTGGCGTGGTTGAAGGCCCTTTCCTGATTTCCTCGATCGAATATGCCGGGAGCCATAATGGCGAAGCCACCTATGAACTCGCACTCGCTTCGGCAGGCGAGCTGACTTTCGTGGCGCTCTGATGGCAAACCCTTGGGCCGGAGAGGTTGCTGTCGATCTGAACGGAGAACGCTTTTGCGCCAAGCTGACGCTTGGCGCCCTGGCGGAACTGGAGGAGGCGTTGGAGGCCGGGTCGCTTGTCGATCTTGTGGAACGCTTTGAATCCGGGCGGTTTTCAAGCCGAGATGTCATCGCCTTGCTTCTTGCAGGTCTGCGGGGTGGTGGATGGCAGGGAACCGCCGACGATCTGCGCAAGGCAGATATTAGCGGCGGACCGATGGCTGCTGCACGTTTGGCCGCCGAACTGCTTGCCCGCGCTTTTGCCCTGCCTGGCGGGTCATGAGCGCGATCGACTGGCCCGGGTTGTTGCGAGCGGGGCTGCACGGGCTTGGCCTGGAGCCAAAGGTGTTCTGGCAGCTTACCCCGATCGAACTGAAGATCATGCTAGGGGTCGATGCCAAGGCCGTCCCGCTGACCCGTGCAAGGCTTTCCGAATTGTCGGCAGCCTTTCCAGACATTCCAAAGGACATCGAAAATGGCGCAGATAGAGGACTTGCAGGATCAGGTGGCCGCACTTGAAACGACCCTGGGCGCATCCTCCGGCATGGTGGTCGCGTTCGAGGGAGAACTTGCACGCCTGCAACAAACGATGCTTTTCACAGGCCGCGAGGTCAATACCCTGTCAAATGGCATAGGGGGAGGGCTGCGCCGGGCCTTTGATGGCCTGATCTTTGACGGAATGCGCTTGTCCGATGCGTTGCGGATGGTGGCGCAATCCATGATCACAGGGGTTTACAACGCAGCCCTACGGCCGGTGCAAGGGGCTGTCGGCGGGCTTGTGGCGCAGGGGATCAACTCGGTCATTGGCAGCATCATGCCGTTTGCCAATGGCGGCGCGTTTTCCCAAGGTCGCGTGATGCCGTTTGCCAAGGGGGGTGTTGTCTCTGGGCCGACGACTTTTCCGATGCGAGGCGGGCGGGGGCTGATGGGCGAAGCCGGTCCAGAAGCGATCATGCCCTTGGCGCGCGGGCCCGATGGCCGCCTCGGCGTGCAAGCGTCCAATGGCACGCGACCTGTCACCGTCGTGATGAATATCCAAACGCCTGACGTTCAGGGTTTCCAACGCAGCCAAACGCAGATTGCCGCTCAGGCGGCGCGTGCTTTGGCCCGCGGGCAGCGGAATCGATAAGGAGCAATACAATGACATTTCACGAAATCCGGTTCCCACCGAATTTGAGCTTTGGGTCGGTTGGCGGTCCGGAACGCAAGACGGATGTCGTGACACTCGTGAACGGATTTGAAGAACGAAATACGCCTTGGGCACATTCGCGACGCCGTTATGAGGCGGGCGCGGGCATGCGCACCCCGGATGATATTGCCACCTTGATTGCGTTCTTCGAGGCCCGTCGTGGCCGGCTCTACGGCTTTCGTTGGAAAGATTGGTCGGACTACAAGTCTTGCCTCCCTTCGCAAAAGATCACGGCGATCGATCAGGTTATTGGCGTTGGAGATGGCGTCAAAACCACATTCCAGCTTTCGAAAACCTATCGGTCAGGAGAGCAAACCTACACACGCCGCATCACAAAGCCAGTTGCCGGCACTGTTTTGACGGCGGTCGCGCGTGATCCAAAGGTCGAAGGCCAGGAATTTACCGTCGATATCGAACGTGGTGAAATCACGTTTGTCGTCCCTCCCGATATTGGCGTGACAGTTTACGCTGGCTTCGAATTCGATGTGCCTGTTCGCTTTGACACCGACGTGATCCAAACCTCGCTGGCGTCATATCAGGCGGGCCAAGTTCCCGATGTCCCCGTGATTGAGGTCAGGGTCTGATGGAAGAAGCCCTGTTTCAGCATTTGCAGACCGGATGTACGACCGTGTGTCGCGCATGGTTGGTGCTTCGGGTGGACGGCATGGCGCTTGGCTTCACCGACCACGACGAAGATCTGATATTTGACGGAAATGTCTTTCGAGCCAGCAGCGGGCTGAGCACAACTGTCCTCGAAAAATCCAGCGGCCTTGCGGTGGACAATTCCGAAGTCAGCGGCGCGCTGTCGGATGCCTCGATCAATGAAGAAGATATCATGGCTGGACGCTATGATGGCGCAGAAGTCACCAACTATTTGGTCAACTGGCAAGATGTCGACGCTCGAATGATCCTGTTTCGCGGGACATTTGGTGAAATCACTGTCGTGGACAATATGTTCCGTGTCGAATTACGTGGCCTGTCAGAACCGTTGAATGTGCGGCGTGGACGGGTTTTTCATTCAGAGTGCAATGCAATCCTCGGTGATACCGACTGCGGCGTTGACCTCTCGGATCCGAGATATTTTGCGGAAGCTGATATAGAGACGATACCTGATACCGTGACTTTCGTTGTAACTGATGTCTCAGGCTATTCCGAGGGCTGGTTTTCTGGTGGCACTGTATCTATTTTGACCGGACGAGCGCGTGGACAAACCGTTCGGACTGCCTCGGCCTCGTCTGCGCACGGGACATATGTCGTAAAGCTCACTCGTGAATTTGGCCTTGCCCCCAAACCCGGGGACCGAATTCGTTTGACGGCCGGTTGCAACCGAACAGCTGGAACGTGCAGAGAAAAGTTCGGCAACTTCCTTAATTTCAGGGGCTTTCCTCATATTCCTGGCGAGGATTGGATCCGATCAACGCCAGGCCGAAGCAAGCGGAGATGATCACGTTGACACAGTCTTTCAAAGTGATCGATTGCACTGCGACTGGCCACCTGGTCGCTGCCGAGGCAAGGCGGTGGATCGGGACGCCATACCTTCATCAATATAGCACTCAAGGGGCTGGCACAGACTGTCTTGGCTTGGTCCGTGGCGTCTGGCGCGGTGTCGTCGGACCAGAGCCACTCGAAATACCGACGTATTCAAGGGATTGGTCAGAACCAACTGGCGACGAAGCCTTGATGGTATCTGCGGACAATTTCTTGATTAGACGTGCAGACTTCACTCTTCGTGTAGGCGATGTCCTGCTTTTCCGAATGCGCGAGGGCTGTATCGCAAAACATCTTGGAATCGTTTCCGGATGCGATCCCACTCTTAAGTTCATCCATGCTTATACCGGACATGGTGTCGTGGAAAATTCGTTATCGGATCCGTGGCTACGACGCATCGCGGCAGTTTACAGCTTTCCCGAACAGGTAAAATAATGGCAACTATCCTCTTCTCGGCGGCAGGAGCCGCTCTCGGTGCTGGCTTTGGCGGCACCGTTCTTGGGCTTTCTGGCGCCGTGATTGGGAGAGCCGTTGGCGCTACGATTGGCAGAGTCGTCGATCAACGCTTGATGGGATCCGGCTCAGGTACTGTAGAAGTTGGTAAATTGGACCGTCTTCAAGTTATGGGGGCGAGTGAAGGTACACCGATTCCGAAGGTCTGGGGCCGAATTCGAATTCCTGGTCAAGTCATTTGGGCGTCCCCATTCAAAGAAAATCGCGTAAAGTCCGGTGGCAAGGGGATGCCATCACAAAAAGTAACGCAGTACTCATACACGGTGAGCCTTGCAGTCGCCTTGTGCGAGGGCGAAATCCTTGGAATTGGCCGGATATGGGCTGACGGTGACGAATTAAAGCAGAAGCTTTTGAATATAAGAGTTTACCATGGTTCCCAGCAACAGCTACCTGATCCCGTCATCGAGGCGGTTGAAGGGCCGGACAATGCGCCAGCATATCGTGGAATAGCCTATGTGATTATCGAGGACATGGACCTGAGCTATTTCGGTAATCGCATCCCTCAATTGAGCTTCGAGGTCATGCGGCGAGGCCAAGGTGCGGCTGCTGAAAATATCACTGATTTGCAAGATGCCATTCGTGGGGTTGCCCTGATCCCCGGCACGGGAGAATACGCTCTTGCAACTCGCAAAGTGCAAGTAGAAAATGCGTTCACATTCTTTCGTTCCGTGAACGTCAACGCTCCTGGTGGCCACCCAGATCTTGTAAAGTCGCTGCGCCAGCTGGATTGTGAGTTGCCAAACTGTAAGGCAGTTTCCTTGGTTGTTTCGTGGTTTGGCAGCGATCTGAGATGCGGTCTGTGCAACGTGCAGCCAAAAGTTGAAAGCAATACGCTGGCTGATTACCTCAAACCATGGCGATCGGGTGGAATTGATAGGAGCGCCGCTCAAGAGATTCCCAAGCTTGATGGTCGGCCAATTTACGGTGGAACTCCCTCCGACGCAAGCGTTATTGATGCAATTAAAGCTCTGAAAAGTATGGGAAAGGATGTAATGTTCTATCCCTTTGTCTTGATGGATCAGCAATCAGGAAATCAACTCTTTAATCCGTATTCTCCCGATCAAATCGGTCAAATTGCCTTGCCATGGCGTGGAAGAATCACGCTTTCAATTGCGCCGGGCCTGCCGGGAACACCAGATTGCACAAACCTTGCTGAACAGGAAGTGGCTGAATTTTTTGGATCGGCCAGTGCAAGTGATTTTGAAGTCGTCGGTGAACAAATTTTCTACCACGGTGCACCGTTTTGGGGTTATCGGCGTTTCATATTGCACTACGCGCTTCTCTGCAAGATTGCTGGCGGTGTTGAGGCGTTTTGTATCGGCTCAGAGTTGAGGGGCTTGACGCAAATTCGAGGCGCCGATCATGTTTTCCCCACAGTTCAAGCCTTGCTACGCCTCGCAGACGATGTCCGCGCGATCCTTGGGGCGGAGGTGAAGATAAGCTATGCAGCCGATTGGAGTGAATACTTTGGGTTTCATGTTGGCGACAATGTATATTTTCACCTCGATCCTCTTTGGTCGAGTAGCAACATCGATTTTGTAGGAATTGATAACTATATGCCAATTTCAGACTGGCGTGATTCGTATAGTCATGAGGATATTGCTTGGGGTTCCATCAAGAACAAGGAATATCTTAAGGCGAACATCATGGGGGGCGAAGGCTTTGATTGGTATTACGACTCTCAGGATGCGAGAGACTTCCAGCATAGGACGCCTATCCAAGACAACCTGGCCGAAGAGCATTGGATTTTTCGACCTAAGGATTTAAAATCTTGGTGGTCGCACCTTCACTACAATAGGATCGGGGGTGTGCGTTCCAATGCTCCAACTGAGTGGGTGCCTGGCTCGAAGCCAATCCGTTTCACTGAGTACGGCTGTCCTTCTATAGATAAGGGTACCAATCAGCCTAACATCTTCTTGGATATCAGATCGTCAGATAGCGGCTTGCCGTATTTTTCGACTGGGGCAAGGGATGACGCGATCCAGATGCAGTATTTTTGTGCTCAGCATGAGTTTTGGAGTGAGGTGGGCAACAACCCAGGTGCGTTAAGCTATGATGGCAAAATGGTCGACCTGGATCATTGCTACGCGTGGGCTTGGGACGCACGGCCCTTTCCAGAGTTTCCGCGAGATACTGATACTTGGATCGATGGGCGCAATTACTACACTGGCCATTGGCTGAACGGTAAGGTAACGTCGGTGCCAATTGCACGAGCGATCCAGGAAATCTGCGGTAGTGGTGGAGTTAAGGCAGCTAAATCAGGGTCGGCCTACGGTGTTGTCCACGGTTTTGCATCCACGACAGGAGAATCACCAAGAGCGATGCTTCAATCGCTTTGCTTAGCCAGTGACATTTTTTGTTTTGAGCGTCGGGGTGACGTGATTTTCAGTTCCGATGGAATTATCGATGTGACTGAGTTGGCAATCGATGCTTTCGTCGGTGGTGTCGACGAAAATCCATCAGTTGAAAAATCAAGAGATGCTCTGGCGGAGCAAATCGGCCGGGTTAGGCTATCCTACTATGAAGCCGAGGGTGATTATTCAATTTCAGTGGCGGAGGCGGTGGAGCAGCATCTTCAGTCTCAATCAGTTTCAGATGTCGAATACTCGATAGTTCTGCCAAGATCGACTTCGAATTATCTCGCGTCAAAATGGCTTGATCGCGCCAATTCAGCCCAGGAGAGCCTGTCGTTTAAATTGCCGTTGTCAAAGATTTTTGTCGACTCGGCGTCTTTTTTCACGTTGGGCGGTGATAGGTACAGAGTGGATGAGTGTTCCATCGGGGAAACGATCACAGTTAGAGCGGCACGTGATTTGCTTGCAGGTTCTGTGACTGACCGCTTTGACCATGATCAGCCTCGTTGGAAGGCATATCAAGACGCTGGGAGAATTTCTCGCGCTTGGCTTGATTTGCCTCTGTTGGACAAGTCGCAGGACGCATCCTCGCCATTCATCGCTGTCATGTGTGAGCCGTGGTCTGAGGCGGTTGCTCTATGGGACTCTGCAGGAGAAGCTGATTACCAGATCAATAAGGTCATTGAGGCCAGTTCTAAAATTGGTCGCACGCGTACTTTCCTTGGTTCGTCGGAGGGTGGCATCATCGACCGCAGTGAAGATCTGCTGATAGAAATGCCAAATTTGGTCATTGAGTCGGTTTCCGATCTAGCATTTTTCGATAACCGCAATCTGATTGCTATCGGTGACGGGACTTCCTCTAATTGGGAGCTTGTAAGCTTCAAATCTGTTGATCTTGTCGCGCCCGGGGTGTTCGCTATAAAATCGAAGCTTCGTGGTCTCTTTGGAACTGAAGCCTTGGCTGCGCAAGGGTGGCCAGTCGGAAGCGTTGTTGTCTGGATAGACAAAACAGTGATCCAGCCAGAGTTGGCTTCAGATCGTCGAGGCTTGAGTCGAAATTATAGAATTGGGCATGTGAGCGAAAACCTCAGTTCAGATGAGGTTATTCACGACGTGATCGCGTTCGCAGGTGTAGGTTTGCGCCCTTACAGTGTCGTACACCTGAGAAAACTTGACGGTGATGACGACTCTCATCGAATAATATGGGCGCGCAGAACGAGAGTTGATGGCGATTCATGGGAGGGATTTGATGTTCCGCTCGCAGAAGATCGTGAGTTGTACTCTGTGCAGGTCCGGCGCCAAGATGATCTGTTAGTTCGCGACGTGATGGTTGATCATCAAGAATTTAACTATTCATATCACGATCGAAGCTTGGACGGTGCACTTGATGGATACACGGTCACGGTAAGTCAGATTTCGCAGCAGTTCGGACGCGGCGTGCCGAGGACTATTGTGGTGCCGTAGCGATCCGCCCCAAGGTGAACCGCTCCGGGTTTGTCGAAGGCTGTTTGGCATAAGTAACGCAGCGCGGCCCATATCATGCCTTGCTTGCGCACGGCCTCGACATTCCGCACCTTTGGTCCTCCGGATCTTGGGTTTTCAGCGACCAACCGGCTTCATTCTTGCCGAACACGGCCACGATATCGACCGGGGCTTTTTGCCGGACGTAGTAGATTCCAGTCTTGAGGTGCTTGTGCGGGCCGGGCATTGGCGAAACCAAGGTGTGGAACCGAATTCAGTTTGACGCCCTTCTAACGCTTATCTGCCTGATCTATTGGGGGGAAATGGTGCTGCAAGAGAGGATTGAACTCTCGACCTCTCCCTATGGTGCTGCAAGAGAGGATTGAACTCTCGACCTCTCCCTTACCAAGGGAGTGCTCTACCACTGAGCTACTGCAGCATCTTCGCTCGCCGGCGCTTCCGTCCGGTGCGTGGCGGCTGATTAGTCGCAAAATCGCGGGTGTGCAAGCCCCCTTTTTTCACTCTCTGGACCACGCATATCGACTGGGGTATAGCGACAGGGATGACGAGAAAAATCGACAAGTCCCCCAGCAACAAATCCGCTTCGCATGCTGCGGAACTGCGTGAGGCGCGACTCAAGGTAGCCTTGAAGGCCAATGTGGCGCGCCGAAAGGAGCAGGCAAAGCTGCGCGGGGCTGGTCAAATTCCGTCAGACGCAGAATCTGAGGGAACGCGGACACCGGCCGCGGACAACGAGAAAGAGTAGGGCAAGGCATGGACTCCATTCTGGTCAAGGGAAACGGCGCGTTGAACGGCGTAATTCCCATAGCAGGTGCCAAGAACGCCTGTCTTACACTCATGCCAGCCACATTGTTGAGCGAGGAGCCCCTCACCCTCACCAATGCGCCGCGCCTGTCGGACATTCGCACGATGACGCAATTGCTGGAATCATTGGGGGCCGAAGTCGCGAGCTTGCAAGACGGCGTCGTGCTTGCGATGTCCAGCCACAAGATCCAGAACCATACGGCGGATTATGACATCGTGCGCAAGATGCGCGCCTCGATCCTTGTGCTTGGTCCGATGCTTGCCCGCGATGGTCATGCGATCGTGTCGCTTCCCGGCGGCTGCGCCATCGGCGCGCGCCCCGTCGATCTGCATCTAAAGGTGCTGGAAGCGATGGGAGCCGAGCTTGATTTGCGTGACGGCTATGTCCACGCCAAGGCCACCGGTGGGCGCTTGCGTGGCGCGGTTTTCGAGTTTCCGTTTGTCTCGGTGGGGGCCACCGAAAATGCACTGTTGGCTGCTACCCTTGCCAAGGGCACTACTGTCCTGAAAAATGCTGCGCGTGAACCGGAGATCGTGGATCTTGCCCAGTGCCTGCGCAAAATGGGTGCGCAGATTGAGGGAGAGGGCACGAGCACGATCACGATCGAGGGTGTGGACCGCCTGCATGGCGCGACCCACCCTGTTGTCACCGACCGGATCGAACTTGGCACCTATATGCTGGTCCCAGCGATTTGTGGCGGTGAGGTGGAATGCCTTGGCGGCACGCTCGACCTTGTCGGAGCCTTTGCCGAAAAGTTGGACGAGGCTGGCGTATCGGTATCGCAAACCGAGCGCGGGCTGAAGGTCAGCCGCAAAAATGGCCGCGTGAAGGCCGTGAATGTCACCACCGAGCCGTTTCCCGGCTTCCCCACCGATCTGCAAGCCCAGATGATGGCGCTTTTGTGCACCGCGGATGGCACCAGCGTTCTTGAAGAGAAAATTTTTGAAAACCGCTTCATGCACGCGCCAGAGCTTTTGCGGATGGGCGCGAGGATCGACGTGCACGGGGGCACCGCGACCGTCACCGGCGTTGCCAAGTTGCGTGGCGCGCCCGTGATGGCCACAGATCTGCGTGCCTCGGTCAGCCTGATCCTTGCCGGGCTGGCAGCCGAGGGTGAAACCGTCGTCAGCCGCGTCTATCACCTTGATCGCGGCTATGAACGGGTCGAGGAAAAGTTGATGGCCTGCGGGGCCAAAATCGAGCGCATCAAGGCGAACACATGACCGACGCCCGGTTCGAAGATGCTGACGAGCTGCCGCTGCGCCTGCTTGCGCAAGAGGCGGAAGATGTGCCGGTGATGGCCGCATTGGTGCAGGATGCGGTGTTTCCGATTACTGAAATGCGCTTTGATCCCCGGGCCCGTCGCTTTGCCATCCTGCTCAACCGCTTTCGGTGGGAGGACCGCGGAGCGGCCGAGGCCGCCGGTCGCCCCTATGAGCGTGTCCGCAGTCTGCTTGTGGTCGAAGATATCTTGCGCCTGCGCACAAGCGGCATTGATCGCAATGACAAGGACACCATCCTGTCGCTCTTGACGATGGAATTCGCCCCTGGTGTCGAAGGCAGCGGCATCCTGACACTGACACTCGCCGGAGACGGGGCCATCGCGATCGAGGTCGAGGCGATCAGTCTTCGGCTTGAAGATGTGACCCGCCCTTATCGTGCCCCGTCGGGCAAGGCGCCGGATCACCGCTGACAGGTGTGCTGTCACCGTTGCGTCATGAAACATTCATTGGACGCGCGCCATTAATTCCGTCATTCAGGAATTATGGAACAAATTCGCGCTGCCCAAGCCTTCACCACCCTCGGCCATCCCGACCGCCTTGCCGTGTTTCGGCTTCTGATGCGCTTTGCGCCCCGCGCGGCCCGTCCGACCGAAATCGCCCAAGCGCTTGGGCTAAAGCCCAACACGCTGTCGCATCACCTCGCTGACTTGACCGCTGCCGGATTGGCGCAGGTCGAGCGGCAGGGCCGGGCGCTTTTGTATTCCGCCAATCTCGATACCACCGAAAGCCTCATCGGCTTTCTCGCGCTTGATGTCGCGCGAGGACGCCCCGATGTGCTTGCCCCTCTCGCACAGGATCCCCCTCGCATGGCCGACAGCCGTTTCAACGCGCTTTTCATCTGCTCGGGCAACTCTGCCCGCTCGATTTTCGCCGAAGCGCTGCTTCGCGATTTGGGGCAGGGCAAGGTCAACGCATTTTCCGCCGGAACCCGCCCAAGCAGCAGCCTGAACCCCTTTGCTCTGGATGTCCTGCGCCGCAACGGCCATGACATCAACGCCCTGCGGTCCAAGCATATCTCCGAATATCAGCAGCCCGGCGCACCGGTCATGGATTTCGTCTTTACGGTCTGCGACACCGCCGCCGCTGAGGAGTGCCCACCCTGGCCGGGGCAGCCGATCACCGGCCACTGGGGTTTGCCCGACCCGGTCAAGGCCACAGGAACCGACGCAGAGCGGGCGCTTGTCTTTGCCCAGACCTATGCGGCGCTGCGGCGGCGGATTGCCGCCTTTGTCGAACTGCCCTTCGACACACTCAGCCGCCTGTCGCTGCAAGCACGTGTCGATGCGATCGGCATTCAGACCGATGCAAAGGGCTGACCCATGACACGTATCGCTCTCAACGGCCTTGGCCGCATCGGCAAACTGGTCCTGCGCAACCTGATCGACGCTGGCGCGGGCGGCGACCTTGTCCTGGTGAACGACCCGGCAGGGGATGCAGAACAGCACGCCCTTTTGTTGGAGTTCGACTCGGTTCATGGTCGCTGGTCCACGCCTGTAAGCCATGCCCCCGGTCGGTTGATCGTGGCGGGTCAGGACATCAGGCTGACGCAGGAAAAGTCGATCGACGCGCTCGCGCTGCGCGAGCTGGGTATCGATGTGGTGATAGATTGCACGGGCGTGTTCAAAACCGCGGCCCGCACCGCGCCCTATTTCGACGCAGGGGTGAAAAAGGTCATTGTCTCGGCTCCGGTCAAGGACGGTGGCGCGCTGAACCTTGTCTATGGCGTGAACCACCACCTTTACGACGGTTACCAGCCCCTTATCACAGCCGCCTCTTGCACGACCAATTGTCTGGCGCCCGTGGTCAAGGTGATTCACGAACATCTTGGCATTCGCCACGGCTCCATCACGACCATTCATGACGTGACCAACACGCAAACCATCGCGGACCGCCCGGCCAAGGACATGCGCCGCGCCCGCTCGGCGCTGATGAACCTGATCCCCACCAGCACGGGCTCGGCGACCGCCATCGCGCTGATCTATCCCGAGTTGAAGGGCCGTCTTGATGGCCATGCCATCCGTGTGCCACTGCTCAATGCCTCTCTCACCGATTGCGTGTTCGAGGTCGAACGTGCAACCACGGTGGAGGAGGTGAACGGCCTGCTTCAGGCCGCTGCGGAGGGCCCGCTTCGGGGCATCCTGGGCTATGAATCCCGCCCTCTCGTATCGTCGGATTTCCTGAACGACCCCCGCTCGGCGATCATCGATGCGCCTTCGACGCTTGTGACAGGGGGCACGCAAGTCAAGATCTATGCCTGGTATGACAACGAATGGGGCTATGCGTGCCGCCTCGCCGACATCGCGCGCATGGTGGCAAGCCGAATGTGACGCATGACCAAAGATGATCCGTCCCGGGGCACGCCGCCTCCCTCGGTTAATCCTCTGCGTGCCTATGCCGCCGTAACAGCGGCATATTGGGCCTTCATGCTCTCGGACGGGGCGTTGCGGATGCTGGTCCTGCTGCATTTCAACGGCTTGGGCTTTTCGCCGCTGCAACTTGCATGGCTGTTCCTGCTGTATGAACTTGCTGGCATCGTCACCAACCTGTGCGCGGGCTGGCTGGCGGCGCGGTTTGGTCTTGCGGCCACATTATATGGCGGGCTGGCGTTGCAGATCGCCGCATTGGTGGCGCTGGCACAACTGGATCCCGCCTGGGGCATGGTCGCCTCGGTCGCCTTTGTGATGGCGGTGCAGGGCGTGTCGGGTGTCGCCAAGGATCTGGCCAAGATGTCGTCGAAATCGGCCGTCAAGCTGCTTGCGCCGGCCGAGGGTGGGGGCCTCTTTGGCTGGGTTTCGGCACTCACCGGGTCAAAGAACGCGGTCAAGGGCCTTGGTTTCTTCCTTGGCGCGGCGCTGCTGGCGCTGGCGGGCTTTGGCCCCGCGGTCTGGGGCATGGCCGGTGGTCTGACAGTCATCCTGATCGCCGTGCTTTTGTTCCTGCCGGCCGGTCTGCCCGGTCGCATGAAGGCCGAGGACAGTTGGGGCGGCTGGCGGTCCCGCGACGCACGGGTGAACCGTTTGTCTCTCGCGCGACTTTTCCTGTTCGGGGCGCGCGATGTGTGGTTCGTCGTCGGCATTCCGATCTATTTTCAGGCCGTGCTGTCTGATGGCACGGCCGAGGGTCGGCGCGAGGCGTTCTTCATCGTGGGCAGTTTCATGGCGCTCTGGATCATGGCCTATGGTGCCGTTCAGGCGCTGGCCCCCCGCATTCTGGGCGGCAAGGCCCAGCCCGAGGTCGAAATCACGCGCAAGGCGGTGCATTGGGCGGGCTTTCTGGTCCCGATCCCCTTTGCCTTGGCCGGATTGGCCTATGCTTCGGGCGGGCCTGCGCCATGGCTCACAACGGCGCTGATCGCGGGACTGTTGCTGTTCGGGT
Organism: Cypionkella sp.; assembly: GCA_025458525.1. Classification (GTDB taxonomy): domain Bacteria; phylum Pseudomonadota; class Alphaproteobacteria; order Rhodobacterales; family Rhodobacteraceae; genus Pseudotabrizicola. The sequence continues at coordinate 25,619 of JALOSF010000031.1, read as the reverse complement.
TTGTCTTTGCGGTCAACTCCTCGGTCCACTCCTATCTGATCCTTGCCTTCGGCTCGGCCGAGCGGATCACGCGCGATGTCGGCTTCTACTACATGGCCAATGCGGCGGGGCGGTTGATCGGCACGCTTCTTTCGGGGCTAAGCTATCAGTTTGGCGGTCTGCCGCTCTGTCTTGCCACCGCCGGCCTGATGGCGGCGGCAAGCTGGCTTGCGGCGCGCAGGCTTACCCGCTGACATCGCGCCGCCCGATCGGGCGCAACGCCGGGGCAGGGGGCAGCAGCGCCCGGATATCGGCAAAGGGAAAGCGTGGCTCGAACCGGAACGCCTCGGCCCGTTCGCTCACCGGGGCATTGCATTCCCCGGCCCGGAACGCCGCCTGACGATTGGCCATCTGCACAAAGCGTTCGGGGTCCTGACTGTGATGCGCGCGGATGGCCGCCTCCTTGGCCGCCCAATAGGCGGTCACATCCACCCAATGCGTGGGCGCAAACCCGGTCCCGTTCAGCGTGTCCATCCACAAGACCGGCACTCCGAACCCCGCCGCCTGGCCCAGTGCCGCCGACAGCGCGCGGTGATCGGCATGGTAATCGTTCGGCGCATGGGTCAGCACCAGTGCGGGCCGAACCTCTGCGATCAAATCGCGCAAAGCCTCGACCAAAGCCGCGTCGGCATGCAGCCCGCCATCCGCAAACCCCATCAGACGCGGCGTCCCCAGCGCGGCCAAGGCTGCCGTCGTTTCATCCGCGCGCAGTTTGCGCAAGACCTCGGGCGGCTGGGTGCCGCCCTTGGCCCCGTCTGTCGCGATGGCCAGCACCAGTTCCGCCCCCATCGCGCGCCACGCGGCCAAGGTGCCATAGGCAAAAATCTCCAGATCGTCGGGATGCGCGCCTATGGCCAGGATCTTCACCGCTCAGCCCTCCATCGACAGGAATTCCAGCACCATGGCTGCCGTCCAGGTAAACCGCCCGCCGCCCAAGGGCTCGCCCGAGATCGGGTCGTAATACTCAGCAAAGCCGCTTGTGCGGATAAGATCAAGGCTGGAGGCGGTGATCCGATCCGCCGCCTCCTGCACCCCCGCCCGCGCCAGCCCATCGGCGATCATGTAATTGACCACAAGCCAGACCGGACCCCGCCAATAGCGTTTGGAGTCAAAGCGCGGATCGGCGGGCGGGTGGCTTGCCACGCGGTAAGGCGTGCCGTGCCCGTCAATGGTGGCGGCAATCGCCCGCGCCCGATCGGCCGGGATGGCGCAAAACGCCGCCAGCAGCCCGCCGATGGAGGCAGACTCGATCAACTCTCCCGTGACCCGGTCGAGGCACAGGTATTGCCCATGCGGCTCTGACCACAGGGTTTCCATCGCCGCCAATCCCCGCGCCGCATAGGTGCGGTTTTCCGCCGCCAACGCCGCCTCTCCCAAGCCGTCGGCCAGATCGGCCAGATCGGTGCAGGCGCGGATCAGGATGGCGTTGAAACCGGGGTCCACCACCTGAAACGGCGATGCGTCATGCAGCTTTGCCGTGTCCCAGTTCAGCGCCCGGAAATGCTCGACCAGCCACAGATAGCGGTCGTATTGCTCCTTGGTGGGGCGATGCGCGGGGTTTGCGTGCTGGGTGTCGCGGCGGGTGTAGGGGGCAATGCCTTCGGTCGGCACCCGCTCGAACGGCGCGTCCCAATCGATGGAATTGTCGCGCCCGGCCTCCCACGGATGGATGATCGCGACCAACCCGGTCGCGCCAGGATCGCGCGTTGCATAGAACCAGCGGTGCCATGCCGCCACCTTGGGCAGCAGGTCCCGCACCCGCGCCTCGGCCGCCGCCTTGTCGGCGGCCCGGTCATACAAGCGGCGCAGCGCAAAGCCCGCCACCGCAGGCTGGGTGATCCCCGATGTCGGCACAGGCCGCCCGGTCGCCCAGATATCTGGGCCGGGGAAATAGCCGTCGTCATGCTTATGAAACACGATATGCGGCACCATCCCGCAGGGCCATTGATGCGCGAACAGCGTGTCAATCTCGGTCCAGGCGCGCGCCTCGTCAAAATGCCGCTGGCCAAGCGCGGTCAGGCAGGAATCCCAGTTCCACTGGAACGGATACAGCCCCTTGGTCGGCACGGTGTAATGGCCGCGATCATTTTCGCGCAGGATTTCAATGGCGTTTTCGGTCAGCGATGTCATGGGCGTGGTCTTTCACAAAGCAGATTGGGTGGCAGGGTCGAACCAGCGGATGCGGTCCGGCACAGGGGCAAGGTGGATCATGTCGCCGGGGCGCGGCGTCAGCGTGCTTTCCAGCACGGCGCGGAACGGCTGGCCCGCGACCGATGCGGTCACAAGCGTATGGGGACCCAGCGGCTCCACCACGCGCACCTCGGCGGGCAGGCCGGATTCGCTGGGGTGCAGATCCTCGGGGCGGATGGCGAATTCGGCGGCGGCGGCGGCTGGCCCGTCAAAAACCTGTCCCGCCACCTGCCATTTGCCCGCCCCCGCAGGCTGCGCGGTCAGGAAATTCATCGGCGGGTTGCCGATGAAACTGCCGACAAAGCGCGCGGCGGGGTTGCGATACACCTCGACCGGGTTGGCCGCCTGCACGATGCGCCCGCCGTTCATCACCGAAATGCGGTCGGCAAGGCTCATCGCCTCGACCTGATCATGGGTCACATAGATCGTGGTGGTCTTGGATTCCGCCAGAACCCCCTTCAACTCGGCCCGCATTTCCAGCCGCAGCAGCGCGTCAAGGTTGGACAAAGGCTCGTCCATCAAGATCACATCCGGCTCCATCGCCAGCGCACGCGCCACCGCAACACGCTGGCGCTGCCCGCCCGAAAGCTGCCCGGAATAGCGTTTCAGCAATTGCTCGATATGCATCAACTCGGCGGTGCGCTTCACCCGGCGGTCCACCTCGGCCTGCGGCACCTTTTTCATGCGCAGACCAAAGGCGATGTTTTCAAACACCGTCAGATGCGGAAACACCGCGTAATTCTGAAATACCATCGCGATGCCACGCTCACGCGGGGGCAAATGGTCCACCCGCCGCCCGCCGATCCAGACCTCGCCCGTCGTCGGCGTCTCCAGCCCCGCGATGATGCGAAGCAGCGTGGTCTTGCCACAGCCCGATGCGCCCAGCAGCACCATGAATTCCTGATCTGCGATCGTCAGATCGACCGAATGCAGCGCGGTAAAGCTGCCAAAGCTCTTTGCGACCTGCTTGATTTCGATAACGGCCATCATGACCCCCCTTAACGATTGGCGATGCCCCACATCGCAAACAGGTATTTGCGAACGGCAAAGATGAAGAACAAAGCAGGCAGCACCAGCGCAGCGCCCCCGGCAAATTTCAGCGGCAAGGGCGACACATCCAGCGATTGCAGCAGGAAGGCCGTCAGCGTGCGGTTTTCAATCGTCAGCACGGCGGCCGCAAACACCTCGTTCCAGCTGATGACAAAGGCAAAGACCGCCGATGCTGCAATCCCCGGTGCCGCCAACGGCAAGATCACCTTGATGAAGGCCTGCACGCGGTTACAGCCCAGCGTCCACGCCGCCTCCTCCAACTCCAGCGGAATGCCGGAAAACAGCGAATAGGTGATCAACACCGCAAAGGGCAGCGCCAGCGTGGTATGCACCAGCGCAAGCCCAAGGATGGTGTCATCAAGACCCGTGCGGATGAACATCACCGCCAGCGGCAGCGCCAGCAGCGGCAGCGGAAAGGCCCGCGTCATCACCACCAGAAAGCGGAACACTTCCTTGCCCGGAAAATCGAACCGCGACAGCGCATAGCCCGCAGGCGCGCCCACCCCGATCGACAGGATCATGGTGACAGAGGCCACCTTGACCGAATTCCACAGCGCATCGATCACGCCGGAAAATCCGAAAAAGAACGACAGCGAGTCAAGGTTGAACGACGGGATGATCCGCTTGGGAAAGCCCGTCACCTCGGCCGGGGCCGACAAAGCGTTGACGAACAACAGCCAGATCGGCAGCAGAACCCACAGGATCAGCAGGGCAACCCCGGCGATAAAGACGCGGTTGCCCGCCCGGCGAATGGTGGTTGTCTCGGTCATACCCTTGCCCCCTTTGGCACATGCAGCAGGCGCAGGATCAAGATGGTAAAGGCCACCGACACCGCCAGGATCACCATGGCAAAGGCCGCCGCCACCCCGCGTTCCTGCATCTGGAACTGCCAGTGATAGGTTTCACTCATCAGCACCGGCAATTGCGTGCCGCCAAGCGCGACCACGACCGCAAACACCTCGAAGGCCAGAATGACGCGCAGGATCAACGCGGTCTGAAGGCTGGGCTTCAGCATCGGCAGGGTCACACGGCGGAACTTCTGCCAGCGCGATGCGCCAAACACATCCGCCGCCTCGCCATATTCCTTGGGGATCAGGCCCATCCCCGCGACAAGGATCACCATCATGATCGCGGTCGCCCGCCACACCTCGGCCAGCACGATGGCGATGAAGATGACCCAGGTGTTCTGATACCCCAGCAGCAGGATCGGCTGATCCACCACGCCAAGACCCACCAGCAGGCTGTTCAGGAAGCCCGACTGTTCAAACACCGACAGCCAGATCAACCCGGCGGCCAGATCGGAAATCCCCAAGGGGATCGCAAAGATGTAAAGGATGCTCGACCGCCCGCGCTGCAACTTGGTCACGATGCTCGCCATCGTCAGCGCCATCGCAAGCTGAATGGGCACCACCACAGCGGCCAGCAGCATGGTGTTCCAGAACGCGGTGGAAAACTTCCAATGCCCGGCCATGCGGGTGAAATTCTCCAGCGTATAGGCCGCGTTGCGCATCACGCTGTCATGCGCGACCTGCACAAAGGGATAGAGGAAAAACAGGCACAAAAAGGCCGTTGCCGGCAAAAGCAGCAGATAGGGAAGCATACGCGGCATGGCCGTGTCCTTCGCTGTTCAGGGACGGTCAGGCAGCCGGGGCGCAGGTGCCGCGCCCCGGCCATTTAGGCTCAGTTCACGAGATCAGTTCACCGGGCAGGGGCCGTCCGAGGCCGCATCCGGCGCCCAGCAGGGCGCATTCGCCTCGACCATCAGCGCGCGCAGCACCTCGGCCTGAGAGTCCAGCACCTCGCGGATGTCCTGGCCCGCCAGCACGATCCGCTCGAACGTGTCGTTATAGACCTGGTTGAACTGGCCGCCCTTGTCGCCGAGGCCCATCGGCAGCAGCGCGGGCAGCGCATCGGGTGCCCCCGTCATCGCCGCAATCGCCGGACCTGCCGCCTTGACCGAGGCAGGCATGTCGTCGGGCAATTCCGTCGCGATCACCGGGAAGAAATTGGTCGCCCGCAGCGTTTCAATCTGGGTTTCGGGTTTCAGCATATAGGCCACCAAAGCCTTCGACTGCTCCATATCCGGCGCGGTGCGCGGCACGGCAATCCCCGCCACCACCGGCATGAACGCCCGCCCCTCGGGGCCAGCGGGGGCCGGGAAGGCCACGAAATCCTCAGGGCGCTGATTGAACGCATCGGCAATCCGCGCCACGTGGTCAAAGGCGATCCAGACCTCCTCGGTCACAAGCTGTTCTTGCATGAAGGAATAGTTGGTCGCCGCCGGATTGGTGTATTGCCACAGCTCGCGGAACTTCTGCCACGCCACCACCGCCGCGTCCGAGCGGAACTCTGTCACCGTCGATCTGGTATAGGCGGGCAGCAGGAAGCCTTGGAAAAACCGGTGCTTCAACCCCTGCGGCCCGGCCGGAAAGCCGAACTTCGGCCCGCCCGTCGCCTCGGCCGTGGCCTTGGCCCAGGCGATCAGCTGGTCATAGGTCAGGGCGTTCAGATCCGCCCCCTCGGGCAGGAATTCCAGCGCCTTGCGGTTGGCCACCATCAGATAGGTCGCCTGCATCCAGGGGATATATTTCTGCTCGGCTGTCCCCAGCTTGCCCAGTTCCATCATCGCCGGGCCGACGCCCGCGCTGTCAATGCCCGACAGGTCCACCAACTCGGCCCCAAGCGAGGACAGATCGCCATGCAGGCCCCCCAGCACCGCAATCGTGCCGGACCCGGCCTGCAATTCGGCCTGCATCCGGGTCAGCCACGGCCCTTCGTCCGAGGCCTGATAATCCACCCCGCCCGGAAACCCGGCCAGAACCTGTTCGCGCATCTTCTGGCTTTCCTCGACTGGCTTGGCCTGTGTGGACCAGAACAAAGGCTCGGCCAGCGCCGGAGCCGCCAGCAGAGATGCCGTCACGGCAGCCGCCGTCATTCGCCATTTTACCTGCGTTTTCATCGTCTTCTCCCTTTTTTGTCGTCGTCGTCGGTAGCAACCCTGCCGGTCTAGCCGGGCGCGGGCCCATGACTGGCGCGCAGCACCAGCTTTGGCCGGATCAGCAGGTTTTGCTGATCCGCATCGGGGGATCGTAGCCTTTCCACCAGCATCCGCCCGGTGGCACGGGCAGAGGCACGGGTATCGCTGTCAAAGGTGGTCAGTCCGGGCCGCGCCAACGCCGCCGAGGTGATGTTGTCAAAGCCGATCACGCTCAGCGCACCCGGGACCGACAGCGACAGGCTCTCGGCGATCTGAAGCAGGTTCAGCGCCAGCCCGTCGAACAGCGCCAGAACGGCTGTCGGCCTGTCCGGCGCCATCAGCAGGTCACGGATCACCGCCATCCGTCGGGCCGGATCATAGCGCGGCGTGGTGGCGATCGTCAGGCTGAGCCCCGGGTCGCCGCACCGTTCCATCGCCTGCAAAAGCCCCTCGGTCCGGTGATGGCGAAAGGTCATCGGCTCCTCGATCGTCAAAAGCGCAAAGCGCCGATGACCAAGGGCGTAAAGCAGATCAAAGGCTTCGCCAAAGGCGGCCGTCCCATCGGTATCAACCCAGTCATAGGGCAGGGCGTCCGACAGGACGCGCCCGTGCGTCACAAAGGGAAATCCGGCCTGCATCAGATAGTTCACGCGCGGGTCCACTTCCGACGTCCGCCCAAGGATCAACCCATCGGCGCGGCGCGTGCTGACGATGTTCTTGATGACCGACAGTTCCGACTGCCCCTCGGGGATCGCGGCCAGAAACAGGTCAATCCCGCTTTCCGCCAGCCCGTCGCCCAGACCCGAGATATATTCGCCCAAGTAACTGTCTTCGCGGCCATAGCCGGGGTCGGTCAGCACCAGCCCGGCAAAGCCGGAACTGCGGCCGCCCACAAGGCTTTGCGCCGCGCGGTTCGGCACATAGCCCATGTCTGCCGCAAGCTGCAAAATACGCTCGCGCGTGGCTTCGGGAATACGCTCATGCCCGGCCAAGGCGCGCGACACGGTCGAGGCCGACAGGCCAAGCCGGTGGGCAATATCCTTGATCGTGGCCATGCCGCGCAACCCTCCCAGTTTGCGATAGAATCACCCTAGCACGGGTTTTCCTGTTGCGCAAACGTTTGCGCACGCCGCGCCGGCGCCGCCGATAGGGCAGGGTGCGCGTCTAAAGCCGGCCCAGATCGTCAAACACGCTGTCCCAGATCGCCGGGTCAGCATCGATGCCGACCAGACAGCGCAGGAAAAACGCGCCCTCGGCCGCAAGATAGGCGATGCGGCGCCGCCGCGCCTCGGGGTCTTGCGCGTCAAGATCGCCAAGCCTGTCGCGATACCAGCGCCGCAGGCTGTCGCTTTGCTGGCCCTCGCCGGTCAGGATCGCAAGCAGGGTGGCAACCCGTTGGCCCCGATCGCCCTGCAACTCCTCAAGCGTGCAGCGCAGATGGGCCAGAAGCCGGGCTTCGGCCGAGCTTGTCTCCCCCCCAAGGGCGCTGCGATAGCGCGCGGTTTCCTGATGCATCCAGCGGTCCAGCAAGGCATCCATCAGCGCGGCCCGCGTGCCAAAGGCCGATTGCACGCTGGCCTTGGACAGGCCAGCCATGGCCGCAAGGCTGGCAAACGACAGCGCCGCCGCGCCGCTTTGGGTGATGACGGCCTCGGCCGCATCCAGCAAAAGATCACGGTTGTTCCGGATGGGTCTTGCCAAAGCGCGCCTCCTCGCCTATTTCAATACGAACGTATCAAAATAGGCCCGGTTGCGCAAGCACCGTCCCGACCAACCCGAAACCCCTCCCAGCCAAAGACTGGACCGCCCCCATGATCGCCCTGAAGCCGCTGCCACGCCGCATCACCTATGTGCTGACCTTTGAAACGCTGGCGATCTTGTTGTCCACGGCCCTGCTTGCGGCACTGAGCGGGGCATCGCTGCACAGCAACCTGCCGGTGGCCATTGCGGCCTCGGTCGCGGCGGTGGTGTGGAATTTCATCTATAACACCCTGTTCGAACGCTGGGAAAGCCGCAGCGGCATTGCCAGCCGGACGGTTGAAATTCGTGTGCTGCATGCGGTCGGGTTCGAAGGCGGGCTGGTGCTGATCCTGATCCCGCTGTTCATGTGGTGGTATGCCGTCGGCCCGCTGACCGCCCTCGCGATGGAGGCGGCGCTTCTGGTGTTCTTCCTCGTCTTTACCTTTGTCTTTACCTGGGTCTTCGATCTGTTGGTGGCGCGGATCGATTGATCCAGGCAGGCACGAAATCAATAACCCAGCCTCCGGTTTCGGATGGCGGGGTTTTCTTTTGGTGCGGGGCGCCGCGCGCGCTCAGACCAGGCGTTCCACCTCTTTGGCGGCGCGCACGAAATCGGCGAACAAGGGATGCGGGGCAAAGGGTTTGGATTTCAGTTCGGGGTGGAACTGGACCCCGATGAACCACGGATGATCCTTGACCTCGACGATCTCGGGCAGCTTGCCATCGGGTGACATGCCCGAAAAGATCAAACCACAGGACTCCAGCTGTTCGCGATACTGAATGTCCACCTCATAGCGGTGGCGGTGACGTTCCTCGATCACCGTGCCGCCATAGACCTCGGCCACCTTGCTCCCCACCTTCAGGCTGGCCGTGTAAGCCCCCAGCCGCATGGTGCCGCCCTTGGCATCATCGGCCTTGCGCCGCACGGTATGGTTGCCCTGCACCCATTCCTTCAGGTGGTAAACCACGGGGGTAAAGCGTTTCTGCCCCGCCTCATGGTCGAATTCCTCGGACCCCGCATTGGGCAGACCGGCCAGATTGCGCGCGGATTCGATCACCGCCATCTGCATGCCAAGGCAGATGCCCAGATAGGGGATCTTCTTTTCGCGGGCGAATTGTGCCGCCTTGATCTTGCCTTCGGTCCCCCGCTCGCCAAAGCCGCCGGGCACAAGGATGGCGTGGAAATTCTGAAGATAGGGCGCCGGGTCTTCGGTTTCGAAAATTTCGGCGTCGATCCATTCTGCCTTCACCCGCGTGCGGTTCGCCATCCCGCCATGGGTCAGCGCCTCGGCGATGGATTTGTAGGCGTCTTCCAGCTGGGTATATTTGCCCACGATCGCGACCCGCACCGTGCCTTCGGCATTGGTAAGGCGGTCCATAACATCTTCCCAACGGGTCAGGTTGGGCTTGGGCGCCGGAGCGATGCCAAACGCATCCAGCACCGCCTGATCCAGCCCTGCGCGGTGATAGGCCAAGGGCGCCTCGTAGATCGTTCGCAGATCATAGGCCGGGATCACCGCATCCTTGCGCACATTGCAAAACAGCGCGATCTTTTCGCGCTCCTTTTCCGGGATCGGGTGTTCGGACCGGCACACCAGCACATCGGGCGCAAGGCCGATGGATTGCAATTCCTTGACCGAATGCTGCGTGGGTTTGGTCTTGAGTTCCCCGGACGCGGCCAGATAGGGCAACAGCGTCAGGTGCATCAGGATGGATTGCCCGCGCGGGCGTTCATGGATGAACTGGCGGATCGCCTCAAAGAAGGGCAGGCCCTCGATGTCGCCGACCGTGCCGCCGATCTCGCACAGCATGAAATCCACCTCATCCGCGCCGATGCGCAGGAAGTCCTTGATTTCATTGGTGACATGCGGGATCACCTGAATGGTTTTGCCCAAGTAGTCGCCGCGACGTTCCTTTTCCAGCACGTTGGAATAGATGCGCCCCGACGAAATCGAGTCGGTGGCCCGGGCATGCACCCCGGTAAATCGTTCGTAATGGCCAAGGTCCAGATCGGTTTCGGCGCCATCATCGGTCACAAACACCTCGCCATGTTCAAAGGGCGACATGGTGCCGGGATCGACGTTCAGATAGGGGTCGAGCTTGCGCAGGCGGACGGTATAGCCACGGGCCTGCAACAGGGCGCCCAGTGCGGCAGAGGCAAGCCCCTTGCCCAGAGAGGACACAACGCCGCCTGTGATGAAGATATAGCGCGCCATGCAGGGGCCCCCGTGTAACAAACGCGATTCGATGGGTGGGAATCGCAGCACCACGGGACCCATGCCTTACCCTAGGCAATGATCTTTTGCAACAGCACCGCTAGATGCTGTCTTGCGCGATGGAGCAGCGACAAGAATTAGTAGGAGGCAAGCCTCAGTTGTCGGCCCGTGGCGGGGTCAGCGGCGCATTGGTCGGCGCGGGCGGCAGCAGATCGCTGCCAAGCGGCACCTCGGTCTCTTGCGCGTCGGGTGTGGGGGCGCCGAGCTGATCGATGACCGAGTTCGACCCCGCCTCACGCGCGGCAAGAATGGTCAGCGTGATCGAGGTGCAGATGAACAGGATCGCAAAAAGCCAGGTCAGCTTGCCCAATGCCGTGGCCGCGGCCCGGCCCGACATGGCCCCGCCGCCACCGCCGCCGCCCATCCCGAGGCCACCGCCTTCGGACCGCTGAAGCAGCACCACGCCGATCAGCAAAAGGGCGAGGATAAGATGGACGGTAAGGATGACATTTTCCATGGGCGTTCCCGAAGCTGACGCGCCTATCTAGGCGCAAGGGGGGCGGGGCGCAACCCCTTCGGATGCGCGCGAGGCCGCGGGGCATGCCTGCGGCGGGCAGATTTCGCAACCGTGCAGGCCACAACCGCGACACCGCGGCCGGGCCATGCCGATCTGTCTCGCCCGGCCGCCCGCCGATCAAATGCGCTTTGGTCCATCGGGGTGCGTGCATTTCGCTGTTTCCCTGCCGCCCCTTCACGTCTATAGCACAGGCGGTTTCAGAGCCGGGGAGATCAGCATGGCCAATGTGGTAGTCGTAGGGGCGCAATGGGGCGACGAAGGCAAGGGCAAGATCGTGGACTGGTTGTCCGAACGTGCCGACATCGTCGCGCGGTTTCAGGGCGGCCATAACGCGGGCCATACGCTGGTCATCGATGGCAAGGTTTACAAACTGTCGCTCTTGCCATCGGGCATCGTGCGCGGCGGCAAGCTGTCGGTCATCGGCAATGGCGTGGTGCTGGACCCGTGGCATCTGGTGACGGAAATCGCCAAGCTGCGCGGTCAGGGCGTGGATATTTCGCCCGACAACCTGCTGATCGCCGAAAACGCGCCGCTGATCCTGCCGCTGCATGGCGAGCTGGACCGCGCCCGCGAAGGCAGCGTTGGCGTGGCCAAGATCGGCACCACCGGGCGCGGCATTGGCCCGGCCTATGAGGACAAGGTGGGGCGGCGCGCCATTCGGGTGGCCGACCTTGCCGATGCGGCCACGCTCGATCTGCGGGTGGACCGTCTGCTGGCCCATCATGACGCCTTGCGCCGTGGCCTGGGGATGGAGCCGGTGGACCGCGCGGCCTTGCTTGCGCAGCTGCACGAGATCGCGCCGCAGGTGCTGCCCTATGCCGCCCCGGTCTGGAAGGTGATGAACGAGTCGCGCAGGGCCGGAAAGCGGATCCTGTTCGAAGGCGCGCAGGGCAGCTTGCTCGACATCGATTTCGGCACCTACCCTTTTGTCACCTCGTCCAACGTGATTGCCGGGCAGGCGGCGACGGGCGTGGGTCTTGGCCCGACGGCGATCGATTTCGTGCTGGGGATCGTCAAGGCCTATACCACGCGCGTGGGCGAAGGCCCGTTCCCGGCCGAGTTGAAGGATGCCGATGGCGAGCGTCTGGGCGAACGCGGCCATGAATTTGGCACCGTCACCGGGCGCAAGCGGCGCTGCGGCTGGTTCGATGCGGTGCTGGTGCGCCAGACCTGTGCCACCAGTGGTGTGTCGGGTATCGCGCTGACCAAGCTCGATGTGCTGGACGGCTTCAAGACGCTGAAAATCTGTGTCGGCTATGATCTGGATGGCGTGCGGCTGGATTACCTTCCGACGGCCGCGGATCAACAGGCGCGCTGCACCCCGATCTATGAAGAACTGGAAGGCTGGTCCGACTCGACCGCCGGGGCGCGGTCCTGGGCCGATCTGCCGGGGGCTGCGATCAAATACGTGCGGCGGATCGAGGAATTGATCCAATGCCCGGTCGCACTACTTTCCACATCACCCGAACGGGACGACACCATTCTGGTCACGGACCCGTTCGCCGATTGATGTGCACAAGACGGCCGGGGGCGCCGCCCCCGACCGCTGCGAGGGATAGATGGCGCTAAGTTACAAGGCCCGCAAACGGCTGTCGCTGCTGGTGTTGGTTGTGGGCCTTCCGGCTTATGTGGTGGTGGCGGTCACTGTGGTCAACTGGCTTGACCGGCCGGCGCTGTGGCTGGAATTCCTGATTTATCTGGGGCTTGGCCTGTTGTGGATCTTGCCGCTGCGGCCCGTGTTTCTGGGCGTGGGGCAGCCGGACCCCGATGCCCCGACACCGCAAGCCGAGGACAAGCGCCAATGAAAACAGGCGGAATGCTCGTGATGCATTCCGCCTGTCCCTGGGGCCTTGATGGCAGCCTCGGCCCACTGTTCCATATCTTGCGGGCAGATCACCCGCGCGAAATCTTCTTTGCCTCGGCCAGCAGGGCCGATCCTTCATGGATGGCGAATTGCCCGCGGCGGCTGCGTTCGAACACACCGTCGCGCAGCAAGACGCCGAAACTGCGCAATCCGTCTTCGCGCGACACATCCCCGGCCGCGGCGTCGATGTGACGCATCAGTTGCGGGCGGGTAAAGCTGTCGCGGCCTTCGACACAGGCGATATAGGCGGCCGCGGCCTCCAGCAGGTCGGGCAGATCGCGCGCGCCAAGGCGCTCGGCGAATTCGGGAAAGGCGCTGTCGCTGCCAAAGATATTGACCGCGTCGTCCTCAAGCTCGAGGTCTTCGTCGAGATCGGGCTCGGCAACCAGCGAAGCCGCGGCGGCCGGCGCGGGGCGCTGCGGACGGGAGGGCGAAACCGTACCCGCCGGGCGGTCAATGCGCTGCTCTGACACCAGCACCAGCGGCGCCGGGCGATCAGCCGGGCTTGCGGCGGCACCCGGGTCAGGGGCGCGCACGGCTTTCGCCAGATCGTCGCGATACACCCCGATCTTTTCCGCGCCGCCGTTCGACAGGCTGCTGCCGGTGGCGCGCCGTTCGGCAAGCGTTGCTGCGACCGCGGCCTTGAGATGCGCAATCGCCGACATCCGGCGCTTGGTGTCGGGCACTTCCATCTTGGTGCTGGCCTCGGCCATCAGGCGGTTCACGGCCTGATCCTCTGTCGTCTGACCAAAACGGTCCTGCGGGGCCGGGTCTGCCTTGGGCGCAGGTGCGGCTGGCACCTCCTCTTGCAAGGCGCGCAGTTCGGCGGCAAGGGCCGCTTCCGCCTCGGGCGACAGGCCAGATGCCGGCGGGGCCGTGACGGCAGGCGTCGTTGCCGCTTCGGCGGCGGCAGCAGCAGCGGCAGCAGGCGGGGCCGCGTCATTGCGCCGGATCTTGATCACACGGGCGCGTGCCCGTTGCAGCTTGTCCACCGTGATCGGCGTGCGCGATTCGGCTTCGGCCACCGCGTCGGTGCTGCGCGGCTGATCTGCGGCCAGCGGTTCGTCACCATCCTCGGCGGCCGGGCCGTCCTGCGGGGCCGACACCGCCGCCGGGCGCAGCGGGCGCACGGGGCGCACCGGGCGCACCGGCGCAACCGGGGCTTCCTCCGTCTCGGCTTGCGCTTGTGCCGCGGCGACATCATCCGCTGCCAGTGGCGCCATCTCGGCGCTGTCGAACGGTTCCGCGATGTCGGAAACCGGGGGCATGTCGGCCTCTGGCTCCTGCGCGGCGGCAGGCTCTGCCACCAGAACTTCGCCAGCATCTGCGCTGGCCTCGGCTTCGATCAGGTCCGAAGCCTCGTCCTCCACCAACAGCTCGGGGGCCTGCGGGGTGGCAAGATCGGCCTCGTCGTCGCCCGAAAGCGATTCGGGATCGATCAAGAGGCCAAGATTGGCCAGGATCTGCGCATCGGAATCGCCCTCAGCTTCGGCCGGGGCAGGCGCGGGCTGCGTCTCCATCGGGGTGGCGCTGGTGTCTGGCGCGGCGGCCAAGGCGAGGCTTGCCAACATCAGGTCGTCGTCTTCGGCATCTTCTGCCGCCGCGGCGTCAGGCCCGGCCTGCAAACCGCTGTCAACCGCGTCGGCCCCCGCTGCCTCGGACACGACATCTGCCAGATCCGGGGCCGCATCCGCCTGCGCCTGCTCGACCACATGCGCGTCGGTCAGATCGCCGGGCGCCGCGCCGTCCAGTGCAAGCATGTCGGCCAGGTCTTCGGCATCGATCGTCTCGGCAAAGTCATCCTCGTCGGCGGATTGCTGTTCCACCGGCAAATCCTCGGCCAGGATCGCCTCGGCCGAGGGGGGCGCTTCCTCGGGCAGCACATCGGCCATGGGTTCGGCGGCAAAGGCCAGATCCTCGTCCAGCGCATCGGCCAGGATCACCGCCGCCGCAGGCGCATCGGCATGCTGATCTTCGATGAATTCGGCACTCTCGGCCTCGGCCGGGGTCACGGTTGCGGCTGCTGTCAGGACGGCTGCCGTGGTGGCGGGGGCGCCCTGTTCGGCGGCGGCCTTGCGCAGTCGCGACAGTTTCTCGGCCACCGACTCGCCGCCCGGTTCGGCCACCGCGCTGACGCTTGGCGCAGGGCGCGGCGCCGGGGTCACACCACGGGCCGGCATCTGCACCGAAGGCTGCGGCGCGGTCTGAGGCTCCGCGGCTGCGGGCAGGGCTGCGGCTTGGCCTGCGCCGTCCTCGGCCCGCAGGATCACGCCGTTTTCCTGCACCTTCGCCTCGACCCGGCGCTGGATCTCGCGCTCTGCAATACGGTGAAGCATGGCGGCATCCGGCTGCGGCGGTTCCGCGCCGAAATAGCGGTCCTCTGCGGCCAGATCGCGGAAATACTCCGCAATCGCCTTCATCGTGTTGAACGGATCTTCAAAACCCTCCAGCGTGCAGGAAAAGGTTCCGTAAGAGACCGTAAGGATTTTACTCGCACCGTTCATCGGATGCTCGCTTTCTGCAAAACTCGATGGGTCTTTTTCGCCCGCCACCGGTTCAAATCCATGGACAGATCAGGGTAATTTGAAGGATTGATTGTGTCCTTGCCCCCGGCAGGCTGCCGCAATTCAGAGGACAATAACCGCATGAATCCAGCAATTGTGCAATCCTCGGGCGGCATCACACTTGTCGGAGGCGCGCCCGTGACCGGCGCATTGTTTCGATTTGCAACCCAACGGGCGCCGCTTGTGGTGGCGGCCGATGGCGGCGCGGACCGCTGCCTTGCGCTGGGGGTCCGGCCGGAGATGGTGATCGGCGACATGGATTCGATCAGTGCCGCGGCGCGCGCCGCCCTGGGGCCAGATCGCCTGCACCTGATCGCCGAGCAAGAGACGACGGATTTCGAAAAGGCCCTTGCCGCGGTGCAGGCGGGGTTCGTGCTGGCGGTCGGCTTTGCCGGGGCGCGGATCGATCACGGGCTGGCGGTGCTTGGCACCCTGGCACGGCAGCGTCGGACCTGTATCCTGCTTGGGCCGCAGGATGCCGTGTTCCATCTGCCGCAATCGATCGTTCTGCACCTGCGGCGCGGCGATCGGTTCAGCCTGTTCCCGATGCAACGGGTCACGGGCACCAGCACCGGGCTGGATTGGCCCATCGACGGGCTGGAGTTTTCGCCGACGGGGCGGATCGGCACATCGAACCGCGTCAGCCTTGGCCCGGTTCGTCTGCGGATGTCGGGGCCGGGGATGCTTTGCATCGTGCCGCGTCGGCGGCTGGATCAGGTCTTGGCAGCACTTGGTGCCGTGCCGCGCGCCGAGACCCGCTCGCGGTAGATGATGTAAAGCCCCGAGGCCGAGATGACCACGATCCCGGCCCAGGTCATGGCATTCGGGAAATCCCCGAAAATCCAGTAGCCAAGCGCGACCGCGGCCACGATTTCAAGATAATGCAGCGGGGCAAGCGTCGCCGAAGGCGCGAATTTCAGCGCATAAGTCATGCACATATGTGACAGCGCGGCCCAGAACCCGACGCCGAACAGCCAAAGCCATGCCTCGCCCTCTGGCATCACCGGGTCGAAATCGGTCCAGCCCGTGCCTTGGGCCATCCACAGGATCGGCAGGCACAGCGCAAGCCCGGTCCAGGAGGTGTGAAACTGCATCGCGACCGGATGCATGAACCCCGACACCTGCCGCGTCGACAGCATGTAAAGCGCGAAAAACACCGCCGTCCCCAAGGGCCAGAGCGCGACAAGCCCAAAGACGGCAAGCGACGGCTGGATCACCAGCAGCGCCCCGAAAAAACCCACACAGCAGGCGGCGATCCGGCGCGGGCCCACTTCGTCGCCAAACAGCAGCGACCCCAGCAACAACAGGATGAAGGGCTCGACAAAGGCGATGGCCAGCGCATCTGCCACCGGCATGATGGCGATGGCCGCCACGAAACTGTAGGTGGACAAGATCAGGAACACGGCCCGCAGCGCGATCAGCGCAAAGGCGCGGGGCGACATCCGCACCGACAGGCCCATGACCAGCATCACGGGAAGCATCAGCGCCCCCTGCACCGCAAAGCGGGCCGTCACGATCTGGGCCACCGGGATGGTCGCCGTCGCGAGCTTTGCCGAAACGTCCAGCAGCGGGGCCAGCACGCAGAAGGCAAGCATGAGAACGACGCCGGGAAGAATGCGGTCAGGTGTGCGGGTCATGATGCCGGGCTAAAGCGCGCGCGCGGGCGCGTCCAGCGCAAAAGCGACACGCAGCGCCGCGAAGTGTCCTCCGACCCTTGCACAATTGCCCAAGCCTCTCCTACATCATCGGAGGATGGATCGGTGGGGGGTGATCGTGCTGGTGCTCGAAAAGGCAGGTCTGGTCTATCTGGCCAATCCCAAGACCGCGACGCAGTCCCTGCGGGCCATGCTTCAGCCCTTTGCTGACGCCACCCCGGTGGAAACCGCCCACAAGCACATCAATGCACAGGCCTATGCCCGCCGCTGGGCGCCCAAGGTCCAGCGCGCCTTGGGGGCCGTGCCGGAAACCTTTGCCGTGATGCGCGCCCCGATCGAACACATGGGCAGCTGGTTCCGGTATCGCCAGCGCGAGGCACTGCGCGGCCATGAAAACTCGACCCATGGGCTGAGCTTTGCCGATTTCATCAAGGCGCGCCTGTCCGATGATCCGCCGCCCTTTGCGCGGCTGGGGCGGCAAGATCGCTTTCTTGGCTTTCTGGATGCCGGGCCGCCCGTCACCTATGTGTTCGACTATGCCAATCTTGGCCTGCTGCTTGATTTTCTGGAAGACCGGCTTGGCACCCGACTGACCTTGCCGCATCGCAACACCTCGCCCGAGGCTGAGGAGTCCGCGCTGACCCTGCCGTCCGGTCTGCTCGCCCGCTATCAAAAGGCCCATGCGACCGAGTTCGCGCTTTATGAAAGGGTGAGGGAGGCCGGGATGTTGCAAACTGTCGCCGAGCCCTTGGGCCAGCAAGACTGAGGCGCGGTGACGGCTGCGCATCCCGGTTGCGGCGCGGCCCTTTCCGCCGGGTTCAGCAATTGGGCACATTGACCGCAAGGCCGCCCAGCGAGGTTTCCTTGTATTTTTCATGCATGTCGCGCCCGGTCTGGCGCATCGTCTCGATGCAGGCATCAAGGCTTACCAGATGCTGGCCATCGCCACGCAGCGACAGGCTGGCCGCCGACACCGCCTTGATGGCGCCCAGACCGTTTCTTTCGATACAAGGCACCTGCACCAGACCCTTCACGGGATCGCAGGTCATGCCAAGATGATGCTCCAGCGCGATCTCGGCCGCGTTTTCGACCTGTTCCGGGGTGCCGCCCAGCACCGCACACAGCCCTGCCGCCGCCATGGCCGCGGCTGATCCGACCTCGGCCTGACAGCCGCATTCGGCGCCCGAGATGCTGGCGTTGTGCTTGCACAAGCCCCCGATGGCCGCAGCCGTCAACAGGAACTCGCCCACGCGCGACGGTGCCGCCCCCGGCACATGGTCCAGCCAATAGCGGATCACGGCAGGCACCACGCCGGCCGCGCCATTGGTGGGCGCCGTCACCACCTGCCCCCCGGCCGCGTTTTCTTCGTTCACGGCCATGGCATAAAGGCTCATCCAGTCGTTGATGGTATGGGGGGCCTGCATGTTGAGCCCGCGTTCGGCCTGCAACTGATCGTGGATGCCCTTGGCGCGCCGTCGCACGCGCAAGCCGCCGGGCAGGATGCCGGTGCCTTCCATCCCGCGGTCGATGCAGGCGTTCATCACCTCCCACAGCCGGGCCAGTCCCCGGTCAAGATCGGTGGCCGAGCGATAGCGCAACTCATTGGCGCGTTTCATCGCCGCGACCGACAGCCCGCTGGTCTGCGCCATGGCAAGCATTTCCGCCGCCGTCTCAAAGGGATAAGGCACATCGGCGCGGGGTTTGGTCTTGTCGGTCGCGCTTTGCTCCAGCTCTGCCGCCGTCAGCACGAACCCCCCGCCGATCGAATAGTAGGTTTCTTGCAAGATCACATCGCCCTGTGCGTCGGTGGCGCGCAGGATCATGCCATTGGCGTGGCCGGGCAGGGCGGGGCCGTAGTCGAACACCAGATCGCGCTCTGGGTCAAAGGCAAGCTCGGGCAGGCCGGGCGGGGCGATGCGCCGGGACTGGCGGATCTGATGCAGGGCCGCGTCGGCGCGGTCCGCGTCATAGGTTTCGGGGGCAAAGCCGGCAAGCCCAAGGATGGTCGCGCGGTCTGTCGCATGGCCAACCCCGGTGAAGGCAAGGCTGCCGTGCAGCGACGCGCGCAGGCCATGCGCCTGAAACGGCGAGGCGCGCAGACGGTCGAGGAAGCGTGCAGCGGCCACCATCGGCCCCATCGTGTGGCTGGAGGACGGGCCGATCCCCACCTTGAACATATCGAAGACCGACAAGAACATGCGCAACCCCTTTGTTCCTCTGGCCGCAGTTTGCGCCGGAATTCCGGGTCTGCACCAGACGAAAGCGACATCGGGCAAAGATCCGCGGCACAGGGCGCCGCGCGGGCGCACGGTGATCACCGCGCCGCACCATGGGGCAATTGTCCCTCGCACCCCTCGGCGCCTTTGCCTATAACCGCGGCAGCCGCATCGTTTCACTGTCAGGGAATCGCCTATGCCTGCCGAACTTTCCCCCATCGACAAGGCCAAGTTCCTGGCCGCCAAACGGGCCACCGACTTTGTCGAGGATGGCATGAAGCTGGGCCTCGGGACGGGGTCCACCGCCGCATGGATGGTGCGCTGCCTTGCCGAGCGTATCCGCGAGGAGGGGCTGCGCGTGGTCGGCGTGCCGACCTCCAGCCGGACGGCGCAGCTGGCCGCGCATCTGGGCGTGCCGATCACCACGCTGGACGAGGCCAAGTGGCTGGATCTGACCATCGACGGGGCCGATGAATTTGACGGCAACCTCAACCTGATCAAGGGGGGCGGGGCGGCGCTGTTGCAGGAAAAGATCGTGGCGACGGCCTCTGACCAGATGATCGTGATCGCCGATGCGGCCAAGGATGTGACACAGCTTGGGGCCTTCCCCTTGCCGATCGAGGTTATCCCCTTTGGCTGGCAGACCACCAAGGCGCTGGTCGAGGAAACGCTGGTGTCGCTGGATGTGTTGAACCGCGATGTCAGCTTGCGCATGAACGGGGCGGCGCCGTTGGTGACGGATGAATCCAACTACATTCTTGACCTGCACCTGAAGCGGATCGGCAACCCGCGCCAGCTTGCGCTCGTGCTGAACCAGATCCCCGGCGTGGTGGAAAACGGGCTTTTCATCGACATTTGCGACATCGTGGTGATCGGGCATGGCGATGGCCGGGTGACAGTGCGCGACATCAACTCGGGCGAGACCGAGGAGGAGCGCGTGGATTTCGTGCCCACAGACAATATTTTCGCGGATCTGGACTGATGCGTTTTGACGTTGATCTTTTTGTCATTGGCGGCGGCTCGGGCGGGGTGCGCGCGGCCCGCATGGCGGCAGCCACAGGCGCAAAGGTCGCCTTGGCCGAGGATAGCCGGCTGGGCGGCACCTGTGTGATCCGGGGCTGCGTGCCCAAGAAGCTGATGGTCTTTGCCTCGTCGTTCCGCGAAATGCCGGCCGAGGCGCGCGCCTATGGCTGGGACATTCCTGACGGGGCGTTCGACTGGTCGCAGTTCCGCAGCAAGCTGCACGCCGAGCTTGACCGGCTGGAAGGCGTCTATCGCCGTCTGCTGGAAGGCTCGGGTGTGCAGATCCACGATGCGCGGGCCCGTCTGGCCGATGCGCATAGCGTGCAGCTTTCGACCGGGCAAACCGTGACCGCCAAGCATATCCTGATCGCGACCGGCGGGCGGCCAGAGCGGCCCGACTTGCCAAATTCGAACATTGGACTGGTGTCTGACGACATTTTCCTGCTCGATTCTTTACCAAAATCGATCTTGATCGTTGGTGGCGGCTTCATCGCCTGCGAAATGGCCTGCATTCTTGCCGGGCTGGGTGTCAAGGTCACGCAGGTCTATCGCGGGGCGCAAATCCTGCGCGGCTTTGACGACGAGGCGCGGGGACTGATCGCCGAGGCGATGAAGGCGCAAGGCATCGATCTGCACCTGGGCACAAATATCGTCGAGATGGCCGAGGCTGCCGCGATCCGGCGCGGCGAAGGCACGATGGGGGCCAGTGCCTCTGCGGCGGTGGATCTGTTGCGGCAATCGGGCGCCCTTGGCTGCCCGGTCTGGGTCAAGGCGACCAACGGGTTGGAGCAGACCTTCGACACGGTGCTGTTCGCCACGGGGCGCAAGCCGAATGCCGATGGTCTGGGGCTTGAAGATATCGGCATAACCCTTGGTCGGCGCGGTGAAATTCCGGTCGATGACTATAGCCAGACCGCAGTTCCGTCCGTCTATGCCATTGGCGATGTGACCAATCGCTGGAACCTGACGCCGGTGGCGATCCGCGAAGGTATGGCCTTTGTCCGCACGGTGTTCGAAGGCGTGCCGACGCCGGTGGACCACGAGCTGATCCCAAGCGCGGTCTTTACCCAGCCCGAACTTGGCACCGTCGGCCTGACCGAGGAGGCGGCGCGTGCGCAAGAGCCGATCGAGGTCTATTGCACCAGCTTTCGCCCGATGCGCGGTGCCTTTGCCGGCAATGAGGCGCGCGTCCTGATGAAACTGATCGTCAGCCAGACCAGCCGGCGCGTTCTGGGCTGTCACATCGTCGCACCCGAAGCGGGGGAAATGATCCAATTGGCGGCCATTGCCGTCAAAATGGGGGCGACAAAAGAGGATTTCGACCGAACCGTCGCGGTTCACCCGACAATGGCCGAAGAACTGGTCACGATGCGCACGCCAACCCGCAAGGCGTGACGGCAGATTGCTTGATTTTCGCTTCGGAATGACCAGTTAAAGACACAGCAGAACAAGAAGGGTTGCAACGAATGGCAAGTGGAGGTCCCTGGGGCGGCGGTGGCGGCTCGGGTGGTGATGATCGCGGCAACGGGCGCGACGACGAACGCAAGGTCGGCGGGCGCAAACCCGAAAACGGCGGCTCGCCGATGCCCGAGATCGACGAGATCGTGAAAAAGGGCCAGGAACAGCTGCGCGTGCTGATGGGTGGGCGTGGTCGCGGCGGCATGAACGGCGGCGGCGGGCGTGGCCCGGTGGGGCCATCGGGCCCGCGCCTGACCAAACAGGGCGTGGCGCTGGGCGCTCTTGCGGCTGTGGCGCTTTGGTCTTTCATGTCGTTCTATACGGTGCGGCCCGAAGAACGCTCGGTCGAGCTGTTCCTGGGGGAGTTCTCGAATGTCGGCAATCCCGGTCTGAACTTTGCGCCCTGGCCGCTGGTCACGGCGGAAATCGTGCAGGTCACGAACGAACGCACGACCGATATCGGCGTCGGCCGCACCGGCGAGGATGGCGGGCTGATGCTGACCCGCGACCAGAACATCGTGGACATCGGGTTTCAGGTGGTCTGGAACATCGACGATCCGGCCAAGTATCTGTTCAACCTTGCCGATCCCGCCGACACGATCCGCGCGGTTTCGGAATCGGCGATGCGCGACATCATCGCGCGGTCCGAACTTGCGCCCATCCTCAACCGCGACCGCGGCGCGATTGCAACCGATCTGCGGGCCGCGGTTCAAAGCACGCTTGACAGCTATGATGCCGGTCTGAACGTGATCCGGGTCAACTTTGAAAAGGCCGACCCCCCGCGCGAGGTTATCGATGCTTTCCGCGCCGTGCAGGCCGCCCAGCAGGAACGTGACCGGCTGGAGAAAGAGGCCGACGCCTATGCCAACCGTGTGACCGCAGGCGCCCGCGGTGAAGCCGCCCGTCTGGTCGAGGAGGCCGAAGCCTATCGCGCGCAGGTCGTCAACGACGCCTCGGGTGAGGCGAGCCGCTTCCTCTCGGTCTATGAAGAATACATCAAGGCCCCCGAAGTGACCCGCAAGCGCATGTATCTTGAAACCATGGAACGTGTCCTGGGCAATATGAACAAGGTCATTCTGGACGGTGTTCAGGGTGGCGAAGGCGGTCAGGGCGTGGTGCCCTTCCTTCCGCTGAACGAGATTGGTCGTGCGACAGCGCCTGCTGCGGCGTCCTCGGCCGGAGGAAACAACTGATGAAAGCACAACTTCTTCTTCCCGCCGCGGTCGTGCTGGGCGCGGTGATCCTGTCCTCGCTGTTCATCGTGGACGAGCGGGAAAAGGCCCTGGTGCTGCAATTCGGTCAGGTGAAACAGGTCAAGGAAGAACCCGGCCTTGGGTTCAAGATCCCGTTGATCCAGGAAGTCGTTCGCTATGACGACCGGATCCTCGGCCTTCCGACGCAGCCGCTTGAAGTGACGCCGCTGGATGACCGCCGTCTGGTGGTCGATGCCTTTGCGCGCTGGCGGATCACCGATCTGGTGGAGTTCCGCGAGGCGGTGGGCGCCGGCGGGATCGAGGCGGCCCAGACCCGTCTTGACCGAATCCTGAACGCCGCGATCCGCGAGGTGCTGGGTTCGGTGCCGTCGAACCGTGTGCTGTCCGAAGACCGGACCGCGCTGATGAACCAGATCCGCGACCGGGCCCGGGCGGAATCGGGCGCGCTGGGGATCGAGGTGATCGATGTGCGCCTGACCCGCACCGACCTGCCCGAGCAGAACCTTGCCGCCACCTTCGCCCGGATGCGGGCCGAGCGCGAGCGTGAGGCCGCCGACGAAATCGCCCGCGGTGGTGAAGCGGCGCAGCGGGTGCGGGCAACCGCAGACCGGACGGTGGTGGAACTGACGTCGGAAGCGCGGCGGATGGCCGAAGTGGCGCGAGGCGAGGCGGATGCCGAGCGCAACGCCATCTATGCCGAAGCCTTCGGCCGCGATCCCGAATTCTTTGCCTTCACCCGCTCGCTCACGTCCTATGAACGGGCGCTGCGCGAGGGCAATTCGTCGATCGTGATGCAGCCGGACAGTGAGTTCTTCAACTATCTGCGCAGCGATCTGGCGCCCGCAGATCGTGTGCCCACAGCGCCGACGGCGCCGTGATCTGGCTGCTGCTGGCCCTTGGGCTGGTCGCCGTGGTGGAGGGGCTGGTGCTTGCACTGGCCCCTTCGCGTCTGGAGCAGATCCTTGCGATGCTGGCGGGGCTGAGCCGCGATCAGCGGCGCATGATCGGCTTGTCCAGCGTGGCGGTGGGGGTGGCGCTGATCGCGCTTGCGCGGTGGATCGGTGGCTGACCCGCGCGTGTCAGCCTCTGGCGGCTAAGGGCAGGCGGGCAAGGGCCCATCGCGCCACGGGCCAAGATCCTGCGCCACAATCCGGCCATCGCGCAGGGTGATCGCCTGTCGCCGTGTCCAATCGGCCGAGGCGAGGATCAGCCGGTCCTGTCCGGCACAGGTTTGCGTGCCACCGAGGATGCGATCCTCACCGATGCGGTGGTTGGTAAAGCCCGGCGCCCGCGCGATTTCGGTCAGCCTGCGACCGTCCAGACGCAGCAGCACCAGGTCTTTGACCAGATGCGGCCGGTCGATATAGGCAATCTCGATCCGTCCATCGCCGTCAAAGTCGCCCCAGCCCGCAGGGGCAAGCCAGCGATTGGCCTGACCGATCGGCGCTGTGGCCGCGCGCTTGCCGCCCGCATCATAGATGGCCAGCATGGCCCCAAGGGTCACAGAGGTTTCGACCACCATCACCTCGGTCCGGCCATCGCCGTCGAAATCGCCGATGCGGGCGGTGATATCCTCGAACACGCGGCTGCGCGGCAGGGTGATGCGCAGCGCCTGCCCTTCGGTCAGGACAAGGTCAAGCGCGCCCCATTCCAGCGCATCGCCCAAGACGGCATGGCCATAGCGATCCGTGGGGTCGGCCAGCCGGGCGGAGGCGATGTCTTGCGCCGCTGCGGGGCTGGCAAGTCCCACAAGCAGCGCAAGCGCCAGCCGCATCAGATCTGCTTTTCCGGCATATGGACAACAAGCCCGTCCAGCGCATCGCTCACCTTGAGCTGGCAGGTCAGGCGAGAGCGGACCGGATCGGGCTTGTAGGCGAAATCGAGCATGTCTTCTTCCATGCTGTCCTTCTTGGGCAGCTTGTCGACCCATTCGGCGGCGACATAGACATGGCAGGTGGAACAGGCACAGGCGCCGCCACAATCGGCCTCGATCCCCGGAATGCCGTTGTCACGGGCGCCTTCCATCACGGTCAGGCCGTTGGCGACATCGACGACATGCTCTTTCCCGCCGAATTCCACATACTTGATCTTGGCCATGGTCGGTCCTTGTCCCTTTTCGCAATTTGGCGCGTCTGGCCCGACATAAGGGAATTTCCGATCCTTTGCCAGAGGGGCAGGGCGCGTTTATCGGGGGCGGGCGGGGCCGGGGTGGCGCTGCTGCAACGGCGCACCGGCGATCTGGGGGCAGAGCTAGGCCCGACGCCGGCGCTGTGCTAGGGTCTGTCGCGAAAGCCGGGACAACTGGCACAGGCAGGATTGACCAGACCGATGACGCGCCTTGCGCCCCTCACCCTCTGTGCGGCCATGATGGGCCTGCTTGCCTGTCAGCCCGCGGGCCTGCCGGAAGTGCCGGGCCGGGCGGACCTGTCCACCGAACTGGTGCGTCTGACACAGCCCGGCCCACCCGAAGGGCCCGAGGGGGCTTGCTGGGCGTCGGATGTGACGCCCTTGGTGATCGAAACCGTGACCGAACAGGTGCTGGTGTCGGACGCCCGTCTGGACAAGGACGGCAAGACCATCGCGCCCGCGGTCTATCATAGCGAAACGCGGCAGAAGATCGTGCAAGAGCGCGAGGAAGTCTGGTTCCGCAGCCCATGCCCCGAGGAGATGACGGTAGATTTCATCGCAAGCCTTCAGCGCGCGCTGAAGGCGCGGGGGCTGTATCTGCTGCCCTTGACCGGGCAGATGGACATGCCCACCCGCGCTGCCCTGCGCCGGTTCCAGGCCGACCGCGGGCTGGACAGTGACCGGCTCTCGCTGAGTGCCGCGCGTGAAC
>JALOSF010000100.1 GCA_025458525.1 Cypionkella sp. | reverse complement strand
GCGCATGAGACTTCTGCTTATCAATCCCAATACCACGCAAGGACTTACCGATCGGCTGATGGCGTCTGCGCAGGCGGTGCTGGCGCCGGGAACCCGTCTTGACGCGGTGACTGCGCCGCGGGGGGTGCCCTATATTTCCACCCGCACCGAGGCCGTGATCGGCGGGCTAAGCGTGCTTGAGATCTTGGCTGAACGGCACCGTGACTATGACGGTGCGATTGTCGCGGCCTTTGGCGACCCTGGGCTTGGCGCTGCGCGCGAGCTGTTCGACATTCCCGTGGTGGGGCTGGCCGAGGCGGGGATGCTGACCGCCTGCATGCTGGGCGGCAAATTCTCGATCGTCACCTTCGCATCGGCACTTGGGCCCTGGTATGACGAATGTCTGCGCTGGAACAGGTTGGAACAGCGCTGTGCCAGCATTCGCACCCTTGACCAGGCATTTCGATCCATCACCGAGGTGCAGGAAGAAAAATGCGATCTCTTGTGCGATCTGGCGCTGCAAGCGGTGCAGGAAGACGGGGCGGATGTGATCGTTCTGGCCGGCGCACCGCTTGCCGGACTGGCGCAGATTGTGCGCAATCGCCTGCCCGTTCCGGTGGTTGATTGCCCGCAGGCCGCCGTCAAGCAGCTAGAGGCGCTGGTCGCCCTAAACCCCGCGCCCGCGACGGCCGGGTCGTTCCGCAGGCCAGCTGCCAAACCCTCGGTCGGATTGGGGGCCTTGCTTGCGACCAGAATAGCGGGAGGCGATTAGGGCCGGTCCTCGGCCCCGCCGCAGCACCCAAGCGATGCGCGGCCACGGCCTGCCGGATCAGGGCTTGCTGTATTTCGCATCAACGGCATCGATTGCGGCGACATTGCCGGCGGATCGCCCCGCGCGGTCAAAGTTAAGGGTCTGCGCCAGCCATGCGTCAGCAATCGATTTTGCCAGTTCCTGCCCGATCACACGCGCGCCCATGGTGATGATCTGCGCGTTGTTGGACAAGGCCGCGCGTTCAGCCGAATAGGTGTCGTGGGTCAGGGCGGCCCGGATGCCCGGCACCTTGTTTGCCGCGATGCACACGCCAATTCCTGTGCCGCAGACCAGAATTGCACGGTCATAAACGCCATTGGCGACGGCGCTTGCCACGCGGTCCGACAGATCGGCGTAGAACGCCTCTGCCGTGCCATCGACACGGCTGATTTCGACCACATCAACCTTGCCCTTCAGATGATCGGCCAGCACCTTTGCCAATCCTTCGCCCGCGCTATCGCCCGCAATTGCAAGTTTCATCTTTGATTTCCCTGGACAAATTTTAGTTCCGGCACGCCGGACGCGCCGCTGCGCCCTTGGCGCCCGCCGTGAAGATCGCCGTCATATGGGCCAGGCTTTCGGGTTGGCCCCGCCATGACACCGCCCCCCTGTGCCAAATCATTCCCGTCGTTCGCATCCCCCCTCCACCCCATATCCTATCAAGTGTCAGACATGTGTTGACATAAGCAATACTGCGCCTAGATTACAGATGCCAAGACAAATCTGACAATTGTCGTGGCGATGGGAGGAGAGGACCATGACAGCGTTGCTGGAGGTCGAGGGGCTTGGCAAAAGCTTCTCGGGCGTCCCTGCATTGATCGACGGGCGCTTCCGGTTGGAGCCGGGGAGCGTGCATGCCCTGTGCGGTGGCAACGGGGCGGGAAAGTCCACCTTTCTCAAGATCGTCATGGGCATTCACGAGCGTGACCGCGGTGTGATCCGCCGCAATGGCCGTGCTGTGACCTTCTCGAACCCGGCAGAGGCACTGCGCAACGGGATTGCCATCGTGGAGCAAGAGCTGTCGCCGGTTCCGGCAATGACGGTGGCCGAAAACATCTACATGGGGCGCGAGCCGCTGCGCAGCTTTGGGCGCATCGACTTTGCCACACTCAACGAGCAGACCCAGACGCTGCTGGACGGGTTCGGTTTCGCCATTCGGGCGACCGATCTGATGATGGACCTGACCGTCGCCCAGACCCAATTGGTCGAGATTGCAAAGGCGCTGAGCTATGATGCCGAAGTCATCATTCTGGATGAACCGACGTCGGCGCTGGGCGAGGCCGAAGCGGAACATCTGTTCGAGGCGATTGCCACGCTAAAGGCCCGCGGCAAGGGGCTGATTTACGTCAGCCATCGGCTTTCCGAAATTTTTTCGATCGCCGATCACTACACGGTGTTCCGTGATGGCCGATTCATTCAGGACGGGTCGGTCCGCGACATCACCAAGGATCAGCTGATCCAGCTGATCGTGGGTCGTCCCTTGAACGAGGAATTCGTGAAAGAGAATGTGCCGGGCCCAAAGGTCGTCTTGCAGGCCAAAGGGTTGGCGGCCGGCCGTGGCGTGCGTGACCTGAGCTTTGATCTGCACGAGGGCGAAATCCTTGGGTTTTATGGCCTGATGGGGGCAGGGCGCACCGAAGTGCTGGACAGGCTGTTCGGGCTGTCCGGCGAAACCGCCGGGACTGT
This sequence comes from Cypionkella sp., assembly GCA_025458525.1. Classification (GTDB taxonomy): domain Bacteria; phylum Pseudomonadota; class Alphaproteobacteria; order Rhodobacterales; family Rhodobacteraceae; genus Pseudotabrizicola. The sequence continues at coordinate 6,934 of JALOSF010000100.1, read as the reverse complement.
CCGTGTCAACGGCAAGGACCTGCGGATCACCCGGCCAACCGAAGCCATTGCGGCCGGGATCGCCTATGTGACCGAGGACCGCAAGCAGACCGGGCTTGTGCTGTCGTCAAGTGTGCGTGACAACCTGTGTCTTTCCAGCCTGTCGCGTCTGTCGCGGTTGGGCGTCATGCGCAACCGGCAAGAGGCAGCAGACGCCGCCGAGATGATTGACCGGCTGAAGGTCAAGACCGCCAGCGATGCGCTGGGCGTTGCCAACCTTTCCGGTGGCAATCAGCAAAAGGTGGTTCTGGGCAAGTGGTTCATGATCAACCCCGGCATCCTTTTGCTGGACGAGCCGACGCGCGGCGTGGACGTCGGTGCCAAGCGTGAGATTTACCGTGTCATCTCTGATTTCGCGCGCGCAGGCGGCGCGGTGATCATGGTGTCGTCCGAAACGGACGAGGTTCTTGGCATGGCGGATCGCGTCATCGTGCTCAAGGACGGCCGGAAGGCAGGCGAACTGGACCGCAGCACGCTGAGCGCAGAAGAACTGCTGCATCTTGCCGCGTGACAGAAGCCAAGAAAGCAATGGTAGGAAACATGCAGACAAAACCCACAACCGCATCGCAGTGGAGCGCAGGGATCCTGGTCCAGCGCTATGGGATCTTCCTTGCGCTGGTGCTGCTTTGCTTTGCCTTGGCTGTGATCAACGAGAATTTCCTGTCAACGCGCAACATCCTGAACGTGCTGCGTCAGACATCGATCAACGGTATTCTGGCGATCGGGATGACCTTTGTGATCCTGACCCGCGGGATCGACCTTTCCGTCGGGTCTGTCGCGGCTTTTGCGGGCGTGGTTGCGGCCTCGCTCGCCACCACATCGGCCACAGGCATGATCGCGGGCGGTCCTTACCCGGCGCTGATTGCCATTCTGGTCGGCCTTGTCGCGGGTATGGCCTGCGGGTCGCTGTCTGGCGTGATCGTCGCGCGGTTCAGCGTGCCATCCTTCGTGGTGACGCTTGGGATGCTGTCGGCCGCGCGCGGCCTGACCCTGCTTTATTCCGGCGGGCGCCCGATCCCGGCCCTGACCGATGAGTTCCGATGGATCGGCACGGGCAGCATCTGGGGTATTCCTGTCCCGATCCTGTTGCTGCTTGGCACCTTTGCCGTGGCGCATTTCGTGCTGACCCAGACGCGGTTTGGCCGCCATGTCTATGCCGTCGGGGGGAATCCGCATGCTGCAAAGGTCTCGGGCCTGCCTGTCCACAAGATCCGCTTTTCGGTCTATGTGATTTCAGGGGCGCTGGCGGGCCTTGCGGGCATGCTGCTTGCCGCGCGCACCGGATCGGCCCTGCCACAGGCGGGCATCGCCTATGAGCTTGACGCCATCGCCGCCGTGGTGATTGGCGGCACGTCGCTCGCGGGGGGCGTGGGGCGGGTGACGGGCACCCTGATCGGGGCCCTGCTGATCGGTGTCATGAACAACGGGCTCGATCTGATGGGGGTCGAATCCTATTACCAGCAAGTCATCAAGGGCATCCTGATCGTGGCTGCCGTGATGCTGGACCAATCCAAGAACAAGCAGGACTGACGTCCATGACTTGTGCGGCAGCCGACCGGGCCGCCGCCCAGACGAAGCGCAATCCAAGGGAGGAAAGACGCACATGACGAAAAAGGCACTCTTGATGGCAACGGCCTTGTCGCTGGTTGCCGGGGCCGCCATGGCCCAGGACAAGCCCAAGATCGGCGCGGCCCTTTATGGTCTGAACGCCGAGTTCATGCAGCTTTGGGCTGCGGCGGCAGAACAGCATCCTGCCGTGCAGCAGGGCCTTGTCGAACTGACGATTTTTGATGGCCGCTATGATGCGCTGGTCCAGCAGGAACAATTCGAGACGATGATCACCGAAGGCTATGACGCGATCATCTTTGCCCCGATCGACGCGGATGCAGGCGCCGCTGCGGTCGAGGCCGCGCATACGGCAGGCATCCCCGTGATCGGCACCAATACCATGGCCAACACCGATCTTCTGACCTCCTATGTCGGGTCGGACGATGTGCAGTCGGGTTACATGGAAGCGCGCTATCTGCTCGACAAGATCGGCTGCACCGGCAATGTCGTCATCATTGAAGGTCCGATCGGCCAGTCGGCTCAGGTCCAGCGGCTGGAGGGCAACATGAAAGCCCTTGCAGAATGCCCCGATGTCAAGGTGCTGGAACAGCAGACCGCCAACTGGAGCCGCGCCGAAGGCCAGACCCTGATGGAAAACTGGCTGACCACGCATGGCGATGCCATCGATGGCGTGATCGGTCAGAATGACGAAATGGCTCTTGGGGCCATCGAGGCCATCAAGGCGGCCGGCATGAAGCCGACAGATTTTGCCATCGTCGGCATTGACGGCGTGACCGATGCCCTTCTGGCGGTCAAGGCCGGAGACATGGCGTCGATCCTTCAGGATGGCGCGGCACAGGCGCATGGATCGATCGACATCGCCATCAAGCAGGTGATGCCCGATTACGAGCCGATGTCGGCGATCTGGCAGCAATATCCCGACATGCCTTGGAACGGCGGTGCCGACAAGATGTATATGGTGCCATGGACGCCGGTGACTGCCGAGAACGTGGACGCCCTGCTGGCAACACGTCAATAAGGCCGAAGGGTTCCCCGGGGGCTTGTGCTCCCCATCCCCCGGGGAAAGCCGACACTCAAGAACAAAGGACAGATGACATGACCGCTGGCATTCTGCCATCCTCGTTTTCCGGCAAGGTCGCCGTTGTAACGGGTGCCGCATCCGGGATCGGCGCGGCCATTGCCGAGGCTTTTGCAGCCCGTGGTGCGCGGGTTGCCCTGCTGGACATGAACCTGGAGGCCGCGCAAAGCCGTGCCGCCGGTCTTGCGGGGGCGGTGGCGCTTGCGTGCAACGTGACGGACGCGGCCAGTATTGATGCCGCACTCGCAGGCGTGCACTCCCATCTGGGCGCGCCAGACATTCTGGTGAACAGCGCGGGGATCGTGGATCTTGCCCCGGCCGAGGACCTGTCGCTTGGCGCATGGGACCGCACGATCGCGGTCAACCTGACTGGCACCTTCCTGATGGCGCAGGCGGTTGGCCGCGCGATGATCGGCGCGGGCAAGGCCGGACGCATCGTCAATCTGGCAAGTCAGGCGGGATCCGTCGCGATTGATGGGCATGTCGCCTATTGCGCCTCGAAATTCGGGGTGATCGGTGTAACCAAGACCCTTGCGCTGGAATGGGGAAAGCATGGAATCACGGTCAACTCTGTCTCTCCGACAGTGGTATTGACTGACCTTGGCCGCAAAGCCTGGGATGGTGCCAAGGGCGAGGCGATGAAGGCCCTGATCCCGACGGGTCGCTTTGCCGAGCCACATGAAATAGCGTCGGCCGTGCTGTTTCTGGCCTCGGACGAAGCGGCGATGATCAATGGCGCCGATTTGCTGGTCGATGGCGGCTATACGGTAAAGTGAGGACGAAGATGCAGAGATTTCTGAACGATCCAGATGATCTTGTGGATGAAACGGTGGCGGGCTTTGTCAAGGCGCATCGCGATCTGGTTCATCTTCTGCCGGAAAACCCGCGTGTCGTCGTTTCGAACTTTGCGCCGCAGGCCGGTCGTGTCGGGATCGTGACAGGCGGCGGGTCGGGCCATGAGCCGGCCTTCATCGGCTACACCGGGCGCAATCTTGTGGATGCCGTGGCCGTGGGCGAGCTGTTTTCGTCGCCAACCGCCAAGAGCTTTGCCGATGCGATCAAGGCCGCGAATGGCGGTGCCGGGGTTGCGGTGCTTTACGGCAATTATGCCGGTGACAACATGAACGTGAAGATGGCCGCCCGGATGGTCGCCAAAGACGGCATCGAGGTCGCCACGGTGGTGGCCAATGACGATGTGTGTTCGGCCCCGGCAGCCGAGCGCGAAAAGCGTCGCGGCGTTGCGGGTGAAATCTTCATGTGGAAGATCGGCGGCGCCAAGGCCGCATCGGGCGCATCGCTGGCCGAGGTGCAGGCCGCGGCCCAAAAGGCGATAGATGCCTGCCGTTCGGTCGGTGTCGGGCTTGGGCCTTGCACGCTGCCCGCCGTCGGCCACCCGAACTTTCAGATCGCGGCAGGCCAGATGGAAGTCGGCATTGGCCATCACGGAGAGCCGGGCACACGGGTAGAGCCGCTGCGCGCCGCCAATGATGTGGCCGATGACATGGTGCGCATCGTGATGGACGACCACTCCCTGCCTGCGGGCAGCGAGGTTGCCGTGCTGGTATCCGGGCTTGGCGCGACCCCGGTCAACGAGCTTTATGTGCTTTACGACCGGATCGAGGCGCAGCTTGTCGGAATGGGCATGACCGTATATCGCGCCTTCGTCGGCAACTACTTCACATCGCTTGAAATGGTCGGCGCCACACTGACCGTGATGGCGCTGGACGACGAGTTGAAGGCGCTTTTGGACATGGACTGCGCATCACCCGCGCTTTGAGGACGTTATGGCATATCTTGCAAATTCCGGTCAGGCGCAGATCATCGAGGAACTGGCCGAGGTGATCGTGGCCAACAAGGCGTGGCTGTCTGAAATCGATGGAAAGATCGGTGATGGCGACCATGGCATCAACATGGCCAAGGGATTTGGCCGCGCTGCTGAGCGTATCCATGGCAAGGACATGTCGCTGGACGCGGCGATGCTGGTTTTGTCCGATGTGCTGATGAGCGAGATCGGCGGATCGATGGGCCCGCTTTACGGTCTGATGTTCGAGGATATGGCGGCAGCGCTCTCCGGTCGGTCGGACATCGATGCCGAGGCGTTTTCGGCCATGCTTCGCGCGGGTCTTGCGGGGGTGCAGGGCGTGGGCAATGCCAAGGTCGGTGACAAGACCCTGATCGATACGCTGGTTCCTGCGGTCGCGGCCTTCGATGCGGCCAAGGCGCAAGGCTTTGCCGCGGCGCTGACAGCGATGGCAGAGGCGGCAGAAAAGGGCCGCGACACCACCGTTGATCTGGTGGCGCGGATCGGGCGATCCAGCCGCTTGGGCGAGCGATCGCGCGGGGTTCTGGATGCGGGCGCAACCTCGTGTTGCATGATCCTGACCACTCTGGGCGAGTCTGTGCGCAAACGGCTGATCTAGGGCCGCACCGCGACAGGCCCGAACAGTCTTGGCTTGAAACGTTCCGTCGAATTGGCCCATGTTCGGGTATGGACAGCATCACTAGCCGACACATCACAGAGATCTTCAGGTTGATCGCCTTGCGCCTGTCGGAGGCGCGGACCGACCTTGGCGCCCTCGATGGGGCCATCGGCGACGCCGACCACGGCAATTCAATGGCCGAGGGTTTTGCGGCCGTGGTCCGCGCCACTTCGGCGCTGACAGACGCCCCGCCATCCGAGCTTTTTTCGCTGGCCGGACGTTCCTTTCACTCGGCGGTCGGGGCCACGACAGGGCCGCTTTACGCAAGTGCCATGGCGGCGGCGGCGCGCGATTTTGCGGGCAAGCCTGCGTTGACCGCGTCTGACCTTGTCAGGGTATTGCCGTCCTTTGCGCGGGGCATTGCCGAACGGGGTAAGGCCCGTCCGGGTGACAAGACGATGATGGATGCCTGGGGCCCGGCGGCGCGCGTGGCCTCTGAGGGTTTGGCCCAGAACCTTTCGGCGGCGCACTGCCTCGACAAGGCTGAAGCCGCGGCGCGAGAGGGCTGCGAGTCGACGCGCGCGATGGTGGCCTCTGTCGGTCGCGCGGCCCGGCTTGGGGCGCGCAGCCTTGGCCATGTTGATCCCGGCGCTGCCTCGGCCGTCATCATCATCGCGGCATTGCGCGAATGGGTGATCGGATACGAATCCACCCTTGCGAAAGGCGGTGCCTGATGCCGTCGGGGCAGACTGTCAGGCCAAGTGACAAGGATGATGCGCCCATGCCGCTTCGCTTTGGCGAAGACCCGCTGCTTTGGGCATCGTGGCTTTACTACGAGGAGGGCCTGACCCAAGGCATCATTGCCGAGCAGATGGGCCTGTCGCGACCGACCGTGAACGCCTATCTGGCCGAAGCGCGTGCCCGTGGCATTGTCACGGTCGAGATCGTGCCCGACAAGTTCAGCAGTCTTAGCGTCGCAAAGGCCTTGCGCGACAGGTTCGGGCTGCATGATTGTGTGGTCATCCCGACCGAAGGCGTCGAGCGGCCGCTTGTTTCCCGGCTGGGTGAGGCGGCGGCGCGCGTCTTGGCGCGCACCTTGCGATCTGGTGACACGCTGGCCGTGACCTGGGGGCGCACCGTGCTTTCGCTGGTGGATCAGATCGGGCCTCTGGGTCTGAAAGACCTGCGTGTTGTGCAAGCGACCGGCGGCACGACGGCAAAGATCCCATGGACCCCCGAAGCCTGTGCCTCGGGTCTTGCCAAGGCCATCGGGGCGACCGCAATTCCGATCTCGGCGCCTGCCATCGTGTCGTCGTCGCAGATGCGTGTGATGCTGGTCGAGGAGGCGGTGCTGGCCGAGCAGTTGGGCATTCTGGCCGAAGCCAACAAGATCGTCATGGGGATTTCGTCATTGCGCCCCGAAAGCACGATCCACACCAGCGGCTTTCTGGAAGGCGCGATGCAGCAACTGCATTATCAGGATGCGGTGGGCAGTCTGGTCGGTCGCTTCATCTCGGCGCGGGGCGACCCTGTGATCGGCCCGATGCATGACCGCACCATCGGCCTGAGCCTTGATCAACTGCGTCAAATCCCGCAGCGCGTCGCCGTCGCAGGTGGGATCGAGAAGGTTCCCGCCATCCTCGCAGCTCTGCGTGGCGGCTATGTCAGTATCCTGGTCACGGACCTTGCGACTGCACGGGGCGTTCTGGCCGCCGAAGGCCATCAGGAGCCGCAGCGCCGCGCTGTGGCGCAATCTGAACCGCCGCTGGTCCGGCGCACCGAGGTCAAGAAGCTCATCAACGATCCAAAGGATGTCGTGGACGAGACC
>JALOSF010000099.1 GCA_025458525.1 Cypionkella sp. | reverse complement strand
AGGATCTCGATGGCGGCGGGTTCGACCGCGGTGGCCGCAAAAAGCGCCCATTGGGCCATCAGCGCGGCCTCGTCATCCGAGACGGGGCCAAGGCGGCCCCCATATTTACGCGCGATGTGCAGGCAGATGGCCAGCGATTCGCTGAGCAGCAGCGCACCGTCCCGCATGGCGGGCACCTGGCCCAGCGGGTTGATCGCCAGATAGTCGGGCATCGCGGTGTGCAGCGGCGCGCCGGGCGCGGACGGTTCGGCAAGCCTGTAGGACTGGATCACCGGCACATGGCTATAGGGGGTGCCGGTTTCCTCCAGCACCCACAGAGGGCGCAGGGCGCGCGAGCGATAGACGCCGTAGATGGTCAGCATGGCAAGGATCCTTGTTCTGGCTGGACCTGAATGCAGCACGTGCCGCGGGGGCGGGCAAGGGTGGATTTCGGCATGTTGCGCCAGTCTGGCCCGGCCGCGGCGCGATGGTCTTGATCCGGATCAAGGCGCGGGGCGCGGCGCAGTGGCACCTTTGCCAAGGTTCGCAGAACAGGAGCGTGCATGACAGACCTGCTTTCCCCCGCCACAAGCCCCTCGCCCGTTGTCGATGGGGGGGATGCCGCCGCGCCAAAGCCTGCGGCCAGCACGGCGCCAGACGACGGGCCCTTGCGCGGGCCGCGCCGTTTTCCCGTGACCGAGGCTGCGATTGCGCAAGTGTTCGAAACCGGCCGCTATCCCTATGCCCGGCCGATGGGACGGCGCGACTATGAGGCGCAGAAGGCGCAGCTTCAGGCCGAACTCTTGAAGGTCCAGATCTGGGCGCAGGAGACGGGGCAGAAGTTCGTGATCCTGATGGAGGGTCGTGATGCCGCCGGAAAGGGCGGCACGATCAAGCGGTTCATGGAACATCTGAACCCACGTTATGCCCGGGTCGTTGCCCTGACCAAGCCTTCGGATGCCGAGCGCGGCCAGTGGTTCTTTCAGCGCTATATCCAGCATCTGCCGACCACCGGAGAGATCGTGTTCTTTGATCGCAGCTGGTATAACCGGGCCGGGGTCGAGCGGGTGATGGGATTTTGCAGCCCGTCCGAATACCTTGAATTCATGCGCGAGGCGCCAGAGCTTGAACGGATGCTGGTCCGCTCGGGGATCCGGCTTTACAAATACTGGTTCTCGGTCACGCAAGAGGAGCAGCGACGGCGCTTTGCCGCGCGCGAGACGGACCCTTTGAAGATGTGGAAGCTGTCGCCCATCGACAAGGCCAGTCTGGACAAGTGGGACGATTACACCGAGGCCAAGGAGGCCATGTTCTTTTACACCGATACCGCGGATGCGCCTTGGGTGATCGTGAAGTCGAATGACAAGAAGCGCGCGCGGCTGAACTGCATGCGGCACTTTCTGTCAACGATCGATTATCCGGGCAAGGACGTCGCGGTGGTGGGGCAGATCGATCCTCTGATCGTGGGGCGGGCCGCGCAAGTGATTGGCGCGGCAGGGCATATTCTGGACAGCGCCCAGCATCCGGTCCTGCGCAAGGGGTAGGCCGTCGCGGGCCGGCAGATCGCTGCCGAGCCGCGCAACGGGCCAGTGGCAGCGGCCGCGCGCTTGCGCTAAGGTCGCGCCATGCGTTGGTTGTCTGTCGTGACCCTTGCCCTGTTGCTTGCGCTGCCCGTGCGGGCGGCGGCGCATCCGCATGTCTTTGTCGATGCCACGCTGGAAATCCTGTTCGACGCCGAGGGGCGGGCCGAGGCGGTTCGGATCGGCTGGACCTACGACCCCCTGTTTTCAATGACCTATCTGGCCGAGCAGGGGCTCGATGCCGATTTCGACGGTGTTCTGACCGCCGAGGAGGAGGCGCAGCTGGCCGGTTTCGACATGAACTGGGCCGAGGGCTTCGAGGGGGACACCTATGCCCTTCTGGGCGAGCAGCCGATCGCCTTGTCGCGCCCCGAACAGCCCACAGCCACGGTGCGCGAGGGCAGCCTTGTCTCCACCCATCTGCGGCGCTTGGCCGTGCCGGTGCTGCCCATCGGGCAAGAGCTGGTGGTGCAGGTCTATGATCCGTCATTCTATACCTCGTATATCATCGCCGCGACGCCGGTTCTGACCGGGCGGTCGGATTGCCGGGTGCAGGTGTTCGAGCCGGACCGAGAGGCGGCGGATGCGCGGCTGCAAGCGGCGCTGGAGGAACTGGCAGGCAGCGCCGATGTGGAAACCGAATTCCCTGCCATCGGCAGCGCCTATGCCGAGGAGGCGCGCGTTTCATGCGCGTCCTGACGGTGCATCCGCGCGCAGGCCTGGGGCGCGGGCTGGCGCTGGCCGGGCTTGCGCTGGCGCTGGCGCTTGGCGTCCTTTGGGGGATCGGGGCCTTTGCGCCGCTGGCCGCTTGGGCGACCGAGCAGCAGCGCGCGGTGCAGGGTGCGTTGGCGGCCGCGGTGCGGGCCTTGCGCAGCGGCGCCCCCGGGGCCTGGGCGGGGCTTTTGTCGGTGTGCTTTGCCTATGGGTTTTTCCACGCGGTGGGGCCAGGGCATGGAAAGGCGGTCATCGGCAGTTACGGCGTGGCGCGGCGCGTGGCTTTGGCGCCCTTGATCGGGCTTGCGCTGGCCTCATCGCTGGCTCAGGCGGCCGTGGCCGTTGCGCTGGTGGCGGGCGGGGCCTTCGCATTGGGTTGGACACGCGCACAGATGGAAGGCACGGCCGAACAGGTGCTGCTGCCGCTGTCACATGCCATGATCGCGGGCCTTGGCCTTTGGCTGTTGTGGCGCGGTGCGCGCGGCCTCGTGCGGCGCGCGGGGCCGCCGGGGCACGACATGCGGGGGCAGCCCGCGCCCGCGCCCCATGCGCATCACCACGAACACGCCCATCATCACCACGACGCGTCCTGTGGGTGCGGCCATGCGCATGGGCCGACGCCGGAACAGGCAGCACAGGTGACGGGGCTGCGTGATGCGGCCTTGCTGGTTGCGGCCATCGGGTTGCGCCCGTGTTCGGGGGCGCTGTTCCTTTTGATCCTGTGCTTTGCGGCGGGGATCGGCTGGGCCGGGGTTGCGGGCAGCTTTGCCATGGGGTTGGGCACGGCGAGTGTGACGGTTCTGGTGGCGGCCCTGTCGGTCTGGACGCGCGAAGGCGCCTTGGCGGCCCTGCCCACAGCGGGGATGGCGCGGGTCTTGCCGGGGGTGGAACTGGTGGCTGGCGCGGTGATTGCGGCGGCGTCGCTCATGCTCTTGGCCGGGTCGCTGTAAGGCTTGCCACCGCGTCGGGCTGGGCGTATCGCTGGCCGAATGACACTTCTATCTGTTTCCCCACCACCGTCGGCGCAGCCAAGTGCCACGGATCATGCCCGCGCAACGCTTGCGCTGGGCCTGCCGCTGATCGGCAGCCATGTTGCGCAATTCGGCCTGCATGTCACGGATACCATCATGCTGGGCTGGTATGGTGTGGTGCCGCTGGCGGCCGGCGTGCTGGGCGCGTCGAGCTTCTTTGTCATCTTCATTCTGGGGTCCGGCTTTGCCAAGGCGGTGATGCCGATGGTGGCCAACGCACAGGCACAGGGCGACGAGGTGCGGGTGCGGCGCGTCGCGCGCATGGGGCTTTGGTTGTCGGTGCTTTACGGGCTGCTGATCTATCCGGTGTTCTGGTGGTCAGAGGCGATTCTGCTTGCCCTTGGGCAGGCGGCGGATGTGTCGGCGCTGGGCCAGTCCTATCTGCGCATCGCGGGGCTGGGGATGATCCCGGCGCTGCTGGTGATGGTGCTCAAAAGCTATCTCGCGGCACTGGGGCGCACGCAGGTGGTGCTATGGGTCACGGTTGGGGCAGTCCCCCTGAACGCCGCGATCAACTGGGCGCTGATCTTTGGCAATTGGGGCGCGCCCGAGCTTGGGGTGGCGGGCGCGGCTGTGGCCACGGTGGTGGTGCAGGTCGTCACCTTGCTGGTGTTGTGCGGCTATGCGGGGCTGTTGCCCGATCTGCGGCGCTATCAGTTGTTCATCCGCTTCTGGCGGCCCGATTGGGCGGCGTTCGCGGCGGTGTTCCGGCTGGGCTGGCCCATGGGTCTGACGGGGCTGGCGGAAAGCGGGCTGTTTCAGGCCAGTGCCCTGATGATGGGCTGGATCGGCACGGTCGAACTGGCCGCGCATGGCATCGCGCTCGAGATCACGGCGCTGACCTTCATGGTGCATGTCGGGCTGTCGAATGCGGTGACGGTGCGCACGGGGCGGTTTGATGGCGCGCGGGATTACGCAGGGATGCGGCTGGGCGCGAAGGTGGCGATCGGCCTGTCCGTCGTCTTTGCCGCGATCACGGTGGTGATTTTCCTCAGCTTCCCCGAACCGATGATTTCGCTGTTCATCGATCCGGCCGAACCGGCGCGGGCGACCATCCTTGCGGTGGGAACGGCGCTGCTTGCCTGTGCTGCCCTGTTCCAGATTGCGGATTCGATGCAGGTCATGGCGCTGGGCCTTCTGGCGGGGGTGCAGGATACCAAGGTGCCGATGATCTATGCCGCAATCAGCTATTGGCTGATCGGGATGCCGGCCAGCTATATTCTTGCCTTTCCGCTTGGCTTTGGCGCGGTCGGGCTGTGGCTGGGGCTGGTGATCGGGCTGGCTTGTGCCGCGGCGAGCCTGATGGCGCGCTTCTGGTTGCGCCTGCCGCGTGACGCGGCGGCGGGGATTTGAGCCCGCCGGGGGGGCGCTGCCCCCCGCCGCCCCGCGCCCGCCTGCCCGGGTCTTGCGAAAGGGTGCAAAAGCACGATGCCGGGTTGAGGGGGCGGGGCGCGCGCGCTATCTGGGGCGGGACTGTGGAAGGAACTTGTCATGCCCGCGTTTCTGTCTGTTGCCGAGCCTGATTTCGAGGCGCGCTTCGCCGCACTTCTGGGACTGAAGCGCGAGGAGGCCGAAGATGTCGATCAGGCCGTGGCCGCGATCATCGCGGATGTCCGGGCGCGGGGGGACGCGGCGGTGCTGGAGCTTACCGCCCGCTTTGACCGGATGGCGTTGACCGCCAGCGGCATGGCGTTCGCGCCCGCCGAGATCGCGGCCGAGGTGGCGAAAGTATCGGCCGAGGACCGGGCGGCGCTGGAACTGGCCGCCGCGCGGATCCGCGATTACCACCTGCGCCAGCGGCCACAGGATGAAAGCTGGACCGATGCGGCGGGGGCGACGCTTGGCTGGCGCTGGACGCCGGTCTCGGCGGCGGGGCTTTATGTCCCCGGCGGGCTGGCCTCCTATCCGTCGTCGGTGCTGATGAACGCGATCCCGGCCAAGGTGGCGGGGGTCGAGCGTTTGGTCGTGACCTGCCCGACGCCGGGGGGGGTGGTGAACCCGCTGGTTCTGCTGGCCGCACAGATCGCGGGGGTGGATGAGATCTACCGCATCGGCGGGGCGCAGGCGGTGGCGGCGCTGGCCTATGGGACGCAGACCATCGCCCCGGTGGACAAGATCACCGGGCCGGGCAACGCCTATGTGGCGGCGGCCAAACGGCGGGTGTTTGGCCGTGTCGGCATCGACATGATCGCCGGCCCATCCGAAATTCTGGTGATTGCCGATGCGGGCAATGACCCGGACTGGATCGCGCTGGACCTGTTGAGCCAGGCCGAGCATGACCAGAGCGCGCAGTCGATCCTGATCACCACCGATGCGGGCCTTGGCCAGGCCGTGGCCGCGGCGGTGGAGCGGCGGCTGGAGACGCTGGAACGGCGGGCGATTGCCGGGGCAAGCTGGCGCGACAACGGCGCCGTGATCGTGGTCGAGACGCTGGCGCAGGCGGCGGATCTTGCCAACCGGATCGCGCCCGAGCATCTGGAGATCATGGTCGAGGATGCCGAAGGCTTGGCCGCGATGATCCCGCATGCGGGGGCGATCTTTCTTGGGCCCTGGACGCCCGAGGCGATTGGCGATTACGTCGGCGGGCCGAACCATGTGCTGCCCACCGCACGGTCGGCGCGGTTTTCCAGCGGGCTCAACGTGCTCGACTTCATGAAGCGCACCACGATGGCGCGGATGACGCCAGAGGCCTTGCGCGCCATCGGCCCGGCGGCAGAGCGTCTTGCGATCAGCGAGAGCCTTGAGGCGCATGGGTTGAGCGTGCGGGCGCGTCTGGACCGGCTGAACGACCGCGGCGTCTGAGCGGTGTGCTTCGGCCTTGCGCAACGGGCGCCGGTCGGGCATCACCGGCAGGTACCGCGTAAGGCCCGTCCCATGACCCACCCCATGACCAACCGCATCTGCCACATCGAGATCGATGACAAGGGCCTTGCCCGCCCTACGGCCGAGATCGAACAGGAGCGCCGGGTGGCGATCTTTGATCTGCTGGAGGACAACAGCTTTACGCTGCCCAAGCGCGAGGATCGCCCGGCGCCGGCGGGCCCCTACCGGCTTGGCCTTGCGATCCGCGAAGGGCGGCTGGTGTTTGACCTTGCCACCGAGGCGGGCGCCCCGGTCGGGGCATTTCATCTGAGCCTCGGGCCGTTCCGGCAGGTGGTGAAGGATTACTTCCAGATCTGCGAGAGCTACTTCGAGGCGGTGAAGCGTTTGCCCCCCAGTCAGATCGAGGCGATCGACATGGCACGGCGCGGCATTCACAACGAGGGCGCGCGGGTGTTGCAAGAGCGGCTGGAGGGCAAGGCCGAGGTCGACAAGGACACGGCGCGGCGGTTGTTCACCCTGATTTGCGTCCTGCATTGGGGGTGACGCGTTGCGCGATTTTCCCCAATCGGTGCTGTTCTGTTGCGACCACAATGCCGTGCGATCGCCCATGGCCGAAGGGTTGATGAAAAAGTTCTACGGCCAGCGCGCCTATGTGCAATCGGCCGGGGTCAAGAACGATATGGAGGTGGACGGCTTTTCGGTGGCCGTCTGCCGCGAGATGGAAATCGAGCTGGCCCGCCACCGCAGCCGCAGTTTCGAGGAAATGCAGGAATGGGGCGATGATCTGTCGCAATTCGACCTGATCATCGCGCTGTCGCCCGCCAGCCAGCGGATGGCGCTGGAACTGACGCGGCATTTCCATCTGGAAATCGAGTATTGGCCGATCCTTGACCCCACGGGTCTGGGCGAGACGCGCGAAGCGAAGCTGGCGGCCTATCGTCAGGCGCGCGACATGATCCGTGACCGCATGATTGCACGCTTTGGTCCGCCGATCCTTGAGGATCACCCCGCCGCCTGACCGGCCCGGGCCGAGAGGATACGGGGCAGCGCGCCTTCGATCCAGCCGACGAGCGCCACGAGATGCGGCGCAACCTCTTGGCCCAGCGGGGTCAGGCTGTAATCCACATGCGGCGGCACGACCGCATGGGCGGTGCGCAGGACAAAGCCGTCCGCCTCCAGCTGTTGCAGGGTTTGGGCCAGCATCCGCTCGCTGACCCCGCCGATGCGCCGCCGCAGCTGGGCAAAGCGCAGGCTGGGCTGGGCGGTCAGCGCCAGCATGACCAGCGTGCCCCAGCGATTGGTCAGATGTTGCAGCACCGCGCGCGACGGGCATTCGGCGGCCAGAACATCGCCCTTTTCCCATTGGGACAGCAGCGATTGTGCAGAGATGGTCGGTGTCATGTGCGGCCTTGCTGGATACTTACAAAAAGGTAGGCACTTACGTTTCGTAAGTAAAGGTGTATCTGTTGGGCATCGCTTGGCAACAGGAGAACGCCATGACCACCATCGCCATCACCGGGGCCACGGGCCATTTGGGCGGCCTTGCCCTTGCCGCCGTCACCGCACGCGGGGCGCAGCCGGTCGCGCTGGCCCGCAGCCCGGAAAAGCTGGGGGGCGGCGCGCGGGCCTTTGATTACACCGCGCCCGATGTGGCGGCCTTGGCCGGTGTTGATGTGCTTGTGCTGATTTCGTCGAATGATTTCAACGACCGGGTCGGCCAGCATCGCCGGGTGATCGAGGCGGCCAAATCGGCGGGCGTGGGGCGGGTGATCTATACCTCGATCCTCAAGGGCGAGGCCTCGCCCCTGCTGCTGGCGCAGGATCACATCGCGACCGAGGCTATGCTGAAGGCGTCGGGTCTGGACCATACGATCTTGCGCAACGGCTGGTATCTGGAGAATTACACCGAAAATCTGGCGCCTGTGCTGGCGAACGGGGCGGTGATCGGCTCAGCCGGGGTGGGGCGGATTTCGGCCGCAGCGCGCGCCGATTTTGCCGAGGCGATTGCGGTGACAGCCACCACGCCCGGCCATGAGGGCGCGGTTTACGAACTTGCGGGCGATGTCGGCTTTACCATGGCGGAATATGCCGCCGAGGTCAGCCGCCAGACCGGGCGCGCCATTCCCTATCAGGATTTGCCGCAAGACGTCTATGCCGGCATCCTGATCGGTGCGGGTTTGCCCGAAGGCTTTGCCCATATCCTCGCCGACAGTGACGCAAAAGCGGCGGATGGAGCCCTGCAAGATGACAGCCGCACGTTGTCGCGGCTGATCGGCAGGCCCACCACGCCGCTGGCGCAGGCCGTGACCCAGGCACTTGCCGCGCGCTAAGGGCTGTCTCTGTCGTCGGGCTGCGCCTTGGCGCCGTCTTGGCCCCGGCCCTCCTTGGCCAAGACCCCCTTTGAATCGCGGTCAAAGCAGGTATCGTGCAGCAAAATTGACGGAGCCTGCACATGACCGATGCCGAAACCACGATTGCCGCCTATTACGCTGCCTTCAATGCGGGCGACCGTGACGGGATGCTTCGCTGCGTGACCGAGGATGTGGAGCACCGCGTGAACGAAGGCGCGGTGCGCCATGGTCGCGCGAAGTTCGCCGAGTTTTGCAGCCATATGGGCGTGAGCTACCGCGAGGAATTGCGCGATCTGGTGATCTTCACGACGCCGGATGGCACGCGTGGGGCGGCGGAATTCACCGTGCACGGGCAATATCTGCAAACCGACCCCGGCCTGCCCGAGGCGCGGGGACAAGGTTATGTGCTGCCTGCGGGCGCGTTCTTTGATCTGCGGGGTGGCAAGATTTCCCGGGTCACGACATTTTACAATCTGTCCGACTGGATCGCGCAGGTGTCGGCATGAGCGGCCAGCCCGGGGCGCGGCCCGATCTTCCGCCCGGGATCACGCTGCGCAGTCTGCAAGGCGCGGATCTTGAGGCGCATCTGGATGACGTGGCCGCGCTGCGCATCGCGGTGTTTCGTGACTGGCCATATCTTTACGACGGCTCGCTGGACTATGAGCGGGATTATCTGCAAACCTATCGCGACTCGCGCGGGGCGCTGCTGGTCGGGGCGTTTGACGGAGATCGGTTGATTGGCGCGTCCACCTCGACCCCGATGGAGGATCACGCGCAAGAATTCTCGGCCGCCTTTGCCGGGCAGGGATTGCCGCTGACATCGATCCTCTACGGGGCAGAGTCTGTGGTGCTGCCCGAGTATCGCGGGCTTGGTCTCGGGCATCGGTTTTTCGACCTGCGCGAGGATCATGCCCGCGCACTGGGGCGCAGCCATGTTGCCTATTGTTCGGTCTGGCGGCCAGAGGATCACCCGTTGCGGCCCGCGCAGCATCGGACCAATGATGCCTTC
>JALOSF010000191.1 GCA_025458525.1 Cypionkella sp. | reverse complement strand
GGCGATGGCCTCGACCCGCGCACGATCGCGGCGGATGAGGTCCCGGACGTAATCGCTGGAATTGGCATAGCGGCCCGAACGGGCCTGATCCTCGACCCAGGTCTTCATCGGGTCGGGCAGCGAGATGTTCATGGTGCTCATGGCAGCCTCCGTTTCACCTTCAGGTTATGGCAAACCTTGCCATCGAACAACCCTTGAAAAGTTGACAGCTGTCAACAAAAGCCGCAACTTATCGGTCAGCCGACTTCACCGGGAAAAGTTGACAGCTGTCAACTTTTCCCGGCACCGCGCGCCCCGTCCTGCAACAGCGCCATCACCATCGGCCCGGGCGAGAAGCCGCCCGTTGCCGCCTTGGCCGACAACGCGCGCAGGTAACCGCCCGGATTGGCGATCCGGTCGAACCGTTGCAGCATCGCGGCAACCGTGACGGCCGCCACCTCGGGGCCCATGACATGCGATGCCTCCTCCCAGGCCGAAGGCGAAATGCCCATCATCCCGCGCACCCGGGCCGCCGTTGCAACCAGATCGCGCCAGCCCGACAGGCGGCCATCGGCGTAAGGCACCAGATCGGGGCAGGCTTTCACAACCAGATGAAAAGGAAGTTGCGGCACCGTGCGGGGATCTGCGTCTTGTGCAACGGCTTCACCTTCGGCCCCGCCCGGATCGGGGGCTGCGGGTTCCGCCTTTGCCGTTTCCCGGCAAGGTTCAAGATCGAAAGAGTCTGGGTTTGAATTCGTCTGGTGACGCCCGGAATGGGCGGCAGAGCCGTGCATATTCTCTGTGGGAACATCGAGCATCGCACAGAGCGCGCGCAGGATATCCCCAGCCTGCGCCGACAGGGTGGCCAGCGTTTCGGCATCGAGCTTGCGGCGCAGCGCGGCGCGCAAGGGCATCAGCCGCGCCGCCAGCCCCGCCCAGTCGCCCGGCAGGCCGCTGTCCTGGCCATGGGCCAGCAGCTTGGCGGCATCGCGCAGGCGCAGGACCAGCGTTTCGCGCGCCACGCGCAGCGCCTCGGCCTGGGCTGTCGCATCGGCCGCAAGGCGGGCAATCTCCTCGGCGCGGGCGAGCAGGGGGCGCAGGTCGAAACCGAAGGCTTGCGCGAGCGCGCCCGACCCATCGCGGCGGGCGTAGCGTTTGCCGTTGGGGCTGTCCTGCCGCCAGATCAGGCCCACACGCACGAGGGCGGCCAGATGGCGGCGCAGGGTGCTTTCGGCCATGCCATGCGCGCGGTCGGACAAGGACGCGTTGGAGGGGAACACCACCAGCGCGGCATCCTGATCCAGCGTTTTCGCAGGCAGGAAGCTGAGCAAGGCATAAAGCACCGACAGATCGCGGTCGGTCAGGCCAAAGGCGGCGCGGGCGGTGCGCAGGTCGGCAAACAGCGACCATTTGTCGATGCGGGGCAAGGCAGGGGTGCCGCTGCCCGACTGGCGCGCGGCCAGCAAGGCAGAGGTTACCGGCTGCCGCCCGAAAGGCGTCAGGGAAACATGCTGCATGGGGTTTCACGGGGCAAAACAGACCCTGCCGCCCGAAGCGGGCGGTTGACAGGCGGACACCGGCAGCCTATTCCTTGAGGTGCTAGATCAAGAATGGGCCTCTCGGGACGTCAGTCCTGGGGGGTCTTTTCGTTTTCGCCTTCGGTGCCTCCTGTTTCTGGGGGTTGATCGGGGGCCGCAGGCTGGGCCTGCTGCCAGTCGGCGTAAAGCGTGGGCAGGGACTGCAGCAACCAATCCTCGAACCCGTCGGTATTGGCCAGCCGCAGTTTCAGCGTGCAGAAGTTGCGGTCGTATTTCACCTGGCCCAGCGGCAGGCCATCGGGGGCGTAAAGCCGCGTCGCCTCGGGCCGGGGGTTTTCGGCGCGGCGGCGGCGCTTGATGAGGCCGGCCAGATAGGTCCAGGCGGCGCGGAAGCGGTCGTCGGAGCGGTCCGAGGCGGCGGTCAGGTTGACCATCGCCATCAGTTCCTCGGCATCGGTGCCGGTTTCATCGAGCATCTCGGCCAGGCGCAGCCAGCGGTCGCGGCCCACGGCATGGGCGGCGCCGATCATCTCGATCACCGGGGTGGGCACGCGTTCGGCCACCGACAGCATCCGGCTGGCCAGCGTCTTGTCGATGGACAGCGCATCGCAGATCACCTTGCGGTCATACCCGTGGTGGTCCAGCTGGCGGGCGAAGTTGACCTTTTCGATGAACGACAGATCGCGCCGGGCGGTGTTTTCCTGACCCTGGGCCAGCACCAGTTCGCGGTCGTCCAGATCGCGGATCAGCGCCTTGACCGGGCGGCCCAGATCGCGCAGCGCCAGCACGCGGCGGCGGCCATAGACGATCTGATAGCGCCCGTCCTTGTCGGGATGCGGGCGCACCAGCACGGGCACCTGCTCTGGCCGTGTTCGGCAATCGAGGCGCGCAAGGCGCCATCGGCGGCATCGTCGGTTTCCAGCCGGTCGGCCACGCCGCCGGGTTCGATGGCAAAGGGGTCCAGCTCCACCACCGCGCTGGCCTTGAGCGCGGCGATGGAGCTGCTGATCGCGCCGATGGCGCCGCGGGTGGCGCGCGGTTGGTCAGGGTCGGGCGACAGGCGGGCAGGGGCATCGGGCGCGCCCATCAGACCTTTCAGAACGTCCTTTCTGGCCATCAGCGCCCCCATGCCTTTTGTATCAGCGCCTCGATCTCGCCGT
>JALOSF010000190.1 GCA_025458525.1 Cypionkella sp. | reverse complement strand
GCTGGCGCGGGCGGTGATCATGGGGCCTGACGTGATCCTGGCCGATGAACCCACAGGCAACCTTGACTGGGACATGTCGCTGCGGCTGCTGACCCTGCTGGTCGAACTGAACCGGATGGGCAAGACGGTGCTGGTGGCTACCCACGACCTGAACCTGATCCGCACCGCCAAGGCGCAGACGCAGGCGCGCGTCCTGCGCATCGCGCAGCGGCGGGTGCAACTGGCGGGGGCCGATCTGTGATCGATCTTCCCGGTCCCCTTGCGCGGCTGGCGGCGTCGCTGCGGCAGGCTGACCGCGTGGTGCCCCCGGCGGGCCCGACCGCGTGGCTGACAACCTTCACCGCCGCCGCGATGGCCTTTCTGGCGGTCTTCGCGCTTGCGCTGTCGCTGGCGGCGGGGCGGCTGGCCGACCGCTGGGGTGATGCGCTGGCGCATACTGCCACGGTGCGCATCTCGGCCCCGGTCGACCAGATCGCCGCCCAAACCGCGGCGGTGATCGACGTGCTGATCACGACGCCCGGCGTCGCCTCGGCCCGCGCCATCCCGGATGACGAGGCCCGTGCCCTGCTGGAGCCGTGGTTCGGCCCGGATCTGCCGCTGGACAGGCTGCCGATCCCGCGCCTTGTGGAACTGACCGAGGGCACGCCCGGCTATGACGCGCAGGGCCTGCGCCTGCGCCTTGCGGCCGAAGCGCCGGGCGCGGTGCTGGACGATCACACCCGCTGGCGTCGCCCTCTGTCAGATGCGGCCGGTCGCCTGCGGCTGTTGGGATCGCTTGCGCTTGTGCTGATCGGGGCTGCCTTTGCGGCGATGATCACGATGGCCGCCTCGGCCGCGCTGGCCGCCAATGCGCAGGTCATCGGGGTGTTGCGTCTGATCGGGGCGCGCGATGCCTGGATCGCGCGCGCCTTTGTCCGCCGGTTTACCCTGCGGGCGCTTGCGGGTGCCGCGGCCGGGGCGGCCGCGGGAACTGCCGCCGTCGCGCTTCTGCCTGCCGCCGATGCCGCGGGCGGGTTCCTGACCGGCCTTGGCTTTCAGGGGGCTGCCTGGGCCTTCCCGCTGGCCTTGCCGCCCCTTGCCGCCGTCGTTGCCTTTGTCGCCACGCGCTTTGCCGCGCTTCAGAAACTGCGGGAGCTTCGCTGATGCCTCTTCCCCTGCAATGGCTCCTGTCGCTTGTGTTCATCGTGCAGATGTATCTGGCCATGCTGGTGCTGGCCGTCATCTTCACCCCTTTTGCCATCTTCAGCCGCGATGCCGCCTATCTGGCGATGCACAGCTATTGCCGCTGGGTGGCCTTTTCCGCCCGCTGGATCGTGGGCCTGCGTTCCGAGGTGCGGGGCACGGTGCCCGAGGGCGAGGTTCTGGTGGCCGCCAAGCACCAGAGCTTTCTGGACATCCTGCTGATCTTTGGCGCCTTGCCGCGCGCCAAGTTCATCATGAAACGCGAACTGATCTATGCGCCGATCCTGGGGCAGTATGCGCTGCGCATCGGTTGCGTGCCGGTGGATCGCGGCAAGCGGGGGGCTGCCATCGAAAAGATGAAGGCGGATGTGGCGCGGGGCACGGCGCATCCGGGGCAGCTCATCATCTATTCGCAAGGTACGCGGGTGGCTCCGGGGGTGAAACGGCCCTACAAGGTGGGAACCGGGCTTTTGTACGAACAGCTTGGCCAGCCCTGCGTGCCCGTGGCCACCAATGTCGGCGTGTTCTGGCCGCGTCGCAGCATCCTGCGCAAGAGAGGGCTGGCCGTGGTCGAATTCCTGCCGCCCATTCCGCCGGGCAAGCCCATCCCGGCCTTCATGGCCGAACTGGAACGCACGGTCGAGACGGCGTCGGACCGGCTTATGGCCGAGGCCGGTTTCAAGGCGCCGGAATGATCCGGCCCCGGGCCTGCTGACGGGTGGCGCGGGTCGTTCCGCCGCCGGCACGAAAGGGCAGCCAGTACTGGCTGCAGCATCTGGTTGCGACCGATCCGGCACGGTTGCAGCCCCCCGGGCTGCCGCCGCTTGAATGGCTGTCGCCGCTGGCCGGCGACGATCATGCCGAATACATGGATGCCGATTTCCTGGACAGGCTTGGGCTGCCGCATCTGGCCCCTGCGCTGTTGGCGTTCTGGCCCCGGTCGGGGCCGCGATGGGACGGGCTGGCGCGGGCCGGCGAGGCGGTTGTGCTGGTCGAGGCCAAGTCGCATCTGACAGAGGCGCTGTCCTCGCCTTCGGCGGCGGGCCCCGCGTCGCTTGCCCGGATCCGTCGCGCGCTGAACGATACGCGCGTGGCGCTGGGGGCCGATGCGCGCAGCGACTGGTCGCGGGTGTTCTATCAATATGCCAACCGGCTGGCGCATCTGCACTGGCTTTGCGCGCAGGGGGTGGATGCGCATCTGCTCATGGTCGGGTTTCTGGGGGATGTCGACATGCGCGGCCCCGACCGGGCAGAGGAATGGCATGTGCTGTATCTGGCCGCGCATCACGCGCTTGGCCTGTCCGGGCGCCACCCTCTTGCGCGGCGGGTGCATCACGTGCACCCGCGCTGCGGCGCATGAAAAAGGGGCGGTTGCC
>JALOSF010000098.1 GCA_025458525.1 Cypionkella sp. | reverse complement strand
TGGTCGGCCTGTAGCGCCGCCCTTGGCCTTGGCGCCCTACCCCCAAGGGTCAGGGCCGGGGGGCACGCCCCCCCGCCTTGTCGTCTTGCCCTGCGGGGGTCACACGCCGGGGGTCAGCTCTGATCCCGGCTGCGCGGATGTGGTCAACAGCCCCCTCACATAGCCCGCGACCGAGCGGAAGCAGACCAGCGTAAAGCCGCCCTCCTCGGCCCAGATCGCCGCCGCCACCTGCGCGGCCCGGCTGCGGCGCAGCTCGTTCGGCTCCAGCCGGTCAAAATCGACGGGCATCAGCTTGCGCAGAACCTGATCGGCCTTTGGCCCTTCGATCCGAAACACCGCCCGCGCGTCAGAGACATCGACCGCCAGATGGTGCTGGCCCTGCATCGCGTCGGCGATGGCCGCCAAGGCGCCCGAAACCTCAGCATAGGGCAGCACCAGCAGGTATTCGTCCGGGCTCATCCAGCCCGCCGCCCGCGCGCCCGACCGCAAGATCCGCCGCACCCCCGGCAGGGCACAGCCGGTGGCGGCCTGCACCGCCGCGGGCAGCCCCGGGGTATCGGCCTTGGCGCGCAGCGTGATCATGCCCAGCGGGCCAAGATCGCGCACCGTCGCAAAGCCGTGGAATGACGCGCCCGACATGGGGCTGACCGGCTCAGACATTCGGCTTCTCCCCGTCCTTGTCAAAGAACACCGGGCTGACCACCCGGGCCCGCGTGGTGCCGCCGTCGGTCCTGGTGAAGTCCACCACCTCGCCCATCCGCGCCGGACCTTGCCGCAGCAGACCCATCGCTATCCCGCGGCCCAAGGTGGGCGACAGGTAGGTGGAGGTGACGCGACCCTGAACCTTGCGCTGGCCGTTGGCATTGTGGCCGGGTTCGGGGATATAGGCGCCATCCTCGATCACCGATCCGTCCAGCGTTTCAAAGCCGACCAGTTTCCAGCGGTCCGCACTGGCCAGAAACGCGCGTTCCTGCCCCCGCTTGCCCAGATAGTCGGCCTTTTTCTTGGAAATCGCCCAGTCAAGGCCAAGATCCTGCGGGATGATCGTGCCGTCGGTTTCGTCGCCGATCATGATGAAGCCCTTTTCGGCCCGCATGATATGCAGCGCCTCGGTGCCGTAGGGCATCGCGCCGAAGTCGGCCCCCGCCGCATGAAGCGCCGCCCAGAAGGCAGCACCCTGTCCGGCCGGAACCGCGATTTCATAAGACAGCTCGCCCGAAAAGCTGATGCGGAACACCCGGCAGGCAAAGCCGCCCAAGGTTCCATCGGCCCAGGCCATGAAGGGCAGCGCCTCGCGCGAGACATCCATGCCGCCCAGTGTTTCCAGCAGCTTGCGGGCATTCGGCCCCACGACGGCGACTTGGGCATATTGCTCGGTCACATTGGCGGTGAACACCTGCCAGTCCCACCATTCGCATTGCAGCCAATCCTCCATCCAGGCGTGGATGCGGTCGGCCCCGCCCGAGGTGGTGTGGCACAGCCAGCTGTCCTGCGACAGACGCGCAACCACGCCATCGTCGATCAGAAAGCCCTGCTCGTTGCACATCAACCCATAGCGGCATTTCCCGACGGGCAGCGTGCTCATCATGCCGGTGTAAAGCATGTCGAGAAACCGCCCCGCATCCGGCCCCTTGACGATGATCTTGCCAAGGGTGGAGGCGTCCAGCAAACCCAGTGCCGCGCGGGTGTTCCTGACCTCGCGCTCCACCGCCTGCTGCACCGTCTCTCCGGGGCGCTGAAAGCAATAGGGCCGCCGCCAATAGCCGACGGGTTCGAAATGCGCGCCGTTCTTTTCGTGCCAGTCGTGCATCGGGGTCTTGCGCAGGGGCTGAAAGATCTCGCCCCGCGCCTCGCCCGCCAGCGCGCCCAGCGGCACCGGCGTATAGGGCGGGCGGAAGGTGGTGGTGCCGACCTGCGGGATGGGCGCGTTCAGACTGTCGGCCAGCACCGCAAGACCGTTGATATTGCTCAACTTGCCCTGATCGGTCGCCATGCCCAGCGTGGTATAGCGCTTGGTGTGTTCCACGCTTTCATAGCCTTCGCGGGCGGCAAGCTGCACGTCCGAGACTTTGACATCGTTCTGATAATCCAGAAACATCTTGGCACGCAGCGCGATCCCGGCGCCCTGCGGCATGATCCAGACCGGCTCCAGCGGGGCCTCGGCCTCTGTCTCATGCGCGGGGATGTCTGGGATTTGCGCTGCGAAACCAAGGTCTTGCAGCGCGATCTTCACCTGCGTGTCCGCATCCAGAAGTGCTGCGCGCAACGCGCCGTTGGCGGCGCCCGCGGCCTGCACCATCGCGCTGCCGTCATGGTGGCGCGGCGGGCGGGCGGGATCAGGGCGGAACATCGCCTCCGCCTCGTCCCAGATCAGCTTGCCGCCGCAATGGCTCCACAGATGCACGACCGGCGACCAGCCGCCCGACATCGCCACCGCGTCGCAGGGCAGCGTGCTGCTGGCCGCGCCCTCACCGGCCGCCACGCAAATCTCTACCGCCTCGACCCGTTTGCCGCCCTTGACCTTGGCAATCGCGCGTCCGGTTTCCACCCGGATGCCCATCGCGCGGGCGCGGTTTGGCAAAGCGCCATCGGCCACCGCGCGGGCGTCGATCACCGCCGCCACCTCCAGCCCGGCCTCGCGCAGCGCGATGGCGGTGCGATAGGCGTCGTCATTGTTGGTCACAACAACCGTGCGGTCGCCCGGCGATACCGCCCAGTTCACCACATAATCGCGCACAGCGCTTGCCAGCATGACACCCGGTATGTCATTGCCCGCAAAGGACAAAGGCCGCTCGATCGCGCCGGTCGCCGCGATGATCTTGGCCGCGCGCATCCGCCACAAGCGGTGCCGGGGGCGTCCATCGCCGGGGGTATGATCCGCCAGTTTTTCATCCAGCAGCACATAGCCGTGGTCATAAGACCCCGCCGCCATGCAGCGCAGGCGCAAGGTGACGTTGTCCATCGCCGACAGTTCAGACAGCGCCGCATCGACCCAAGCCGCCGCGCCCTGCCCGTCGATCACGTCCCCATCCACCGGCGCCCGCCCGCCCCAGTGGGGGGTCTGTTCCACCAGCCAGACGCGCGCGCCCGCACGGCCCGCGACCAAGGCTGCCCGCAGCCCGGCAATCCCGCCCCCGACGATCAGCAGGTCGCAGAACGCATAGGCCTGCTCATAGCGGTCGGCGTCGCGGTCCCTTGGTGCCGACCCAAGGCCCGCCGATTGCCGGATGATCGGCTCGAACAGGTGTTTCCACGCGGCGCGCGGATGGATGAAGGTCTTGTAATAGAACCCGCCGGGCAGGAACCGCGCGGCAAGGTTGTTCACCACGCCGATGTCATAGTCGAGGCTTGGCCAATGGTTCTGGCTGCGCGCCTCCAGCCCGTCGAACAGCTCGGTCGTGGTGGCGCGCTGGTTCGGCTCCAGCCGCCCGGCCCGGCCCAGATTGACCAGCGCATTCGGCTCCTCGGCGCCCGAGGCGATGATGCCACGCGGGCGGTGGTATTTGAACGACCGCCCCACCAGCATCTGATCGCCCGCCAGCAGCGCAGAGGCGAGTGTGTCGCCCGCATAGCCGCGCATCCGCTTGCCGTTGAACGAAAATTCAATTCCCGCAGAGCGGTCGATCAACCGCCCGCCGGTTTTCAGTCGCGTGCTCATGAAAAGCCCTTCCACTCGGGGCGCTTGGCCTTGATCTTCTCGACGATATCCGCGGGCGGCGCGCTGCTTTGCGCGACATAGGTGCCAAACACCTCTAGCGTCGCGGTGCAGCGGGCGGCAAGAATCCATTTTCCACAGCCATAGGCATGGCGCCAGCGTTCGAAATGCACGCCCTTGGGGTTCTTGCGGGCGAACATATAAGCCTCGAATTCATCATCCGACGATCCGGGGCCAAAGCGTTTCAGATGCGCCTCGCCACCGGGCGAGAGTTCGGTTTCTTCGGCCTTTACGCCGCAATAGGGGCATTCAAGCAGCAGCATGGCACACCTGTGAACGTGAAAAAGGCGGGCGCAAGACTGCGCCCGCCCGGTAGGATGGGACGGAAAGAAGGAAAGTCGTATCAGTTGCCGCTTGGCGCAGCCGGGGCAGGCTCGGCCGCGGCGTCAGGGGCCGGGGCGACCGGATCGGCAACGACAGGCGCATCGGCGGCCGGAGCGGTTGCTTCGGGCACGGCTGCATCGGGCGTGGTGGCCGCTGGGGCCTCAGGCGCGACAGGGCTTGCCGGGGCGACGGGCGTTTCGGCCGCGGGCGCCGGAGCGGTTGTGGGCGCTTCGATGGTGACGTTGTTGCCGGGGGCTGCGGCGCCGGGGGCAACGTCATCGCCACTATAGACAAGCGCGCCAATGCCAACCGCGATGACCGCGCCACCCAGAAGCCAGGCGAACCAGTTGGTCGAACTGCGGGTTTCGCGCACATGCGTGGCATGGGTCGTGGCGCCCAGCGGGGCATTGGCCGGGTTGGTATAGCCCGGGGTGGTCGTGGTTGTGGTCGAATTGAAAGTGTCGGCCATCTCTGGTCCTCCTTGCAATAGCTGATTGCAAGACAAACGCAGCCTGTCGCCGTTTGGTTCCCTGGCATGGTCAATGCGCCACCCCGGCGGCCACGCTTTCGTCGATGAAGCGCCCTTCGCGGAAGCGATACATGCTGAATTCCGCGGCCAGCGGACCCGGCTCGCCGCGCGCCATCAACTCGGCCATGGCCCAGCCCGACCCCGGAATGGCCTTGAACCCCCCGGTGCCCCAGCCGCAGTTGATGAAGCAATTCCCCAGCGGCGTCTTCGAGATGATGGGAGAGCGATCGCCCGTCATATCGACGATCCCGCCCCATTGCCGCAGCATCTTGAGCCGGGAGATCATCGGGAAGGTTTCGATCAGGGCGCGCAGGGTTTCTTCGATATGGTGAAAGCTGCCGCGCTGGGTATAGTTGTTGAACCCATCGGTGCCGCCGCCGATCACCATCTCGCCCTTGTCGGACTGGCTCATGTAGCCATGCACCGTGTTGGCCATGACGACCACGTCCATGCAGGGCTTGATCGGTTCCGACACCAGCGCCTGCAGGCACAGCGATTCGACCGGCAGACGGAACCCCGCCATTTCGGCCACCTGCCCCGAATGGCCCGCCACCACGATGCCCAGCTTGGTCGTGCCGATGAAACCCTTGGTCGTCTCGACCCCCGTCACCTGGCCGTTCTCGGACCGCACGGCCGTGACCTCGCATTGCTGGATGATGTCCATCCCCATGTCGGAACAGGCCCGCGCATAGCCCCAGGCCACCGCATCATGCCGCGCCGTGCCGCCGCGTGCCTGATAAAGCGCGCCCAGGATCGGATAGCGCGGCCCGTCGATATTGATGATCGGAACCAGTTCCTTGACCCGCTCCGGCCCGATCCATTCGGTCGCGACCCCTTGCAAGGTATTGGCGTGCACCGTGCGCAGATAGCCGCGCACCTCGTGATGGGTCTGGGCCAGCATCAACAGGCCCCGCGGGCTGAACATGATGTTGTAGTTCAGATCCTGGCTCAGCGTCTCGTAAAGCGACCGCGCCTTTTCATACAGCGCCGCCGAGGGGTCTTGCAGATAGTTCGACCGGATGATCGTGGTGTTGCGCCCGGTGTTGCCGCCGCCAAGCCAGCCTTTTTCAAGGATCGCGACATTGCGCAGCCCGTGATTTTTTCCAAGATAATAGGCCGTTGCCAGACCATGCCCGCCCGCGCCGATGATGATCGCATCATAACGGGCCTTCGGGCTTGGCGATTTCCACGCCCGTTCCCAACCCTGATGGTGGTTCAGCGCCTCCCGTGCGAGGGCAAAGACCGAATAGCGTTTCATGTGACCTGTCCTAGAAGCGAGGCGGGGTGTGCGTGCCCCCTGTTTGACCTCTTAACGCCTTGTCGCCGTGGCCCCAAGCGGCACAACAGGGAAAATTGCGACATGCGTCGCCTTTGGGTGGCGGTGCGTCGTCGCACCCGTGCCGCATAAGGCGCACCCGTGCCGCGCAAGGCGCGCACCCGTGCCGCGCAGAGCGCGCACGACCTGCGGCCAATTCGCGCCTTTTGTCGGCGCGCCAGAGCGCTTACATGGGGGCAGATGCGACAGAAGGGTGGGTCATGAACGTTTGGTTTTTCTGGGCGGCTGCTGCGATCCTTGTGGGTGCGGTCGCGGCCACCCTGATGCGGGCCATGGCGCGCGCGCGCCTTGACGAGCGGGCCTCTGCCGACTTTGACCTTGCGGTCTATCGCGACCAGCTGACCGAAATCGAGCGTGACATCGCCCGGGGCGCCATCGCCGCCGACGAGGGCGCGCGGCTGCGCACCGAGATTCAGCGCCGCCTTCTGGACACCGATCGCAGCGCCCGCACCGCGCCGCAGGTCAGCGTCTCGCGCAGCGGTTTGGGCGGGGCGGCGGTGGTTGCGGTGCTGACCGCAGGCGCGCTCGGGCTTTACTGGCAGATCGGCGCGCCCGGCTATCCCGACCTGCCGCTTCAGGCCCGGCTGGATATGTCCGAGCAGTTTCGCCTGTCGCGCCCGTCGCAGGCCGAGGCGATGGCCGAAGCGGTTCTGCCGCCGCCGCGCACCGATATTGACCCCGATTTTGCCCAGTTGATGGACAAGCTGCGCCAAACCGTCGAGGAGCGGCCCGAGGATGTGCGCGGGCTGGAGCTTTTGGCGCGAAATGAGGCGGCCATCGGCAATCTGGCCGCCGCCGCCGAGGCGCAGGCCCGGCTGGTGGCCCTCAAGGCGCAAGGCGCGAGCGCAGAAGACCATGCCGCCCATGCCGAGCTGATGGTGATGGCGGCGGGCGGCTATGTCTCGCCCGAGGCCGAGGCCGCCCTTGTCCGCGCGCTGGAGATCGATCCGCGCAATGGCACCGCCCGCTATTATTCGGGCCTGATGCAGGCGCAGATCGGGCGCTATGACCGCGCTTTTGTGCTGTGGCGCCACCTGCTGGACGAAGGCCCCGGCGATGCGCCCTGGATTGCGCCGATCCGGGCCCAGATCGAGGATCTGGCAAGCCGCGCCGGCGTGACCTACACGCTGCCCCCTGCGGCCCGCGGCCCGAATGCCGCCGATGTCGCCGCCGCCGCCGAGATGACGCCCGAGGAGCGGCAGGCGATGATCGAGGGCATGGTGGACCAGCTTGCCGAACGGCTTGCTGCCGAAGGCGGTCCGGCCGAGGAATGGGCGCGGCTGATCACGGCACTGGCACAGATCGGGCGCATGGATCAGGCCCGCGCGATCTATGCCGAGGCGCAGACCCGGTTCGAGGGGCGCAGCGTGGACCTGTCGGGCCTGCGCGAGGCCGCGGTGATGGCCGGTGTCGCGGAATGATCCTGCCCGACGTCACCGGCTTTCTGGCCCTTCTGCCACCGGGCCGCGCCATCGCGGGCCTTGATCTGGGTGACAAGACCATCGGCGTTGCCCTGTCGGATCTGCGCCGCAGCGTGGCCACCCCGGTCGAGGTGATCCGGCGCGAGAAATTCTCGCTCGATGCCGCGCGGCTTCTGGCGCTGCTGACCGAACGCGGCGCCAGCGGCATCATCCTTGGCCTGCCGCTCAACATGGATGGCAGCGAAGGGCCGCGCGTCCAATCCACCCGCGCCTTTGCCCGCAACCTTGAAAAGCTGACCGACCTGCCGATCACCTTCTGGGACGAACGGCTGTCCACCGTCGCGGCCGAACGCGCGCTGCTGGAGGCGGATACGTCGCGAAAGGGTCGCAAGGAGGTGATCGACAAGGTCGCGGCAAGCTATATCCTGCAAGGGGCGCTGGATCGCATGGCGTATATGACAGCAAGGCAGGGGGACGCGTGAGCGACGAGATCTGGAAACGCGACGAAATCGCCTCGCCTTGCGTCAAGCTCTGCGTTGTCCACCCCGAGGCGCGTCTGTGCGTCGGCTGTCTGCGCAGCATCGACGAGATCACGCTGTGGTCGCGGCTGACGCCCGAACGGCGGGCCGAGATCATGGCCGAACTGCCCGCCCGCGCGCCGCTGATCGCCAAGCGGCGCGGTGGGCGCAACGCGCGGCTGCAAGGCTGATCCGCGGCGGCGATGGCTGCGGCGCCGGGCCCGGGCGCGGCCCTTGTCAGGGCGCGCGGATCCAGTCGGCGACAGAGGTCAGCATCGGGCGGAAATAGGCGATGATCCGCGCGCTTTGCCCCTTGTCGTGATCCGCCGATGGCCAGGGCGCCACGCCATGCAGGGTCAGGCGGTGCAGCACCATCGCCTCGCCCGGCACGGCGCGCAGCTCGATCCGGGGGCAAAGCTCAAAGACCTGCGCCCTTGCGGTTTGATAGGCCTCGGTGATGTCCACCTCTGCCCAGATCGCGGGCGGATGCGGGGCAAGGGCCCGGCGCAGGGCGTCTTGCAGGACAAGATGGCTGCGCTCCCAGACCACCAGCGGCGCGCCTTGCGCCTCGGTCAGCGGCAGGCCAAGGATCCAGGCATGCGGCTCCTTGATCTTGCGCCGCTTTTCGGGACCAACAGGTAACAACCCGTCCAGATGGGCCGCATCGCGGGTCTGGCGAAAGCGAAAGGCTGCGGGCGTTTCCTCGGCCGAAAGCTGGGGATAGCCGGGGCGGATGGTGGACAGCTGCCCCCAGTGCAAGGCGCATGGGGCAAGCGGCAGCGCATCCCAGGGAAAGGCCGCGCCCGCCACCGCACCGTCCGGGCCATTGGGCAGGGCGTCCACCCCGACAAACCACGTCCCGCCGCAGCGCCAAGGCTCGGGGCTTGCGGCGATGGCCTGCTCGGCCACCGGCCGCGCCGCCCGCGCCCAGCCCAGGATCGCGGGGTTGGGGCCGATCTTGTGCCAGCCGCGCGCCTGCACCTCGGGGCAGATCACCACCCGGCGACCTTGCGCAGCATGTTCAGCGCGACCAGCGTGATAAAGACGGCAAAGACCCGCCGGAGCGGCTTTGGGTCCATCGCATGGGCGAGCCTGACCCCAAGCGGCGTGGTGATCATCGTCATCACGAAGATCAGGGCGAAGGCCGGCAGGTTGACCGCGCCAAGGGTGAAGGGGGGCGCCTGCTCGATCTCGAGCGTCAGAAACACCAGCACCGAAGGCACCGCGATGGTCATGCCAAAGCCCGAAGCGGTGGCCACGGCACGGTGGATCGGGGTGTTGTAAAGGCTCATCAACGGCACGCCGAAACTGCCGCCGCCGATCCCCATCAACACCGAAAGAAAGCCGACCATGCCGCCCATCGCCGCGCGTTTTGGTCCCTTGGGCATCTCGCTGCCCAGCCGCCAATGCGGCTTGCCAAAGGCCATGTAAAGCCCGACGCACATGCCAAGCACGCCAAAGATCGCCTGCAAGGTCACGGATTTGAGCGATGTGGCGGTAAAGACCCCGATCACCGCGCCCACCCCGATCGCCGGGGCCCAGCCGCGCAGGATCTCCCAATCGACCGCACCCTTCTTGTGATGGGCCGCGACCGAACGCATCGAGGTGACAACGATGGTGGCCAGCGATGTGGCAAGACAGACCTGCATCAGCTGCGGCCCGTCATAGCCCAATGCGCCGAAGGCATAAAAGAACGCAGGCACCAGCACGATGCCGCCGCCAACCCCCAGCAGCCCCGCGATCACCCCGGCCAAAGCCCCGATCCCCACCAGCAGCAGGGTCATCGGGATCAGAAGGCTTGCATCCGGCATGTCCAAGGCCCCTTTCGTGCGCTGACCTGTGCATCAGGTGATAGCCGCTGTGCCGGGCGAGGGCCAGTGCCGGGTTTCAACGGGCTGGGTCTTCTGTCCTGCGTCGGTCCGTTTGCGATTGACATGTATCTGCCGGCCATGCCCCGGATCGGGGACGATCTTGGCACCAGCGTGGCCGCGATGCAGGGCACGATCACCGCCTATTTCCTCGCGTTCGGCGTGGCGCAACTGTTCTATGGCCCATGGGCGGATCAGGCGGGGCGCAAGCCGCCGCTTTATGCCGGGCTTGCGATCTTTCTGCTTGGCACGCTGATCTGTGCCTTCGCGCCCTCCATCGGCTGGTTGATGGCGGGGCGGTTCGTGCAAGGTCTGGGGGGCGCCGCGGTGATGGTGGTGCCGCGGGCCATTATCCGCGACATGGCGACCGGGCATCAGGCCACACGGCTGATGGCGGCGATCATGTTGGTGATCTCTGTCTCGCCCATGCTGGCGCCGCTGGCCGGGGCCGGGGTGATGGCGGTGGCCGGGTGGCGCTGGATCTTTGGCGCGCTGGCGCTTGCGGCACTGCTGTCCTTGATGATGATCCGCTTTGTGCTGACCGAGACCTTGCCCGCGGCCCAGCGTCAGCGCTTTGATCTGGCCGATACGCTGCGCGGGGCGCAGCGCCTGTTGACCGACCGTGGCTTCATGGCGCTGACCTTCCTTGGCGGCTTTGCCATGGCGAGCTTCTTTGTCTTCATAGCCTCCGGCCCCTTTGTCTATACCGAAGCCTTCGGCCTGTCGCCGACCGGTTTTTCGCTGGCCTTTGCCGTCAACGCCATCGGCTTTTTCGCGGCCTCGCAGCTGGCCGCAGGGCTTGGCCAGCGATTTGGCGCGGGGGCCGTGGTGCGCGTGGCGGTTCTGGGCTTTTGCGCAAGCACGGTGCTGCTTGCGCTGCTGGGCGTGTTTGGCTTTGCCAGCCTTGCGGTCGTGATGGCCGGGTTGTTCATCGCCAACGGCTTTCTGGGGCTGGTCATTCCCACCGTCATGGTGCTGGCGCTGGAGGAGCATGGCGACATCGCCGGGCTTGCCTCGTCCCTTGGCGGCACGTTGCAGATGCTGGCAGGCGGGGTGATGATCGCGGCCACGGCGCCCTTCTTTGACGGCACCGCCCTGCCGATGCTGGGCGCGATCGCGCTGTGCGGGGTGATCGCCCTTGCGCTGTCGCGTCTGATGCGGGGTCAGGCCGCCGCAGCCTGAACCTGCGCAAGGGCTGCGTCGAGCAGATCAAGCCCGGCGCCGGGGCGACCTGCCCCTTCGGACAGCACCCGGCGCCAGCCGCGGGCGCCCGGCCGCCCGGTGAACAGCCCCAGCATGTGCCGGGTGATCTGGTGCAGCCGCCCGCCCTGCGCCAGATGCGCGGCGATATAGGGCCGCATCGCCTCGACCACCGCAATCGCATCGGGGGCAAAGGCATCGCCCCAAAGCCGGTCGGCGCCGATCAGCGTGGCGGCCGGATCGTGATAGGCGGCGCGCCCGATCATCACACCGTCCAGGCCCTGATCCAGCAGCGCCTGCGCCTGATCCAGCCGCGTGATCCCGCCATTGATGCAGATCGTCAGTTCGGGAAACGCCTGTTTCATCCGCAGCACCAGCGGGTAATCGAGCGGCGGAATCTCGCGGTTTTCCTTGGGCGACAGACCTTGCAGCCAGGCCTTGCGCGCATGGATCACAAAATGGCTGACCCCGGCACGGGCCACGGTTTCAAGGAATGCCGGCAGCACCTGTTCGGGGATCTGGTCATCGACGCCGATCCGGCACTTGACCGTGACCGGCACCGGGCTTTCCGCGATCATCGCCGCCACACAATCGGCCACCAGTGCAGGGCGCTCCATCAGCACCGCACCGAAACAGCCCGACTGCACCCGGTCCGACGGGCAGCCGACGTTCAGGTTGATTTCGTCATAGCCCCAGTCGCGCGCGTGTCGCACCGCCTGCGCAAGCTCGCCCGGGTCCGATCCCCCCAGTTGCAGCGCCAGCGGATGCTCTGCCTCACTGAAATCCAGAAGCCGCGGCCGTGCGCCATGCAGCACGGCGGGGGCTGTCACCATCTCGGTGTAAAGCATGGCGCGCCGCGTCATCAGCCGGTGAAAGAAGCGGCAATGTCGATCGGTCCAATCCATCATGGGCGCAACCGATAGTCTTTGTGATTGATTTTCTGTCATTTTTCTGGTATCTTCAATCCGTTGGCACGAGTGGTGTCCACGCCAGACTACGCCCTGATAGCCCCCAATATCCCCTGTTTCGACGACTCACTGCACACATAGCGCACACGAAAATGGCCTCGATCACCAAGC
>JALOSF010000030.1 GCA_025458525.1 Cypionkella sp. | reverse complement strand
CAGGCGGTCGCTGTCCAGCAGATCGGCAAGGCCGGCGCGTTCGCGGGTCAGCGCGTCGCGTTCGGCGATCAGCTCCATCTCCTCGAGCTTGCGCAGCGACCGCAGGCGCATGTTCAGGATCGCGTCGGCCTGCGGCTCGGTCAACTCGCCCTCGCCTGCGGGCGGCGGAACATAGTCCTTTTCCGACAGGGCGCGCGGATGCGGCTAGCCCCAGGTCTCGCGCATCAGAGCGGCCTTTGGGTCGGTGTCGTAGCGGATGATGTCGATCACGCGGTCAAGGTTCAGGAAGGTGATGATGAAGCCTTCGAGAATCTCCAGCCGGTGGTCGAT
This sequence comes from Cypionkella sp., assembly GCA_025458525.1. GTDB lineage: Bacteria > Pseudomonadota > Alphaproteobacteria > Rhodobacterales > Rhodobacteraceae > Pseudotabrizicola. The sequence goes on along the minus strand of JALOSF010000030.1, from coordinate 31,833 downwards.
CTTTTCCATCCGGTGCAGGCTGCGGCGGCGCAAAACCTCGCGGCGGTGGTCAAGGAAGGCGCGCAGCACTTCCTTTAGGCTGCACACGCGGGGCACCTTGCCGTCGATCAGCACGTTCATGTTCAGGCTGAAGCGGGTTTCAAGATCGGAATTCTTGAAAAGCGTGCCCATGAGCACGTCCGGGTCCACCGTCTTTGCCCGCGGTTCCAGAACGATGCGCACGTCATCGGCGGATTCGTCGCGCACATCGGCCAGAAGCGGGATTTTCTTGGTCTGGATCAGCTCGGCCAGCTTTTCGATCAGCCGGGATTTGGCGACCTGATAGGGGATCTCGGTCACGACGGTCTGCCAGGTGCCGCGGCCAAGATCCTCGACCTGCCATTTCGCCCGCGTGCGGAACGATCCGCGGCCAGTTTCATAGGCGTCAAGCATCACGGCGCGGGGTTCGACCATCACGCCCCCGGTGGGGAAATCGGGGCCGGGAATAAGGTCCACCAATTCGGCGGTCGTCAGGTCAGGGTTGCGCAACAGCGCATGGCAGCCCTGGATCAGCTCGTCCAGGTTGTGGGGCGGGATGTTGGTTGCCATGCCCACCGCAATCCCGCTTGACCCGTTGGCCAGCAGGTTCGGAAAGGCCGCAGGCATCACCACGGGTTCTTCCAGTGTGCCGTCGTAATTGGGGCGGAAATCGACCGCGTTTTCCGTCAGCCCTTCCATCAGCGTCTCGGCGATGGCGGTCAGGCGGGCTTCGGTGTAGCGGCTGGCTGCCGGGTTGTCGCCGTCGATGTTGCCGAAATTGCCCTGCCCGTCCACCAGCGGGTAGCGCACGTTGAAATCCTGCGCCAGACGCGCCATCGCGTCATAGATCGCGGCGTCGCCATGGGGGTGATAGTTGCCCATCACATCGCCCGCGATCTTGGCCGATTTGCGGAAGGCCGAGGTCGCCGACAGCCGCAGTTCGCGCATGGCGAAAAGGATGCGGCGGTGCACGGGTTTCAGCCCGTCGCGCGCATCGGGCAGCGCGCGGTGCATGATGGTGGACAGCGCATAGGTCAGATACCGCTCGCCAATCGCACGGCTCAGCGGTTCGGCCACTTCGACAGGCTCTATCTTGGGGGGGTCGGCATCATCGGACATGCATGTGGTGTAATGCGCTGGGCCGTGCCGGTCCAGACCGAAATTCGGACCGGCCGGGGCCAAAAAAATCTGCGCGCAGGGGGGAAAGCGAGATCGTTTTCCCACTATGCCGATCATGCAGATATGATACCTCAACCGAAATACAAAGTGAATCGGGTGTGTTCGGATGATCCGTCTGCTGCTGCTGCTCTGTGCAGGAATTTTCGTGACCCTTCAGATCGCGGGCGAGGACCGGGGCCAGCTTCGGTTCGGCTTGCAGGAGGCCGCGGAGGCAGAGCGTCTGGCCCAAAGCCTGCCTGTCGCGGCGACGCCAAGGGCCGGGGCAGACCAGGTCGCCCCCCCGGTGCCCGACACTGCGGATGTGGTCACGCAGGTGGCCTTCACCCCTCAGCGCCCGGTCGTGACCCCTGTTGCGGCACCCGAAATCCCGGCGCAGCCCGCGGCTGTGGCACCAGATGCCGTCAAATATGTCACGGGCCGGTCGGTCAACGTGCGCTCTGGCCCGTCCACCGCAGATGGGGTGGTGGGCAAGCTGACCCGCGGCGAGGCGGTGACGGTGGTCTGGATCGAGGAAAACGGCTGGGCGCGTATCCGGCTGGAAGGCGACGGGCTGGACGGATACATGTCGATGGATTTCCTCGCCGACGCTCCCTGAAGCGCGCCGTGTGCGCAGCAGCGCGGCGATCCCCACGCGCCGGTTGACCCGCCGGCAGGTCGATTGCTGCCATCTGCACCCTGTGTGGGGCTGGGTTTTTGTGGTGGCAGCGGCGGCGCCCAAGACGGCAAACAACCTTGCCCCGATCAAGTCAATCTTGAACGCCCGGGGGTGTCGTGTCACTCTGCGCCCAAGGGGTGAGACGACAGCGCCCCACCGATGAAACAGTCATCCAAAAAAACGAAACCATTCGGGCGGGCAGACCCTATCATGCAACGATCTGTGCTTATCACCGGCTGTTCGTCGGGAATCGGGCTTGATGCCGCACGCGGCCTGCGGGCACGGGGCTGGCGGGTGTTTGCCAGTTGCCGCCAGCAGGCCGATTGCGACCGGCTGATGGCGGAGGGGTTTGAAAGCCCACGCCTTGATTATGCCGACGAGGCCAGCATCGCCGCCGCGCTGGAACAGGTGCTGGAGGCGACCGGCGGGCGGCTTGACGCGCTCTATAACAACGGGGCCTTCGCCTGCCCCGGCGCGGTCGAGGATCTGCCGCGCGGCGCCTTGCGCGAAATCTTCGAGGTCAACCTGTTTGGCTATCACGACCTGACGCGGCGCGTGATTCCGGTCATGCGGGCCCAAGGCGGCGGGCGGATCGTGAATTGTTCGTCTGTCCTTGGCCTTGTCGGGCTGAAATGGCGGGGCGCCTATGTCGCGACCAAATTCGCGATGGAAGGTCTGACCGACGTGTTGCGGATCGAGATGCGGGGCACAGGCATCCACATCAGCCTGATCGAACCCGGCCCCGTGACAAGCCGGATCAGGGCCAACGCCATCCCGCATTTCGAAAAATGGATCAACTGGGAAGCCTCGGCCCGCGCGGGCGAATATGCCACCCTGCGCGGCAGGCTTTACGAAGACCGCGGGCCAGACCGGTTTGAACTGCCGGCGCAGGCGGTCACGCAAAAGCTGATCCATGCGCTGGAAAGCCGCAAGCCGAAGGCGCGCTACTATGTCACAACCCCCACGCATCTGATGGGGGTCTTGCGGCGGATCCTGCCGACGCGGATGCTCGACTGGGTGATCGCACGGGCCTGACACGGGCCTGACGGGGCAAACCGTCCGCGTGGCACAAGGCACAGGCCACAAAAATGGATGCGCCGGGTTTTTCACCTTCGCTTTTGTCAGATTGCCGCCTAAGTCATGCGCACAGGAAGGGGTATCCCATGCTCAACGATCCGCTGTTCATCCTTGCCGCTGTGGCAAGCCTTGGTGTTCTGGTCATTCTGATGATCGGCATCGGCGGCTTTGCCAAGGGCGGGGATTTCAACCGCAAACATGCCAACCGCCTGATGCGGTATCGTATCGCGGCGCAGGCGGTGGCGGTCCTCTTGATCGTCGGCTTCGCCTTCCTGCGCAGCAAAGGGGGCTAAGCATGGTTGTTCTGTCGAAAATCTACACAAAGACCGGGGATGCCGGGGAAACCGCACTGGGCAATGGCGCACGGGTCGCCAAGCACAGCCTGCGCGTGTCGGCCTATGGCACGGTGGATGAAACCAACGCAACCGTCGGGCTGGCGCGGCAGCACGCCACGGGCGACATGGACGCGGCACTTGCGCGGATTTCGAACGACCTGTTCGATCTGGGCGCCGATCTTTGCACGCCCGACATGCACAAGGACAAGGACCTGCCCTACACCCCGCTGCGCATGGTGGAAAATCAGGTGTTGCGGCTTGAGGCCGAAATCGATGTGATGAACGCGCGCCTGACGCCGTTGCGCAGCTTCATCCTGCCGGGGGGCAGCGCGCTTGCCGCACACCTGCATCTGTGCCGGACGGTGTGCCGCCGGGCGGAGCGGCTTGTCGTCGAACTTGCCACCATGGAGGAGGTGAATGCCGAGGCGGTGAAATACCTCAACCGCCTGTCGGACTGGTTCTTTGTCGCCGGGCGCATCGCGAATGACGATGGCAAGGCCGATGTGCTTTGGGTGCCGGGCCTGACCCGGGGCTGATCCGGTCGGCTGATCCGGGCGGGCTGGAACGTGGCGTTCCAGCCGCCTCCCGCGTCGATTTTGCACTGTCGCGGCGGGGGAAGACGGGCTATTTCCCTTGACCAGAGAGCTTGAAGCTATGGGAGATTAGCGTCGATGAAGGTTATTGTGCCTGTGAAGCGTGTGATCGACTACAACGTGAAGGTTCGCGTCAAGGCGGACGGGAGCGGTGTTGATCTTGCGAATGTGAAGATGTCGATGAACCCGTTCGACGAGATCGCGGTGGAGGAGGCGATCCGGCTGAAGGAGAAGGGGATCGCGAGCGAGATCGTTGTGGTGTCGATCGGGGTGAAGCAGGCGCAGGAAACGCTGCGCACGGCGCTGGCGATGGGGGCGGATCGCGCCATCCTGATCGAGGCGACCGACACGGTGCAGACCGACATCGAGCCCTTGGCGGTGGCCAAGCTGTTGGCGGCCGTGGTGCGCGAGGAACAGCCCGGTCTGGTGCTGTGCGGCAAGCAGGCCATCGACAATGACATGAACGCCACCGGCCAGATGCTGTCGGCGCTGCTGGGCTGGAGCCAGGCGACCTTTGCCAGCGCGTTGGAGGTCGAGGGTGACAGCGCGCGCGTGACGCGCGAGGTGGACGGCGGGTTGCAGACGATTTCGGTCAAGCTGCCGAGTATCGTGACGGTGGACCTGCGCCTGAACGAGCCGCGCTATGCCAGCCTGCCCAACATCATGAAGGCCAAGGCCAAGCCCTTGGCGGTCAAGACCCCGGCGGATTACGGGGTGGACGTGGCGCCGCGCCTGTCGGTGGTCAAGACCGTGGAACCGGCGGGCCGCAAGGCGGGCGTCAAGGTTGCCTCGGTGGACGAGTTGATTGCAAAGCTCAAGGACGAGGCGGGGGTGATCTGATGGCTGTTCTTATTCTGGCGGATGTGGCTGACGGGCAGCTGGCGACCGATGCGGTTGCCAAGACGGTTTCGGCCGTGGCGCCCTTGGGCGATGTGCATGTTCTGGTGGCCGGGGCGGGCAATGACGCCGCGGCGGCAGAGGCGGCGAAACTGGAGGGCGTGGCCAGGGTTCTGCTGGCAGCGGATGCAGCCTATTCGCACGGGCTGGCCGAATCCACCGCGGCGCTGATCGTGTCGCTGGCGGGGGGCTACAGCCACATCGCAGGCGCCGCGACCGCGTTTTGCAAGAACGTGATGCCGCGCGTGGCGGCCCTTCTGGATGTGATGGTGATCTCGGATGTGGTCGCGGTTGTCGATGCCGAGACCTTTGACCGCCCGATCTATGCCGGCAACGCGATCCAGACGGTCAAATCCTCGGACCGGATCAAGGTTCTGACCGTGCGCACGGCAAGCTATGGCGCCGTCGGCATGGGCGGTTCCGCGGCGGTGGAAACGGTCAGCGGCCCGGTGGAGGCGCTGTCGTCCTGGGTGGAGGACAAGGTTGCCTCCACCGACCGGCCGGATCTGACCTCGGCCGGGATCGTGGTGTCGGGCGGGCGCGGCGTGGGCAGCCAGGACGATTTCGCCCTGATCGAACAGCTGGCCGACAAGCTGGGCGCTGCCGTGGGCGCCAGCCGCGCGGCGGTCGATTCAGGCTATGCGCCCAATGATTGGCAGGTCGGCCAGACCGGCAAGGTGGTCGCCCCCACGCTCTACGTCGCCGTCGGCATCTCGGGCGCGATCCAGCACCTTGCCGGCATGAAGGACAGCAAGGTCATCGTCGCCATCAACAAGGACGAAGAAGCCCCGATCTTCCAGGTCGCAGACTACGGCCTCGTCGCAGACCTCTTCACCGCCGTCCCGGAACTGGTTGAAAAGCTGTAAAAGCCGGTCCGAGCAGCCCTTTGGCAGGCGCCCCCAGCGGGCGCCTGTCTTGCCTCAGGTCAGCCGAAGCAGGGCGGGTCCGAGCAGATCGGCAATCTGCCGATGCACCGCGGGGCCGGGCAAGGCCACCGCAGCCGGTGCGTCCAGCTGGGCAAAGGCCATGCCATCTGTCCCGCGCCTCTGCGCCTCGGGTGTGGCGACCACTTCGAGGTAGTCGCACACCAGAGGCCGCAAGGTCGCGATCATCTCGGCATCGACGAGCAGCGGATCATAAGCCAGATCAGACCTACGCCCCGGCATGGGTGGCGCGGTTTTGCCGATCCACAGAAGCAGCACAGGGCACGGCAGCGCGGCAATCAGCGCCTTCATCCGCGCGACCCAGGCGGCGCGCAACTCCTCCGCCAGCACCTCGAACTTGTCGACCGACACCGCTTGCAGCGTTTGCAGCATGTGGCGGGTAAAGTTGAAATCGGTGAAATCAACCTCACGGTAGATCGTGCGCAACAGTTGCGAGGCATGCAGGAAACGGTCATTGCGGCGCGCATGGACCGCATAGAACCGGTTGGTCAGGTTCGGGGCGCCAACGATCTGCACCACGGCAAGTTGCGCCTTTGCGGCAACGGCCAACAGATCCGGGTCCTTCAGATAAAGGTCAAGCCCGGCGTTGACCACGCCCAGATTGACAACGCGCAGGCCGGTGGCCGCCTCGGTCAAGGCGGGGAAAGGTTCGGGAATGAACTTCCCATAGGTCTCGGTCCCGCCCAAGGTCACGACAAAGGGACGGTCCAGATCGCGCCGCGGACCCCGAAACATGATCCGCGATTTGCCATATCGGCATGGATAATAGTCGAGCGACCCGTCGCCCGGATATTCAAAGGCCATTTGCACCCACCACAGTTTTCAACACCCGAGGTCAGGCTTGACCGATTCCCGTTACGAAACTTCTAAACGAAGCATTTGGTAAAAATGCGATCGGCCTGCGCCACATCCCCTGTGCCGCGGTGCAGCGCCCTTGCCCCGCAAGCGGCCGCCGCTTAAGGTTGCCCGACAAGAAGATCGGAGACGACAGATGGATATCCGCAGCGTGGGCGTGGTCGGGGCCGGACAGATGGGCAATGGGATTGCGCATGTCTTTGCCCTTGCAGGCTTTGACGTGATCCTGACGGATGTGAATCCCGATGCGCTGACCCGTGCCATCGCGACCATCGATCGGAACATCGAACGGCAGGTGGCGCGCGGCAAGGTCACGGCCGAGGATAAGGCCGCCGCCCTCGCGCGTATCCAGACCACCCTCAAGCTGGCCGATGTCGGGCCTTGCGATCTGATCATCGAGGCCGCGACCGAGCGCGAAACGGTCAAGCAGGCGATCTTTGAAGACCTTTTGCCCCATCTCAAGCCTCATACCATCCTGACGTCCAATACGTCGTCCATCTCGATCACCCGGCTGGCCAGCCGCACGGACCGTCCGGAAAAGTTCATGGGGTTCCATTTCATGAACCCCGTGCCCGTGATGCAACTGGTCGAACTGATCCGCGGCATCGCCACCGATCAGCAAACCTGGGACACCATGCATGAGGTCGTGCGAAAGCTGGGGAAAACCGCGGCGAGCGCCGAGGACTTCCCCGCCTTTATCGTGAACCGCATCCTGATGCCGATGATCAACGAGGCGGTCTATACCCTGTATGAGGGGGTGGGGTCGGTGAAGTCGATCGACGAGTCCCTGAAGCTGGGCGCCAATCATCCGATGGGGCCGCTTGAACTGGCCGATTTCATCGGGCTGGACACCTGCCTTGCCATCATGAACGTGCTGCATGACGGGCTGGCCGACACCAAATATCGCCCCTGCCCGTTGCTGACAAAATATGTGGAGGCCGGTTGGCTGGGCCGCAAGACACAGCGCGGATTTTACGACTATCGCGGCGACGTTCCGGTGCCGACCCGCTGATCCTGCACGATTTCTTGGCAAGACATCCGGCCGGGGCTGCGGTGATCTTTCGCCGGACAGTCACCGGGGCAAGGGTCAGCTGCCAAGGTCGAGCGTATGCTGGCGCAGCCACGCCAGAAAGCCGCGCGGATTGCCTTCCCACTTCTGCAATTCGCTGGCCGGGATCGGCGCGCCGATGAAGGGCCGCTGCGGCTTGAACAGCGCGCGCTTGATCTCGTAAAGCAGCAAGCCCTGGCGCAGCGTATCCGAAACCTTGTTGGCAATCAGGAACAGGCGGCTGTTCTGGCCCGTGAAATGAACCGGAACAATCGTTGCACCGGATTTCTGGATCATCTTGTGGGTAAAGACGTTCCACTCGGCCTCGATCGCCGGGCCGAAGAATCCTTCGGACATCGCAACCTTGCCCGCCGGAAACAGGATGATGACGCCGCCCTTTCTCAGGTGGTCCATGGTCAGATTGCGCATCTGCAAACCGGCCTCGCGGGCGTTTTCCTCATGCGGGAAAGGCACGGGGATCATGAATTCCTCGACCTCGGGGATGCCGGTCAGCAAAGAGCGGGTCAGAATCTTGAAATCAGACCGCACCCGGTTGACGATTTCCGCCATGACCATGCCGTCAACCAACCCGTGCGGGTGGTTTGCGACCACGACGACAGGCCCGGTTGGCGGGATATGCGCGACCTCCTCGGGCGGGGTGTCGATGCGAATGCCCATGTGGCGCAGCGCCTTTGGCCAGAACGGCGAGCCGAACGGGGCACCGGCGCGCTCGAATTCGCGGATCAGCCGCAACAGGGTGATCTTGGCCGTCATCCATTCTATGGCACGGATGGTCCCCGCCTTGACCGGGTTCGAGAAGGTGCCCGCATAGGACAGGCGGCGCATGTCATAGGGGCGGTCCACAGCGGGGCGCCCGGTCACGGTTCCGATGGTTGTGTCGATCTGCGGATGCTCAGTCACGATCCGTCGGCCTTTCTGCACCACCCATGTGGCTCAGTATTCTTCGCCGAAACGGTTGGCGACAAGCGCCTCAAGCGCCTCTGCCAATGGGCCCGCTTCAGCCCCGGTGGTGCGCACTTCAATAGAGGTTCCGCGAGAGGCTGCCAACATCAAAAGCCCCATTATGGAATCGCCCGCCACGGTCATGCCGTCCTTGCTGACCACGGCTTCGGCATCATGGGCCTCCACCACCTCGACGAACTTGGCACTTGCGCGGGCATGCAAACCCTTTTCGTTGACGATACGCAGGATTTTATCAGCCAATTTCAGGCACCTCCGCCCAGATCAAGGCTGTTGATGTATTTGCGCCCCGCATCCAGCGCGGCATTTACCGCCTCGGCCACGTCCAGATCGCGGGATTTCGCCAGCTTTATGAGCATCGGCAGATTGGCGCCATAGATGATGCGCCGCCCCGGCCCGAAGCAGGCCATCAACGACAGGTTGGACGGCGAGCCGCCAAACATGTCGGTCACGACCACAACGCCTGCGCCACTGTCCACCGCATCGGCAGCGCCGCAAATCTCTGCCTGCTTGGCGGCGCGGTCATGGTCATCCTCGATCGAAATGGCGCGCATCGCGGTCTGCGGGCCTACGACATGCTCGACCGCGGCGAGGTATTCGCGCGCAAGGCCGCCATGTGCCACGATCACGATTCCGATCACAGGCTGCCCACCCTTTTTGCCTCTGGGCCATTCGCGACCTGGTCCATTGCACCATGTCGTTCCAACTCTCGATGTCGTTTTGACACCGCCCAGCCGGTCTCTGCAAGGGTATCACACAGCATTTCCGCAACGGCAACCGAACGATGTTGTCCCCCGGTGCAGCCAAAGGCAATGCTCACATGCGACCGGCCCTCGGCCAGATGGGCCGGGAGCAGAAACTGGACGAAATCCTGCAACTTCAGATAGAATTCCGCAAAACGCGGATCGGCGCGCACGAAGTCGGCCACGCGCGAATCGCGGCCATCGGCCTGGCGCAGGCCGGGCTCCCAGTGCGGATTGCGCAGAAAACGGCAGTCGAACACCATATCCACGCCACGCGGCACGCCACGCTTGTAGCTGAAACTTTGCACCGAAACGGCGAGGCTTGGGCCGTGCCCCTGACCGAACCAGCGCGCGACCTCTGCCTTGAGGCCATGGATGGTCAGGTCGGTGGTGTCAATCAGATGATCGGCCCGCGCCTTGATCGGGGCAAGCAGGTCGATCTCGCGCTCGACACCTTCCTCCGGGCTCTGGCTGCGGGCCAGCGGATGGCGGCGGCGGGTTTCGCTGTAGCGCTGCACCAGAACGGCGGGCTGACAATCCAGATACAGAACCGAAAGCTGCACACGAGGGTCTCGCGTCAGGCTGTCGATCAACTCGATCAGGCTGGCGGCGGCAAAATCGCGGTTGCGCACATCAAGCCCAAGGGCAATCGGCTGCGCGGTCGGCTCCCCCTCGACCAGCCGCGGGACAAGCGACAGCGGCAAGTTGTCGATCACCTCGTAGCCGAGATCCTCCATCGCGTTGATCGCGGTTGACCGCCCTGCCCCCGATGGCCCGGTGACCAGCACAAGCTGATAGTCAGGGGGGATAAGACTGTCATGCGCCACGGTGTTGTCCAACATCCTATGCCTGCCGCCCATAGAGGACATAGTGCCTGAGGGCGACATGAAAATGGGCCGCCCTGACGCCAAGCACAAGGGACAAGGGCTGTCCCATTATCGTGATGCTGCGCTCAGGGGGCAAGCGGGCCTCCTCGGTCTGGTCCAGATCGACGACCAGTGCCACCCTTGCCTGCGGATCATGGGGCGCGCGCAACAGGCCGAGGCCCCGCGCCTCGATCAGGCCGCGCAGCGGTGGCGGGCAAGAGGCGATCAGATCGGGGCCTTCTGCCGTGACGACCGTCTGGTCATCGGCCACCAGCCGGGCCCCGATCGACAAAAGCTCCAGCCCAAGCGCCGACTTGCCGCTGCCGGACGCGCCCTTGATCAGGATCGCCCGGCCTTCGAAGGCGACAGTTGTGGCGTGAAGGGTCAGCGCCGCCGACATGGGCCGGGATCAGACCGGCAGGCCGACAACAAAACGCGCGCCCAACGGGTCAGAGGTGGCATCGGCATGGGTCGGGCGGATGTTTTCAGCCCAGATCACGCCGCCATGCGCCTCGACGATCTGTTTCGAGATCGACAGGCCAAGGCCGGAATTGTTGCCAAACTGCCCTTGCGGCCGTTCCGAATAGAACCGCTTGAACACCTTGGTCAGCGCCTGTTCGGGGATGCCCGGGCCGGTGTCTTCGACCACGACCAGCACGCGGTTGTCGCGCTTGCGCATCCAGACCCGCACCGCATCGCCGTCTTCGCAAAACGAAACGGCATTGGTGATCAGGTTGACAAAGACCTGTGCCAGCCGCGCCTCCAGCCCCGAGATCATGATCGGGTCCGGCGGGAAATCCGTAATCAGTTCAACCCCTTTTTCCGCCGCCTGCTGCCCCAGATACTCGCTGAGGTTCATCAAGGTGCGGGTAAGGTTGAAGTCCTCCTCCTCCTCCTTGACCAATTCGCTGTCAAGCCGCGACGCATTGGAGATGTCGCTGACCAGACGGTCAAGGCGACGGACATCGTGATCGATCACCTCAAGCAAGCGGTTGCGCTGATCATCGCGCTTGGCCACATGCATCGATGCGACCGCCGACCGCAGGCTGGCCAGCGGGTTCTTTATTTCGTGCGCCACATCGGCAGCGAACTGTTCGTTGGCATCGATCCGGTCGTAAAGCGCGGCCACCATGCCCCGCATGGCCACCGAAAGGCGACCGATTTCATCGGGGCGTCCGGCCAGATCGGGGATGCGCACACGCCCTGGCTGCATCTTGCGCGCATCCTTGTCCTGCCCCAATTCCGCCGCGGCGGCGAGGTCGGAAAGCGGATTGGCGATGGTCGAGGCCAGAACCAGGCTAAGGCCGATGGACACCAGCAGCGCAAGCACGAACATCTGCAAGATCTGTTCGCGTTCATTGCGGACCAGCGCATCAATCTCGCCCTCCGCACTGACAAGGGCCACGACGGCCAGCACTTCGCCCGCACGCTCCACCGGGCTTGCGACGGAAAACAAGGCGCCGCCTTGCGCCCCCTTGCCAAGATTGACCGCCGTCTCGCCCGCCACGGCCCGCTCGAACAGGGCGCGCGCAAGGCTTTCGGGGTCAACAGCCGCCGGGCCGCGCGTACTGTCCGACGACAACAACCGCGACATGCCATCCCAGATCGCGTTCAGAAACCCGGTGATCAAAGTGGACTGGTCTTTGGCCGCAAGGGGGCTTTGCGCCGCGCCCGTGGCGGTGCCCAAGACCCGGCCATCCTTGTCAAGCAGCAGGATCGAGGTGCCGGCGCTCAGGCTCAGGTTCTGCACCGCTGCGGCAAAGCTGCCCTGCGGCGACAGATCGACCGGCCCTTCGGCCGGTAGCCGCGCCTCGAACACATCGGCGATCAGCTTTGCCTCGGTCACAAAGCCCTGTTCGCGCTGCACCACCAGACTGTCGCGGAACGGGTTGAGAAACAGCACCCCGGCCACCAGAACGACCAGCGCCATCAGGTTGAAAATGATGATCTTGCGCGCGAGAGGCGACCGTTTGAGCGAGACAAGCCCGCGCTTGTCACGCCCACCGCGCAGCGCAGGGTCGCTGTCCTCTGGCGACAACCAGTCTTCGCCCAGAAGAATGTCACCAGCCTTTTTGGCGCGCGACTCCTTCAGGCCCATATGTGGCATGGCGGTCATGCTTCGTTATAGCGATAGCCGATGCCATAAAGCGTCTCGATGGCCGAGAATTCATCATCGACCGAGCGCATCTTCTTGCGCAAACGCTTGATATGGCTGTCAATCGTGCGGTCATCGACATAGACCTGATCGTCATAGGCCACATCCATCAGCTGGTCGCGCGACTTGACGAAGCCGGGCCGCTGCGCAAGCGCCTGCAACAGCATGAATTCGGTCACGGTCAGCGAGACATCCTGCCCCTTCCACGTCACCGAATGGCGCAGCGGGTCCATCCGCAGATGACCGCGCTCCATGATCTTGGTCTCCTCGGTGACGGCCACCTCGCCGGTGACGATGGCATCCTGGCGACGCAACAGCGCGCGGATGCGTTCGACCAGAAGGCGCTGACTGAAGGGCTTTTTCACATAGTCGTCGGCGCCCATCCGCAGGCCCAGAACCTCGTCGATCTCATCATCCTTGGAGGTGAGAAAGATCACCGGCATGGAGGTTTTCTGACGGATGCGCTGAAGCAGGTCCATCCCGTCCATTCGCGGCATCTTGATGTCCAGCACCGCCATGTCAGGCATGCGCCTGGTGAAGGCGTCATAGGCCGACTGACCGTCGTTATAGGTTTCAACCTCGAACCCTTCGGCTTCGAGAGTCATCGACACTGACGTCAGGATATTCCTGTCGTCATCAACAAGGGCGATCCTTGCCATGGCTTGAGTTTCCTTATGACTGCCCGAACTCATATTTTTTCCGATATGATCTGTGCAATGGCCTGCGGAATCAACAGCGAAGTGCGAATCACCGCCTCATGGACTCCGATCAGGCAATAAAATTACCAAGGAATGGCTAATTTGCCTCAGTTCAGCCCGTGATCGGAAAATGGTTGCGCTAACCTGAAAATGGTTGCGCTAACTGTGCCAAAGCGTCCTGTTCCGAAGCGTCACCCCTATGTTATACGCGCCCTGTGTCGCTCCAATGGCCCTGGGGCGTCGCCGGTATCCTATTGGCCGGGATGCCGAATTCTGACCGAAATCAGCCCGCGCTGCGGCATGGGCAACGGGAGCTTGCAGAATGAACCACGGAACCGTGAACCCCCATCAGACCCTCGAAGCGCAAGGCATCACAGGTTTGGGCAACGTCTATTACAACCAGATCGAGCCTGCTCTTGTTGACGCTGCCGTTTCGCGCGGCGAAGGGCGGCTCGGCAAGGGTGGTGCCTTTCTGTGCTCGACCGGGCAATTCACCGGCCGCTCGCCCAAGGACAAGTTCGTGGTGCGCACCGCATCGGTTGAAAACACCATCTGGTGGGACAACAATGCCCCGATGGCGCCAGACGCCTATGCCCGGCTCAAGGCCGATCTCTTGAGCCATCTGAAAGGCCGCGACGCCTTTGTGCAGGATCTTTATGCCGGGGCAGACCCGCTGCACCGGCTGGACGTGCGGGTTGTCACCGAACTGGCGTGGCACGGGCTGTTCATCCGGCATCTGTTGCGTCGCCCGGCACGCGACGAGCTGGCGAATTTCGCGCCAGAGTGGACGATCATCAACGCCCCCAGCTTCAAGGCCGATCCTGCGCGCCACGGCTGCCGCACCGAAACCGTGATCGCGCTGAACTTCGATGAAAAGACCGTGCTGATCGCCAACACGGCCTATGCCGGAGAAAACAAGAAGGCCGTGTTCACGGTGTTGAACTACCTGCTCCCCGACAAGGGCGTGATGCCGATGCATTGCAGCGCCAACCATGCCATCGGCAACCCGGTCGATGCGGCGGTGTTCTTTGGCCTGTCGGGCACCGGCAAGACCACTCTGTCCGCCGCCCCAGACCGCACGCTGATCGGCGATGATGAACACGGCTGGTCCGACCGGGGCATCTTCAACTTCGAAGGCGGTTGCTATGCCAAGACCATCAACCTCGACCCGAAGGCCGAACCCGAGATCTTTGCCACCACGTCGCGCTTTGGCACCGTGGTTGAAAACATGGTCTATGACCCTGAAACGCTCGACATCGACTTTGCCGACAATTCGCTGACCGACAATACCCGCTGCGCCTATCCGCTGGAGGCGATTTCCAATGCCTCGGCCACAGCACTTGGCGGGCATCCCAAACATGTGGTCATGTTGACCTGCGACGCCTTTGGCGTGTTGCCACCCATTGCGCGGCTGTCGGCGGCGCAGGCGATGTATCATTTCCTCTCTGGCTTCACATCAAAGGTGGCGGGCACCGAGCGGGGGGTGACAGAACCGACACCGACCTTCTCGACCTGCTTTGGCGCCCCCTTCATGCCGCGCCGCCCCGAGGTTTACGGCAAACTGCTGCAAGAGAAGATCCTGAAGCAGGGCGCAACCTGCTGGCTGGTCAACACCGGCTGGACCGGCGGCGCCTTTGGCACCGGACGGCGCATGCCGATCAGGGCCACACGCGCCCTCTTGAGCGCCGCACTTGACGGGTCGTTGGGCATGGTGGAGTTCCGCCGCGATCCGAACTTCGGCTTTGACGTGCCGGTTGCCGTGAACGGTGTGGACAGCAGCTTGCTCAATCCGCGCGACACCTGGGCCGACAAGTCCGCCTATGACGCGCAGGCGCAAAAGCTGGTCGATATGTTCTCGCGCAACTTTGGCCAATACGTCCCCTATATCGACGACGACGTGAAAGCCGCCGCCATCGGCTGACCCGGACCAGTCTGGCCGGCGCCCGCGCCTGACCTGCGCGGGTGCCGTGTCATTTGCGCCTTGCACCACGACTTTCGCGCGGCGTGCTGCCGCCTTAGGCCAGCAGCGCCTGAAGGATCAGGTTGGCCCCTGTCACCACCAGCAGCCCTTGGGTCCAGCGCCGGAAACGCGCCTGTGGCAGACGGTCTTGCAACCGATAGCCCAGCACCATCCCGATCTGCGCCGGAATCACCAGCGCCGCCGAAAAGGCAAGCGTGGTCCGGTCGGCCACCCCGGTGCCCAGATGCGCCAACAACAGCGCCACGGCACCGATCAGGAACACCACCCCCTGCACGCGCACCATCTCGTGCTTGCTGGCATTGATCGACAGCAGATAAACCAGAAGGGGCGGCCCCCAGATGCCTGAAACCCCGCCATAAAGCCCGCCGATCACCCCAAGCCCCCATTCGGCGCGGTTGCGATGTTCCAGCCGCAAGGCCAGGGGCATGCCGGCAAGCTGCGCCAGCGCGAAGGCCGTCACCGGCACGCCAAGCAGCAACAGATAGGCCACGCGTGGAATGTCGCCCATCACCTGCGCCGAGACGGCGATGAAGATCACCGTGCCGATCAGGAAGCGCCGGAATTGCCAGGCTGAGGCCCGCGCTGCCGGCACTCCGTTGCGAAAGGCTTGGCTGAGGTTGGTGACAAGGGTCGGCAGGATCAGGCCCGCAAGCGCCACATCGGGCGGCAGAAACGCCGAAAAGGCCGAGATCATGATAAGAGGCATGGCAAAGCCGACCGCACCTTTGACAAACCCGGCCAGAAGCGTCACGGCCATGGCCGCAAGCAGGGGCAAAAGCCCCTGACCGGCCGACAGAAAGGAAAGCGCATGATCCATCATGGGCTTTCCCTTACCCGGCGGGCCGGAAATGAAAAGCCTGAACCCGCGCCAGAGCCTTGCAAAGCGACCGGGCCAGCGATGATCGTTTTACCTGCGACACTTTCGATCATTTGCGGGGATATATGTTGAAATTAAGTTGCGCTGCGACTGCAAAAGGATTAGCTCATCCAGCAGATGCCCAGGACAGGAATCGTGACATGGCCCATGATGGACAAACCTTGACCCAATCGCCCGTCTTGGCGGATCTGCTTGGCACCGCGGCGGCGGCGCTGCCAGAGGTCGAGGCGCTGTTTGCCCAAGGGCGCGAGACGCTTCGTGCGGCAGTGACGGTAGGGGGCAAGCTGTCCAATGCCGCGCTGGAGGAGCATCAATACGCCGCCCATGCCTTGGCTTGGCTTGCCACCTACACCGAAGCGCTGCGCCAGATGCTTGCCTGGGCAGGGCGGCTGAGCGATGAGGGCAGGTTTGGCGAAACCGAGGCGCTGATCCTTCAGATCGCATTCGGGGAATACCTGAACCAGATCCATGGGGGCATCCCCATGAGCCAGGGAGAGGTTGCGCGCTTGCAGGACCTTGACCTTTCCCCGGCAGAGCCCGGCGCGGCGGCGCGTTCTCTTATGGCCCAAGGGAACAGCGTCGCCGCCCGTGCAAGGCTGGTCGCCCTGATGCGCGACCGCCGGGCCGAAGCGACCTTTGGCGCGACGGGGCTGGATGCCGAGCTGGAGATGATCCGCGACCAGTTCCGCCGCTTTGCCGCCGAGGAAGTGGCCCCGCATGCGCATGACTGGCACCTGAAAGATGCCCTGATCCCGATGTCGGTGATCGACAAGCTGGCCGAAATGGGTGTCTTTGGCCTGACAATCCCCGAGGAATTCGGCGGCTTTGGCCTGTCGAAAGCCAGCATGGTTGTCGTGTCCGAAGAATTGTCGCGCGGCTATATCGGGGTGGGCAGTCTTGGCACCCGGACGGAAATCGCGGCAGAGCTGATCCTGTGCGGCGGCACGCCCGAGCAAAAGGCGCAGTGGCTGCCGAAACTGGCCAGCGGGGAAATCCTGCCCACCGCCGTTTTCACCGAACCGAACACCGGGTCCGACCTTGGCGCGCTGCGCACCCGCGCGCGGCGCGAGGGCGAGGATTGGATCATCACCGGCAACAAGACCTGGATCACCCATGCCGCCCGCACCCATGTGATGACGGTGCTTGCCCGCAGCGTCGAAGGCACCAGCGATTATCGCGGCCTGTCGATGTTTCTGGCCGAAAAGACGCCCGGCACCGACGAGACACCTTTCGTTGACCCCGGCCTCTCGGGCGGCGAGATCGAGGTGCTGGGCTATCGCGGGATGAAGGAATACACCGTCAACTTCGACGACTTTCGGGTAAAGGGCGCGAACCTTCTGGGCGGGGTTGAAGGGCAGGGCTTCAAGCAATTGATGCAAACCTTTGAATCGGCCCGGATCCAGACCGCAGCGCGCGCCATTGGCGTGGCGCAAAACGCGCTGGACCTTGCGCTGCAATATGCCGAAGACCGCAAGCAGTTCGGCAAGCCGCTGGTGGCCTTTCCGCGGGTTGCCTCCAAGCTCGCCATGATGGCGGTCGAGATCATGGTGGCCCGCCAGCTGACCTATTTCAGCGCCTGGCAAAAGGACCATGACAAACGCTGCGACCTCGAGGCCGGGATGGCAAAGCTGCTGGGCGCGCGGGTCGCCTGGGCTTGCGCGGACAATGCCTTGCAGATCCATGGCGGGAACGGCTTTGCACTGGAGTATCAGATCAGCCGTGTCCTGTGCGATGCGCGCATCCTGAACATCTTCGAAGGTGCTGCCGAAATTCAGGCGCAGGTGATCGCGCGGCGGCTGCTGGACTAAGGGGCGCGGCAGCGGCCCTTAGGCCGAAGCACTCCCCCGTGAGGGGCGCGCAACCCCCAGCCGGGGGTGCAGTCGCCCCGAAATGGCCCAAGCGACCAACAGCCCCGCGCCCGAGGCCGCGAAAATTCCCGGCAAGGGCGCCACCAGCAGCACCAACCACGCCGCGCCCGGGGTCAGGATGCCCGACACATCGCGGAAGCTGCTGTAAACCGCCGACATCTCGGTCCGTTCCGAAGGTTTGACGGCCATCAGAAAGGGCAGGCCGCCAACGATGTCGAGCAGCACCAGGAACACCGCCGCCGCCATGCAGCACACCACGGTGGCCCAGGGCCAGGGCGACAGGACAGCCGCCGCAACGAACGAAAGCCCGCAACAGCCAAACGCAAAGCGCACGGTGCGCCGGACCGAGGCCGCTCGGGCATGGCGCAGCATGATGGGTGAGGCGAACAACAGCGCATTCGACAGCGACAGCGCAAGCCCGCCGACCTTGTCGCCCAGACCGGCTTCGATGCAGAAGATCGGCAGGTAAACCACATAGACCCACCAGCCGCAGGACCGCATGACGGCAAAAAGCCATCCGGCGATCAGCCGGGGCTGGGCAAAGAACCGGCCCAGATAGGCCAGCGGGTTGGCAGCCGGGCCTTTGGCGCGTGTGATCTGTTTGCCATTGCCCAGCCGCAGCACCCAGAACACGATCAGCAGAAGGATCGCAAAGCTGCCCGCTACCACGAAAGGCAAGGGCGGCCAAAGGCTGCGCAGCCAGACGCCCAGCAGCGGGCCTATCGCCCATGGCCCGGCGGCAAACAGCATTTGCATGGATTGGCTGCGGCCAAGGTTCTGACGGTCAATGTAATCAAGGATATAGGCGTTGAGGCAGACAAAGGTGGTGGCGGTCGCCATGGCAAGGCAGGTCAGCGCCACGGGCATCAGGGTTGCCGTGCCCAGAATGGCAAGGACCATCCCCAGCACATAAAGCCCGCAGCCCAGCGTGTACATCCAGCGGCGCGGAATGTGCCGCGTAGCCCAAGGCACCATAAGCCCCCACAGCATCGACACAATTCCAGCGACGAAATAGGCCGATGATGTCGCTTCGGCATTGCCGAGGGCGTCATAGACCGCCAGCGGCATGGCAGACACCAACGTGCCACGCACCACCGCCTCCAGCCCCGACAAAAGCGCAAAACTCTGGATCTTCGGCGTTGGCGCGTGTTTCAGGTAAAGGGGGATGTATCGATTGGCCATATTCTCTCTCGCCTCCTGAATGCCCGAGAAATGGGCAAGAGGTCTGGCCCCGGTGCGACATTATGCGTCGTTTGTTACCCCTCTGGCCGAGAAAGCCGCGCCAGAAGCCGCGCCCGCGCCTCTGGCAGGGGGCGATGTTCGGTGGCGAATTCACGGGCAAGAAAATGGCCGGTGATGGCAAGCGCCTGTGCCACCTCGGGCAAGCTGGCGGGCCCCTGCCCCATGAGCGCCTGCGGCAACGGCAGAAGTTTGGGCGCCCAGTCGCCGGCAGCACCGCGACTGACCGCACGGCCGGTGCGCGGGCTGACAAAGGCCAGATCGTCACGCTGCCCGGTGATGGCGCAGCGCGACAGGTCCAGACCAAAGCCGATTTCATCAAGCAAAAGCATTTCCCAGCGCAGGTAATCTGCCACCCAGTCGCCACCCGTGGCCATGGCGTCCAGAAGGGCCATGGTGCGGGTGTAAAGCTGCGGATGCGGGTCGCGTTCGGCAAGCGCGGTGTGCAGCAGGGCGCAGGCCGAGGTCAGCCCGGCAAGGGCAAGCGGGTCTTCCATCACGCGCGCGCGGGACGTCACGGGTTCGGCGGTGAACACGCCGATCTGATCGGACAGTCGCGCGCGCCATGTCAGGGCAAGCTGGTTGCCCGGCTGCAAATGCGCCGCCCGTTTGCGTGAGGCCCCGCCCCGGACCACGCCGAAATGCCGGCCATGGCCGCTGGTGAACACTTCGATGATTGCGGAGCTTTCGCCATGCACGCGCATGGAGAGCAGGACCCCGTCTTCGCGCCATTCCATGCCGTGATCCTTGCAGGCGGGACGGACGGCCGCAAGAGGGCGCAAAGGCCCTTGCAGGCGTGGCCGATTGCATCAAATCTGCGCGCTATGGACCATGACATGCCCCTTGCGCCGCGCCTTGGCGCGCTTTTGATCTTTGCCGTGGCGATGATCTCGCTGCGGCTTCAGTTTGATGCAAGCCATGCGGCGATGCGTTCCGCGTCGGTTTGGGCCACGCTTTGGGCGATGGCGGGGTATTTCACCATTCTGACCAACGGGCTGGTCGCGGTGCTCATGGGCGCTGTGGCGATGCGGTTGCGCCTGCCTGCGGGGCTGCTCATGATGATGGTGCTGTCGATCGTGATGGTCGGCGCGATCTATCATCTGCTGCTGGCGGGGCTGAACCCGCAGGTCGGCCTTGGCTGGTGGGCCGATCTTGGTCTGCACACGGTGGTGCCGGTGCTGTGCCTGCTTTGGTGGCTGCGGTTTGCCCCGGCACCGGCAGGCTTTGGCGCGCTGATCCCGGCGCTGGTCTGGCCGATGGCTTACGGGGTCTATGCGCTGATCCGGGGGGCGTTGACCGGGTTCTTCCCCTACCCTTTCCTCAATGCGCTGACGCTTGGCTGGGGCGGGGTTGCGCTGAACCTCTGCGCGATTGCCGTGGCCTTTGCCATCGTGGGCGCCGTGCTGATCGCGCTGCGGCGATCAGTCTGACAGCCCCTCCTCCTCCAGCAAGGTGCGACCCGCACGATCTTCGAGTTCGATCACCCACAG
The DNA here is from genome assembly GCA_025458525.1 of Cypionkella sp. Taxonomy (GTDB): domain Bacteria; phylum Pseudomonadota; class Alphaproteobacteria; order Rhodobacterales; family Rhodobacteraceae; genus Pseudotabrizicola. The sequence goes on along the minus strand of JALOSF010000030.1, from coordinate 11,334 downwards.
ATCGGGGTCGCGCTGGCCCGCGCGGGACAAGACGGCATCCACCTCCGGCTCTGAGGCCTCCAGCATCAGGCGCCACAGACGCCCCCCGCTGGCCATGTCGAAACCGCGTTCATAGGCGCGCGCCAGACCGTTCAGAAGGGCTACCTTGACCAGCACCGTGCCTGCCGTCCGGTCGCCCCTGCGCGTGACATAGGCCGGAATATCGGCCAGCCGCAGGCGGTTCAGATAGGCCGAAACCCATAGGTCGGCCTGAAGGCGGATGTCGGGTTTTGTCATTTGACCCCATGGCGCGGCGTTTGGCATGGTCTGGCACGAGCACGAGCATAGGCACGGGCGCGAAAGGAAAGCATCATGTCACCCAGTTACAAAGCCACGCTGCCTGCGCGGCTGTTGGTTCTGATCGGCGTCGCGATGAACGCGGCGGTTGTGCTTTTGAAGATCGGCGGCACGATCGGACCGATGCTCCATATCCTTGGTGGCCTCATCGCGCTGGCCGGGCTGATCTGGTTCTGGCGTGCGGCCCGCCGGACCTGAGCCTCAGTCGCCGTCCTTGAAGTCGAGGCCCATTTCCGAATACCGCTCGGGTTCATCCAGCCAGTTCGGGCGCACCTTGACCTGAAGGAACAGATGCACGGTGCGGCCAAGGAACTCGGAAATGTCGGCGCGCGCGGCAGAGCCGACGCTTTTGATCGTTTCGCCCTTGTTGCCCAGCACAATACCCTTGTGGCCGTCACGGGCGACATAGACGATCTGGTCGATGCGGGTGGAGCCGTCGGGCTTGTCCTCCCACTTTTCGGTCTCGACGGTCAGCTGATAGGGCAGTTCCTCGTGCAGGCGCAGGGTCAGTTTCTCACGCGTCATTTCGGCGGCAATCATGCGCATCGGCAGATCGGCGATCTGATCTTCGGGGTAGAACCACGGGCCGGGCGGCAACTCTGCCGCAAGCCATTCACGCAAGTCCTTGACGCCATAGCCTTTTTCAGCGCTGATCATGAAGGTTTTCGCAAAGGCGAAAGCCTCGTTCAGTTTTTCGGCCAGCGCAAGCAGCACCTCGGCCTTCACGCGGTCGATCTTGTTGATCGCCAATGCGACGGGCTGGCCTTGGGGCATCTCGTCGCGCAGACGGTCGATGATGGCCTGAACGCCTTCGGTCAGGCCACGATGCGCCTCGATCAGCAAGACGATCACATCGGCATCAGAGGCACCGCCCCAGGCGGCCTTGACCATGCTGCGGTCAAGGCGGCGACGCGGGCGAAAGATGCCGGGCGTGTCAACGAACACGATCTGCGCCGCCCCCTCCATCGCGACACCGCGAATGCGGGTGCGGGTGGTCTGCACCTTGTGCGTGACGATCGACACCTTGGCGCCCACCATGCGGTTCAGCAGGGTGGATTTGCCGGCATTGGGTTCGCCGATCAGCGCCACGAAACCGGCGCGGGTTTGCTCTGTCATGTCTCTTGCTCCAGCCGGGCCAGCAGGGTGCGGGCGGCCTGTTGTTCGGCGATGCGCTTTGACCCGGCCTGCGCCGCGGCGCGCGCGCCATTGTCCAGCACCACCTCGACGGTGAAAACGGGTTGATGATCGGGGCCGGAACGCCCGGTCTGGGCATAGGTGGGCGGGGCCATGCCACGCGCCTGCGCCCATTCCTGAAGCGAGGTCTTGGGATCGCGCGAATCCTCCTCGACGGTGCCGATCCGGTCGCCCCAAAGCGACAGCACCATGGTGCGCGCCGCATCGAAGCCGCCATCCAGATAGACAGCCGCGATCAACGCCTCCATCGCGTCACCCAGAAGCGCCTCCTTGCGCCGCCCGCCCGACAGCATTTCGGATCGGCCCAGCTTCAGCACCTCGCCCAGACCGATGGCGCGGGCGACATCGGCACAGGTTTCCTTGCGCACCATCGCGTTGAACCGCGGCGCAAGCTGGCCTTCGCTTGCCGCCGGATCGGCGGCCAGCAATGCCTCGGCCATCACCAGCCCCAGCACGCGGTCGCCCAGAAACTCCAGCCGCTGATTGTCGGGCCGGGTCTGCGACGACAGCGATGCATGGGTGACAGCGCGGACCAGAAGCTCGGGCGCCGCGAACCGATGCCCGATGCGCGCCTCGAACGCCTTGAGGTCCGCCGACAGCCTCATTCCACCGCCTTGAAGAAACGGTCAGAGCGCCAGGTCCAGAAATAGAGCATCGACCGCCCGGCCGAAGAAAACATGATGCGATCCGCGCGGCCGATCAGGTGGTCGGCCGGCACGAAGCCGACCCCCCCCACCGCCTGCACAAAGCGGCTGTCCTGGCTGTTGTCGCGGTTGTCACCCATGAAGAAGTAATGGCCGTCCGGCACGGTGAACAGATCGGTATTGTCGCCCGATCCGTTGGTGTCGATGTTCAGCACATCATGCGTGCGCCCGCCCGGCAACGTCTCGCGGGTACGGGTCTTGGTGCAGGTGTCGCCCTGCCCGACCGGCCCGTTTTCGCAGCGCGGCAAATGACCCATCGGCCCTTGCTGTTCATAGACTTCGCTGAAGGTTCCGGCGGGTTCCTGCGGCACTTCGGCGCCGTTCAGGTAAAGAATGCCATTGCGCATCTGAACCGTATCGCCCGGCAGGCCGATCAGGCGCTTGATGAAATCCGATCCGTTGACCGGATGGCGGAACACCACCACATCCCCCCGCTCCGGCTCGGAAAAGAACAGGCGGCCTTCGAACGGGCAGGCCGAGAACGGGCAGGAAAACCGGCTGTAGCCATAGGCCATCTTGTTGACGAACAGAAAGTCGCCGATCAACAGCGTGTCCTTCATGCTTCCCGACGGGATCCAGAACGGCTGAAAGAACAGCGTGCGAAACACCCCAGCGATCAACAGCGCATAGACCACCGTCTTGATCGTTTCGACGATGCCGCCGTCGTTCTTTGCCTTGCTGGCCATGTTCTCTCACCTTGCTGCTCTGTGGGCCGCTTCATGCGCCCGCGACAGGCGCGAGTCAAGTTCACCCCGGATCGGCGGGGGGCAGGGCGGCGCGCGGCCGCGCTTCGATCACCACAAAGGCCTGCGCCCAGGGGTGATCGTCGGTCAGGGTAACGTGGATCACCGCCTCATGGCCTTCGGGCGTCATGTCGCGCAGGCGCTGTGCCGCCCAGCCGGTGACATGCATGACCGGCTGGCCGGTGTGCAGGTTGCTGACCGCCATGTCCTTCCACGCAATGCCCATGCGCAGCCCGGTGCCAAGCGCCTTGGAACAGGCCTCTTTGGCGGCCCAGCGTTTGGCATAGGTGGCAGCAACGCCATGCGGGCGGCTGGCGGCCTTGCGCTGTTCAAGGTCGGTGAAGACGCGGTTGCGAAAGCGGTCGCCAAAGCGGGCCAGCGTTGCCTCGATACGGTCGATGTTGGCCAGATCACTGCCGATGCCAAGGATCACAGCGCCCCCCTTTCCCGATGCGCCAGGGCGCGCCGCCCGAAGATCAACGCCGCACACCCTGGCTTGCCCCCTTCCACACGACGCACCACGGCGCCCTTAGCCCGCGCGCACGGCGTCCATCCGGCGGCGCATTTCCTCGATTGCGGGGCCAAGGCCCATGAACACCGCCTCGCCGATCAGGAAATGGCCGATGTTCAGCTCCATCACCTGCGGGATTGCGGCGACGGCGGCGACGTTGTCGAAGGTCAGGCCATGGCCTGCGTGCACTTCCAACCCAAGGGCATCCGCATGGGCCGCGCCACGGCGCAGCGCCTCCAGCTCGGCCTCGGCCTCCTCCAGCCGGCCTTCGGCGTGCAGGTCAGAGTAAAGCCCGGTGTGCAATTCCACCACCGCAGCCCCGATGCGGGCAGAAGCCTCGATCTGGCGCGGATCATGGCTGATGAACATGCTGACGCGGGCGCCCGCGTCGCGCAACGGCGCGATATAGGCGGCAAGGCGCGCCTCGTCGCCCGCCACATCAAGTCCGCCTTCGGTCGTGCGCTCCTCGCGCCGCTCTGGCACAAGGCAGACGGCATGCGGCGTGATGGCAAGGCAGATCGCCTGCATCTCGTCGGTCGCGCCACATTCAAAGTTCAGCGGGATATCGATCGCGGCCTTGATCGCGGCCATGTCGGCGTCGCGGATGTGGCGGCGGTCTTCGCGCAGATGCGCGGTGATGCCATCAGCCCCGGCGGCCTGCGCCAAGAGGGCGGCGCGCAGCGGGTCGGGCCAGGCGCTGCCACGCGCATTCCGCAAGGTCGCGACATGGTCGATGTTGATTCCCAGCCGAAGTTTGCCGCGCGCTGTCATGGCTTTGCTCTCCTGTCTTGCGAGATTGAGTTAGGACGACGGAGGGCTGTCGTCATCCTTTTGTTTTGCCTCGGACCCGGGGCCCTGCGGCCCCGCATCGCCGCGCAGCTTGAGGACGGCCAAACGCTCACGCAGCAAAAGCCGCTTCTCGCTGCGTTCCTTGAATTTTGCGACGCGGGCTTTCTGATAGGCTTCGACGAGGGGGATGGTGATGTAATAGAAGATCAGGCTGAGCAGAATGCCCGGGCCAAGCGCCCCGATGAAATAGGGCACATAGACATCGGACCAGAACTGCGCCAACCCGCCCCAATGCATCTTGCCCGGCCCGAAGATGGCCATCATGTTGTGCCACAGATCGGCCCCCGCGCGGGCAAAGGCATCGCCGATCGCCTCGGCGCTCAGCGGGGTGTCGATCCCCAGCATCCAGTGCCCAAGGCTGATGGCGCCCACCGCAAAGAACGGCGTGGTGATCGGGTTGGAGTTGAAGGTGCCAAGCAGCGCGGCAAGGATATTGCCCCGCATGATCCAGGCCAGCCCGGCAGCCCCCAGAAATTGCAGACCGGGCAACGGCAGAAATCCGATCAGGCTGCCGGCAAAAACGCCGCGCGCAATGCGGTGCGGGCGGTCGGGCAGACGACGCATCCGGTGGATGACATAGCGCGTCGCACGCCGAAACCCCCCGGTGGGGTAGAACATCTCCCGCACCCAGGCCAGCCAGCCCCGCCGGTCGCGCCGCTTGAAAACCACGTTCTTCCTCGTCTAGCCGGTTGCTGCGCCGCCTGTCAGCGGGCAGATCTGGCCTATCACAGCCGCATTACAAGAGTTTGCCACGACAGGCACGTCCGAAAACACCAAAGCCCGAAACTGCGATCTGCAAACCACAAGACACCGCCCTGTCAGACCCCAGTCCCCGAGGGCGGATCGCCCGACACCGAGGATGCGCGCAACCGGGCGGCCGCCCTGTCGCGCAGTCGGTCGGCCCGGTCACGCCGTCTTTTGCTGCGCAGTCTCTGATAGCCATTGATCATCGGAAGACTGATGTAGGCGCACAGGGTCGCACAAACCAGCCCCGGTATCAGACCACCGACCAGATAGGGCTTGAACAGGCCGTAATAGAAATGGTGCAGCTTGCCCCATTGGGTGGGCGTATCGAAGAACATGCCAAGGATGTTCGACCAGATCTCGCCGCCCGCGCTGGCAAAGATCGAGAGGATCTGGCTGGCCGGCACGACGACATCGATCCCGGTGCCAAGCAGCCAATGGCCCAGTTGCACCGAAGCGGTGGCGATCAACGGAAAGGTGACAGGATTGCCAAAGAAGGTGGCGAACAGCGCGGCAATGATGTTGCCCCGCAACAGGAGGGCAATCAGCGCGGCCCCAAAGAAATGCAGGCCGAACAGAGGCGTAAACGAAATGAACACCCCTGCGAAGATGCCCCGCGCGATGCGATGCGGCGGGTCGGGCAGCCGGGTCAGGCGATGAAAGACATAACGCCCGGCCCGAAGCCAGCCGCCTTGTGGATAGAAGAACGCCTTTACCTTGTCCCAGCCCTTGCGTTTGTCGCGCCGACGAAACACCACCGCCCTGCACCCCCTTTGCCCTTTGCAACGTTGCACCGCGCCCCGGGGCGCGTGGCCTCAGGGCTTGCGGGTCTTGTCCCGATATCTGGAGACCTGCGCCACATCGGTTTCGGCTTCAAGGGCCGTCATAACCATATGCAGATGTTCCACATCCCGCAGGTCAACATCAACAATCAGACGATAGAAGTCCGGCTTGCGGTCTGTAAAGCGCAAGTCCGAGATATTGGCGCGTTGTTCGCCGATCAGGGTGCAGATGCGCCCCAGAACACCCGCGTCATTGGCGATTGTCAGTTCCATCGTGACCGTGTGCACCGCCGCATGTCGCCCCGAATGCCAGGCAAGATCGACCCAGCGGTCGGTCTGTTCCTCGAATTCCTCCAGCGCGGGGCAGTCGATGGCATGGGCCACCACCCCCTTGCCGCGGTAGGTGATGCCCACGATCCGCTCGCCCGGCACCGGCTGGCAACAGGGCGCGCGACGAAAGGCCTGATCGTCCGACAGGCCCAGCACCGGACGCGCGGCATCGACCACTTCCAGATCGGCGCGCGCAAGTTCGGGATAAAGCGTCTCGACCACGCGCCGCGCCGTCAGTTCAGCCGAGCCAAGGCGGGCCAGCAGATCTTCTTCGTCGTTCAGGCCCAGCATCTTGGCCGCCGTGCGCAGGGCCTTGTCGGACGCTTTCTTGCCAACATGATCAAAGGCCGCGCGGGCCAGTTCCTGACCCAGCTTGATGAACCTGCCCCTGTCCTCGTCGCGCAAGGATTTCCGGATCGCCGCCTTCGCGCGTCCGGTTGTCACGATATCGATCCAGCTGGACTGCGGGCGCTGGCCTTCGGCGGTGATGATCTCGACCGACTGGCCGTTCTTCAACCGGGTCCAAAGCGGCACGCGGATGCCATCCACCTTTGCCGACACGCAGGAATTGCCGATCCGCGTGTGGATCGCATAGGCGTAATCCAAGGGTGTCGCCCCGCGCGGCAGCTGCACCACATCGCCCTTGGGGGTAAAGCAGAACACCTGATCGGAATACATTTCCATCTTCACGTGTTCCAGGAATTCGTCGTGATCGCCTTCGTCAAAGCGTTCGGTCATCGACGCGATCCATTTGCCCGGATCGACGGCAAAGGGGTTTTTCGCGCGCACGCCTTCGCGATAGGACCAATGCGCCGCCACCCCGGCCTCGGCCACCTCGTGCATCTCGCGGGTGCGGATCTGCACCTCGACGCGCTTGCCGTCACGGCCCGACACCGTGGTGTGGATGGACCGATACCCGTTGGTCTTTGGCTGGCTGATGTAATCCTTGAATCGGCCCGGCACCGACCGCCAGCGTTGATGGATCACGCCAAGGATGGTGTAACATTCCGCGACCGTGCCGCAGATGATGCGAAAGCCATAGATGTCGGACAGGCGCGAAAAGGCGAGGTCCTTCTCCTGCATCTTGCGCCAGATCGAATAGGGCTTTTTGGCGCGGCCATAGACCGTCGCCTCGATATGCACCTTTTCAAGCTCGTGTCGGATATCGGCGGTGATCTTGTGGACCACATCGCCCGCCTCGCGTTGCAGGGTCAGAAAGCGGCGGATGATGGAATTGCGCGCATCGGGGTTCAGCACCTTGAAGGAGAGGTCTTCAAGTTCTTCACGCATCCACTGCATCCCCATGCGTCCGGCAAGGGGGGCATAGATTTCCATCGTCTCGCGGGCCTTTTGCGCCTGCTTTTCCGCCTTCATGCTCTTGATCGTGCGCATGTTGTGCAGACGGTCGGCCAGCTTGACCAGAATCACCCGCAGGTCTTTCGACATGGCCATGAACAGCTTGCGGAAGTTCTCGGCCTGCTGGGTCTCGGTCGAGGACAGTTGCAGGTTGGTCAGCTTGGTCACGCCATCGACAAGCTCGGCGACCTCGGTGCCAAACTGTCGCTCCACCTCGGTGTAGGTGGATTTGGTGTCCTCGATGGTGTCGTGCAGCAGCGCCGTGACAATCGTCGCATCATCCAGCCTTTGTTCGGTCAGGATGGCCGCAACAGCGACGGGATGCGTGAAATAGGGTTCACCCGATTTGCGGAACTGACCATCGTGCATCGCCATGCCATAAGCATAGGCGCGGCGGATCAAGTCGGCATTGGTGCGCGGATTGTAGTTGCGAACAAGGGCGATGAGGTCTTCTACGTCGATCATCATCGCCCCTGAAACGGGGTTCCCCCGGGTTTAGAGTTCGCCTTGCGCTTCCATCAGGGCACGCAGCAGCTTTTCCTCGGACATGTCGTCCTGCATCGGGCGGTCGATTTCACCCGACATCAGCAGCGCCATCTGGTCATCCTCAGGCTCGTCCACCTCAATCTGGGTCTGGTGGCTTTCGATCATCCGCTCGCGCAGCGCCTCGGCCGACTGGGTTTCTTCGGCAATTTCGCGCAGCGCGACGACCGGGTTCTTGTCATTGTCGCGGTCAACCGTGATCGCAGAGCCGGACTGGATTTCGCGCGCCCGGTGGGCGGCAAGCATCACCAGTTCGAACCGGTTCGGAACCTTGTCAACACAGTCTTCAACCGTCACGCGGGCCATGGACAACTCCAATTGGACTTTAAGGGCATGGAAAACGTGTTCTTACGCGCGATGCAAGGTCTTGACAACCCGCATTCATGCCAAAGGCTGCACTTCTGCGCGATCTTGCGGCGAAAGCGCGGCCAGCATCTGGGCCACGCTGCGGCCAAGGATCGGATGGCGCCAATCCGGGGCGATATCGGCCAGCGGAACCAGAACAAAAGCGCGATCCTGAAGCCGCGGATGAGGCAGGATCAATTCCTGCGGGGCAAGCCGTGCCTGATCACCGGGCGGCAGATCGCGCCAACGCGCTTGCGCCGCTGCATCGGGCAGGATCAGCCCATCTATCGCCAGAAGATCAAGGTCAAGCGTGCGCATGCCCCAGCGCGTGTCGCGCTTGCGGCCAAAGTGCGCCTCGATCGCATGAAGATGCGCAAGAAACCCCTCTGGCGTTGTCTTGGGCCCAAGTTCGACCATGGCGGCGGCATTCACATAATCGGGACCCGCGCCCTTTGGAAAACAGGGCGTCTTGAATGGGCGACTTGCGATCTTAAGTTTGAAGGAGTCAGTGGAAAGACAGTCCAAGGCCTGCGCGATGGTCTGTTCCGGGGCTTGACCGGCCCAAGGAAGATTGGCGCCCAGCGCAACCAGAGCGAGATTAAAGTCTTGCATGGCGAAGAATACACTTTCGTATAGAGCAGCTTGCAGCCCGGAGTTTTCGACTGATACTGAACCTGTCTTTATACCGCGTCTGCCGCCTTCACCACAGCGGTTGATTTTATCGTCGCGGTCAGGACAGCATTTGAGGGGACAAGAATGTTTTACAAAGACGAACGACTTGCGCTGTTCATCGACGGATCGAACCTCTACGCCGCGGCAAAGTCGCTTGGTTTTGACATCGATTACAAACTTCTGCGGCAAGAATTCATGCGCCGCGGCAAACTGCTGCGTGCCTTCTATTACACGGCCCTGCTTGAAAACGACGAATACTCCCCCATTCGCCCGCTGGTTGACTGGCTGCATTACAACGGCTTCACCATGGTGACGAAACCGGCCAAGGAATACACCGACAGCCAGGGCCGCCGAAAGGTCAAGGGGAACATGGACATCGAGCTTACGGTCGATGCGATGGAACTGGCCCCGCGGGTAGATCATATCGTGCTGTTTTCGGGCGACGGCGATTTTCGTCCGCTGGTCGAAAGCCTGCAACGCCAAGGGGTGCGGGTCTCTGTCGTCTCGACCATCCGCAGCCAGCCGCCGATGATCGCGGATGAATTGCGCCGCCAATGCGACAATTTCATCGAACTTGACGAGCTGCGCGACGTGATCGGCCGCCCGCCCCGCGAGCCCCGCGCCGGGGAGCGCGAGGACACTGCCGAAATGATCAAGGGCTGAAGGGTAAAGGGGCGCCACGGGGCCCCTTGTCACGCATGAAGATCACTGTTTGGGCGGTGGCGGCACCACCGGCGAACACAGCTCGATCAGAAATCCGTTTGGATCGCTGACGTAACTCACCGTCTGGCCCCAGGGCTGCGCGGTTGGCGGTTGCACCGGCGCAGCCCCCGCCGCGACCGCGCGGTCAAAGGCCGCCTTCACATCCACGGTTTCAAAGGCAAGCTCGAACACTGGGGCGCCAGCGTCGGGCCGGCCCGGATGCTTGCCCAACGACCGCATCAAGCCATGCGCCGAAAAGGCGAGCTTGGTCGTCCCCGTGGCCAGTTCCCCGTAATCGCCGCCCTCGTGCAGAAAAGCACGGGTCTGCGCAAAGGCGCGTTCGTAAAACGCCAGCGTTGCGGCGACGTCCTCGACATAAAGAATGGCATAGCGCAGGATCATCGACAGCTCCTTTGGGCGGCGTGGCGCAGCATGGCCGGTTTTGCAGGCTGTGTCAGCCCAGGTGTGCCGCCGTTGCTGGGTAAAGCGCGGCACTTTGCCCGGCGTGCGGTGGCTGGACGCAAGGGCAAAAGCAGCTTAGGTCGGCGGCATGATGTGCCCCTGTCCGCCTTTCCATCGCGTCACAAGGCCCGGCTCGTGCTGACCGAGACCTCGCTGGCGGGGCTGTTCGTGGCGGCATTCCTCGCGGCAACGCCCCTGCCCTTTCAGTCAGAGGTGGTGTTTCTGGCCGTCATGGCGACGAACGACGTGCCTGCGGTCGTGCTTGTGGCCATCGCATCGGTGGGGAACGTGCTTGGGTCTTGCCTGACCTATGCATTGGGGCGCGGGCTTGGCGGAGTGCGCGGCGCACGCTGGCTTGGCCTGACGCCCGAGCGCAAGGCCAAGGCCGAAGTCTGGTTCGCGCGCTGGGGGGTTTGGGCGCTGTTGTTCAGCTGGGCGCCCGGGGGCGATCTGGTCGTCGCGCTGTCCGGAGCCCTTCGGCTGCCTTTGGGGCGGTTCCTTGTGCTGGTCGCCATTGCAAAAACCGCCCGCTACGCCGTGGTTGCATTGATCGGGCTTGGCATCTGGGGCTGATCCCCTTACCTCTGAACACAGACCCGACCACGAAGGCCCGCCATGACCGATCTGCCCCCTCTGCATCTTTATCTTGCCGCGCCGCGCGGGTTCTGCGCCGGGGTGGACCGGGCGATCAAGATCGTCGAGATGGCGTTGCAAAAATGGGGCGCCCCGGTCTATGTGCGGCACGAGATCGTGCATAACAAATTTGTCGTCGATGCCCTGCGCGCCCAAGGGGCCGTGTTCGTCGAGGAGCTGGACGATTGTCCGCAGGACCGCCCCGTGGTGTTTTCCGCCCATGGCGTGCCAAAGGCGGTGCCAGCCGAGGCCGCCCGGCGCGAGATGATTGCCGTGGATGCCACCTGCCCGCTTGTGACCAAGGTCCATAACGAGGCGGCGCGCCACCATGAAAACGGCCTTCAGATGATCATGATCGGCCACGCGGGCCACCCCGAAACCGTGGGAACCATGGGCCAGTTGCCCGAGGGCGAGGTGCTGCTGGTGGA
>JALOSF010000029.1 GCA_025458525.1 Cypionkella sp. | reverse complement strand
CGAGGAAAAGGGCCTCGATTTCGAGATCCTCACAAGCCCGGGGGCCGAACATCTGCGCATTGGTGATCCGTTCCGGTTGCAGCAGATCCTGAACAACCTTTTGTCGAATGCCATCAAGTTCACCGAAAACGGGTCGGTCTCTCTCACCCTGTCGGCGCGGGAGGGCAAGCCTCTGAGCATCGAGGTGCGCGACACCGGCATCGGCATCACGCCCGAACACCTCAGTCGCATCTTCGACAATTTCGAGCAGGCCGAAGGGGGCACCACGCGCCGCTTTGGCGGCACCGGCCTTGGCATGCCCATCGTGCGCAGCCTCGTGCATCTGATGGGGGGCACGATCGACGTCAGCAGTCAGCCGGGTGTTGGAACGACCGTCAGGCTGTCGCTGCCGCTGCCCGAAACCACCGAAGCGCCTGCGCCAAAGATCGCCCAGCCCGAGCCGAGGGGGCCGCGTTCGCTTGTTGGCCGCTCGCTGCTGATCGCGGACGATTCTGCCACCAACCGGATGGTGATCAGCGAAATGCTGAAAGAAACCGGGGCCGAGATGGTGCTGGCCATCAATGGGGCAGAAGCGGTCGAAAAGTGGGAGGAGCGCCGCGCGCAAGGGCGGGGCTTCGACATGGTGATCCTCGATATCGCGATGCCGGTGCTGGACGGCATCGGCGCGCTTCAGGCCATTCGCACCACCCGGCCGAACGGCGCGCAGGTTCCGGCGATTGCGGTCACGGCGAATGCGATGTCGCATCAGGTTTCGGAATACATCATGGCCGGATTTGATTCGCATGTGCCCAAACCGTTCCGCCAGGCCGAATTGCTGCATGCGATCACCACCCTCCTTCCCCCCGCGGCATGAGGATTTGTCAGTAGCCGGCAGATTTGCGGGTCATTGCTGCCGCGACTCAACCCTGGGGTGTAATGCGCCGGGCCAGAATTGATTTGCGGTCAAATTCTGACCCTCGTGCAGCCACATTTTGTTGAGATAACTTCAAATTGCACTAATCTGGGGACGCGCCGCAGATGTGTATCGACGTTTTGACGTTAAGGAATGTTTCGGGATGCTGAGTAACGGTGAACAACGATCGCGCACAGTCTTGCTGGCCGAAGACGACGAAATCAACCAGCAGATCGTCCGTCATATTCTCTCCGATCTGCCGTTCATAAAGCTCGTTGTCGCCGGCGACGGCAAGGAGGCGCTGGAGGCTGCCTTGTCGCAACGCTTTGATTTGATGATCTTTGATCGCAACATGCCGCTGATCACGGGGGATCGCGTCATCCGGCATCTGCGCGCCTCGCCCAGTGTGAACACCGACACCCCGATCATCCGGTTCACCGCCGATGCCGACCATGTCTCGCTGTCTCCGGATGCGACGCAGCACGCGGATGCAACGATCCCAAAGCCGATCCGCCCCGATGTGTTCAAGCAGACGATCCTGCGCCTGTTGCAGCTGGACGGTCTTTAACGTTTCCTAAACAATTCGCTGCTTTCGCCACAATCTTGCCCCAAATACCGTCTTAGGTTGTATCAACGCAACCCAAGGAGGTTCACATGCCAGCCAAAACAAGGTATCTGGCCGTTGATGATGATCCGGCCTTTCATCTGGTGCTGACGCAACTCATGATGATGCTTGGCTACGCGGCGCCGGTCTGTGTGTCCTCTGCCGCCGAGGCGCTGGCCCTTCTGGCCGACCCGCAGGCAGAATTCGATGCCGTTCTCCTTGATATCCAGATGCCGGGCATGAACGGGATCGAAGCCTGCCAGCGCATGCGTGCGATGCCGCATCACCGCGACACGCCCGTCATGATGATCACCACGATGAACGGGCGCGACTATGTCGATCAGGCCTTTGCGGTCGGCGCCACGGATTACCTGACCAAGCCGATCCACCGGCTGGAACTTCAGGCCCGTCTGGGCATGCTCGACCGTCTGGCAGCCGAGCGCAAAAGATCCCGCTCCTTGCTCTACGCGATGGATGCGATGGGCGATCTGCCGGGGGTGGATTTCGATTTCGAGGATGCCGTCTCGCTGCCGAAAAGCGAAATGCTGATCGATTACCTTGGCCTCGAAAATCACCTGCTTACCCTGAGCCGGCTGCGGCTTTACGCCCATACCGCCATCGCCTTTCAGGTCACGGGGGCGTCTGGGCTGTTCAACAGGCTGAACCGGCTGGAATATCTTGATTACATGGCCGATGTCGGGGCCGCCATCGCGGCGGCGTTGAAAAGTCAGACCTTCCTTCTGGCCTATGCGGGAAGCGGCGAATTTGTCTGCGTTCTCAACCGGACCCAGCCGGTGGATGCGCTCCAGATCGAACAGGACATCGCGACCGAACTGGCTGCCTTCGAACCGATCTATGCCAAGCTGAACCTGCCGCTGCCGGTGGTGCGCGCGGGCACAGGCGTCAGTTCCGGCCTGTTTTTCCCCTCGGCGGTCAAGACCATGCTGCGCCGGGCCCGGATGGCGGTGCGCGGGCAGAACTGGATGCTGTCACAGGTGATGGCAGGATAGGGGAGGTTCGAATGGCCGGCCAACCCGTTTCGATCGAGCCTTGGCAAAAGGCCTTGTTGCCGCAGTTTCTGGACATGACCGTAAAGCGTCTGTTCGAGATCGAGGCCGCCCGGCGCCAGTTGGCACAGGGTGGCGATGTAATGACCTCGGTGCAGATCATCGGCTCTGTCACCCACAAGATCGCGGGAACGGCGGAAAGTTTCGGCTTCCCGGTGCTTGGCCAATTGGCACGGCGGGCCGAGGGGCTCTGCCTCGATCTTGCGCGGCTTGCCCCGGCCAGCCGGGCAGAGCTGCTCCAGACCCGGCTCTTGCCCACGCTGGACGCCCTCGCCGGGGCGCTGGACGCGGCTTTGGACGGATCGGCAGCGACTCTGGCGCAAGGTCGTCCCTGATCGACATCGGGCCACATGCCGCCTGTGCTGGCAGAAAAGCGCCAAGTCACGTATTCCAGACTGGAACCATTTGCGGTTCTGAGGCGTTGTAGGGCTACAGAAAAACCCCAACGAGGCTGCCAAAATGAAAAAGTTCGCCCTTCTCTCTGTTGTCGCCCTGTCGCTGGCGGCGTGCCAGACCCCGGAACAGAACGCCGTCCTGGGTGGCGTTACCGGCGCCGCGGTTGGCGCGGCCGTGTCGTCGCCGTCGGATCGCACCACCGGGGCGCTGATTGGCGCCGCCGTTGGCGTGGCCGCCTCCACGCTGATCGGCCCCGCACCGCAGCGCGGCCAGTGCTACTATCGCGACGCGAACGGCAACCGTTTCATCGCGGCCTGCTGACCGAAAGGCCACGCAGTCCAAGGGCGGTCCGCACTGCGGGCCGCTTTTTCTTTGGCGGGCGACGCAACGGCCTTGGGCCTTTTCACGGCCCGGTGCAGCGGCTAAGACCGCGGGAACGTCCAGCCAAGGCCCCGCCATGATCCGCCCCGTCGCGTCCAGTTCTGATGCCATCGTGCTGACCGGCGCGGGCGTCACGCTGACCGGGCGGCGCGTGCTGCAAGACATGTCGCTGACCCTGTCCGAGCGGCGAATTGGGATCATCGGCCGCAACGGATCGGGCAAATCCACGCTGCTGCGGCTGATGGCGGGGCTGATCGCGCCAGATCGGGGCCAGGTGCGCGTGGCCGGGCTGGACCCTGCGCAGGCGCGCAAGGAGATGTTGGCCGAACTTGGCATCCTGTTTCAAAACCCCGACCACCAGATCCTTTTCCCCACGGTTGACGAGGAACTGGCCTTTGGGCTGATCCAGATGGGCCAGTCGCGCAGCGCGGCGCAAGCGCGCGTGGCGCAGCATCTGGCCCTTCACGGGCGCAGCCATTGGCAGGGCATATCGGTCGCCACACTGTCACAGGGGCAGCGGCATTGGCTGTGCCTTCAGGCGGTGCTGCTGATGGAACCGCGCACCATCCTGCTTGACGAGCCCTTTGCCGGTCTGGACCTGCCGACGCAACACCGTCTGGCCCGAACCTTTGCGGGCCTGCCGCAGCGGCTGATCACCATCACCCATGATCCCGCCACCTTGCGCGGCGTGGACCGCGTCCTGTGGCTGGAGGCTGGGCAGATTGCCGCCGATGGCCCACCCGAGGCGGTGCTGCCGCGGTTCGAGGCTGAAATGATCCGGCTGGGGGGCCTTGATGCTGACGCTGACCTCGCCCGTTGAAACCGCCTTGCACCGTTTGCGGGCCGGGCCGAAACTGGCTGTGCTGGCAGGCTTCACGTTTGCCCTGTTCTGGATCAGCGCGCCGCTGTGGCTTGGGTTTGCGCTTGTGGCTGTTGGCGGCCTTTACCTGCGGGGCGGGGTGCAGTTTTTCCGTCATGGCGTTGCCATGCTGCGTCCCCTTTGGCCTTTCGTCGCGGTGGTGGGCCTGTGGCACCTGTGGACCGAGGATCTGGCGGCGGGCGGCGTGATCGTGCTGCGCATGCTGGCGGCGGTGGCGGCGGCCAATCTGGTGACGATGACAACCCGCCTGTCAGACATGATCGCGGTGCTGGAACGCCTCGCGCGACCGCTCGCCCCGGTTCTGCCACCGCGCCGACTGGCGCTTGCCATCGCGCTGGTCATCCGCTTCATCCCGGTTCTGACCGAACGGATGGCGCATCTGGCCCAGGCCTGGCGCGCGCGCAGCGGTCGCCGACCCGGCTGGCGTCTGATCGCGCCCGCAGCCCTTGCCGCCCTTGACGATGCCGAACAGGTGGCAAATGCCTTGCGGGCGCGCGGCGGTGCGGGATAGAAGACCGCACATCCTTTCGGAGGCCCCATGGAACGCAGTCTGACCCATATCGCCCTGTTTGCCGCCCTGATCGCGGTGCTGGGACTTGTCCCGCGCGTCGATCTGGCCACGGGCGTGCCGATCACCGCGCAATCCTTGGGGATCATGCTGTGCGGCACCGTGCTCGGGGCAAAGCGCGGTGCGCTGGCGGTGCTTTTGTTCCTGCTCTTGGTGGCACTTGGCCTGCCGCTTCTGTCGGGGGGGCGCGGCGGTTTGGGTGTTTTTGTCGGCCCGTCCGCAGGTTTTCTTGTCGGCTTTCCGGTTGCCGCCTTTGTCGCGGGCTGGGTCATGCAGCGCACCACGCTGCCGCCGTTCTGGGCGGCGGCCTGTGGCGCCGTCATTGGCGGTATCGGGGTGCTTTACATCTTTGGAATCAGCGGCATGGCGCTTGTTCTTGACAAATCTCTATCCGAAGCGGCCCTTCTTGGCCTCGCCTTCCTGCCCGGCGACTTGATCAAGGCGGTGTTGGCGGGCCTGCTGACGCTAGCCATTGCCCGCGCCCGGCCCGGTGCCCTGTTGTCGCGCCGGGACGCCCCAGCCGCCTGATCGACCGCTCCCCCCTACCCGGCGCTGCGCTGCACCAAAAGCGCGCAGCCGATCCCCCCGGCCGAGGCGATGGCCGCGAGGCCGGTTCCCGCGCCCAGAGCGTGGAACAACCGCACCGCCAGAATGGCCCCAGAGGCGCCGATCGGATGCCCGCGCGCCAAAGCCCCGCCCTGCATGTTCACGCGCGCAGGATCAAGCCCCGCCTGTGTGATGCAAGCCATCGCCTGCGCGGCATAGGCCTCCATCACCTCGGCCTGGGTGATCTGGGCCGGGCCAAGCCCCGCCGCCGCCAGCACCGCCGCAATCGCCGGCACGGGGGCCAGCCCCGGCTGTTCGGGGGACGCGCCAAGGGTGCGCCCGCCCAGCACGCGCAGCGCGCCCGGGCCGGCAAATCGGTCTGCCGCGACAAGGCAGAACGCCGCCCCATCGGCCGCCACAGCCGCCGTGGCGCGCGTCACCGTGCCCTCGACCACCGGCGCACGCCGCAGCAGCGCGGGCGACAAGGCGCGCGCAAACGGGTCGCGCACCACGCCCTCCAGCGGGACGATCTCGGGCAAGGGGCCAGCCGCAAGGGCCTTGGCATGGCTGTGCACCGCCACAGCCTCTTGCGCCGCACGGTCATAGCCCATCGCATCGGCCAGCGCCGCCGCCGCCGCCGCCATGCGCGGGTTGCGCAGCGGCCAAGGGGTAAAGGGCGCCTCGTCATAGGGCACCGGCGGCCCGCCATCCGGGTCGGGCATCAGACGCAAGGGACGGCGCGAGAAACTCTCGGCCCCGCCGGCAAGCACAAGATCGGCCCGCCCCGAATCCACCAGTGCCGCCGCAAGCAGGATGGCATCCAGCCCCCCGGCGCATTGCCGATCAATGGTCAGGCCCGCCACCGTCTCGGGCAGCCCTGCCGCAAGCGCGATGCGCCGCGCGGCGTTGCCCCCCGGCCCGATGGCATTGGCGCAGATCACCTCATCCACCGCGCCGATCCCCGCCGCCAACAGGCAGGCGCGCAAGACCGGGGCCGCCATATCCTCAAGCGACAGGCGGGCAAAGGCGCCGCCCCGGGGCACGACCGCGGTGCGCTGTGCCGACAGGATCACCGCCATGCCCGCGCCCGCCCCTCGGCCGCAAGACGTGCCAGATCGGGCTTGCCCGAGGCGAGAACCGGCCAATCCTCACGCCAGACCAGCCGCCGCGGCATCAGCATGGGCCCCAGCCGCGCCCGCAGCGCGCCCAGGATCGCAGCCTCCTGACCGGGATCGCCCTGCACCACCGCCCATAGCACATGGCCGCGCAGCCCCTCCGGCTCGGCCAGAACCGCAATCCGCGCAACCCCCGGCAAGCTGGCGGCAAAACGCTCGATCTCCTCGGGAAAGACGTTTTGCCCGGCGATCGTCACCATCCGTCCGGCCCGGCCGCGCAGCACCAGACCCGCCTGGGTCAGGGTGCCGATCTCGCCCACCGAGAGCCATCCGTCGCGCCAGCGCGCCGATCCGGGGTCGGCGCCGGCGTAGCGCTCAAAGAGATAGGGGCCGCGGACCCAGACGTCGCCGACGGCCCCCAGCGGCACCTCTGCACCCTGCGCATCGCACAGGCGCAGGTCCACCCCGGGATAGGGCCGCCCCACCGTTTCGGGCGCATCCCCCGGCTGCGACAGCGTGATGAAACTGGCCTCGGCCGCGCCATAGAATTCCCGCACCGCGGCCCCCGGTGCGGCAGCGGCCAAGGCGGCGCGCACGCCCGGCTCCAGCTTGGCACCGCCCGCCACCACCAGCCTGAGGTCCGGCCAGCGCACTCCGGCGGCCAGCATCTGCGCCAGATGCACCGGCGTCGCATAGATCACGTCGATGCCCCGCGCGGCCAGACCCGCGGCCATCCGGTCAGGCCGCAGCCCGTCAAGCACATGCACTTCGGCCCCCAGATGCAGCCCCTCCAGCGCGGCATAAAGCGCCAGCGAATGCGACAGCCGCCCCGGCACGGCAATCCGCACCCCGGGGCCGATCTCGAACAGATGGGCGTTCACCGCAAAACTGGCACACCACGATGCCTGACTGCGCAGCACCCGCCGCGCGGCGCCCAGACTACCCCCGGTCAATGTCTCGATCTGGCCAAAGCCCGCCTCCAGCGCCCCGGTCCCGCCGATACGAAAGCCGCGCCCCTGCCCCGCCAAAGCCGCGGCCAGCGCGGCCCCTGCCGGCCGGTCCGGCAAGATCGGCGCATAGGCGGCCTTGCGCGACACCTCTGCCCCCGCCGCGTCAAACAGGCGCGCGGTCGCGTGCCAGCAAAAGGTCGCGCCCCCCTTCGGGCCTGTCTCTGTGTCGAACACCCCCGCCAAAGGCATCGGCGCTTAGCCCGCCGCAGCCGGGCGCAGGGTCATGCCGCAACCAGCGTCTTGATCCGACGCAGCGCAAGCAGATAGCCTTCGGTGCCAAAGCCCGCGATCACCCCCTCGGCCCGCAGCGAAACGTATGAGTGATGCCGAAACGCCTCGCGCTTGTGGACGTTCGAGATATGCACCTCCAGCACCGGCCCTTCAAAGGCGTTAAGCGCATCAAGGATCGCGACCGATGTATGGGTAAAGGCGGCCGGGTTGATGATGATGCCCGCCCCCTGCCCGCGCGCCTCATGGATCCAGTCGATCAGCGCGCCTTCATGGTTCGACTGGTGAAAGCGGATCACAAGCCCCAGATCCTCGGCCAGCGCGGCGCAGGCTTCGGCCACATCGTCCAGCGTCTCGCTCCCATAGATTTCAGGCTGGCGCAGACCCAGCAAATTCAGGTTGGGGCCGTTCAGGATATAGATGGGCTTTGTCATGGCATCCTCTTTGCAATCGGGCGCAGGATACCGGGGCTGCGCGGCGCAGGGAACCGCCATTCGCGCATAAAAAAGAGGCCCGAGCCAGCGCGGCAGGGGCCTCAGGGAGACATCTTGCGCCTGCCGTCAGGCAACCTTTTCCAGCATCACCTCGGGCTGGATGCCCAGCGCGCGCACCACTTCGCGCGTCAGATGCGGCCGGTTGAGCGTGTAGAAATGCAGATCCTCCACCCCGCCCTGGATCAACTTGTCGCAAAGCTGCGTGCAATGGGCGAGCGCGTAAAGCTCCTCGCGCCCGTCGCGGGCGGCGATGGTAAAGGCCTCATCGAGCTTGGCCGGGACATGGCTGCCACAGCGCAGCGCGAATTTCTTGGCACCCGCCCAGCTGGTGATCGGCAGAATGCCGGGAAGGATGGGCGCGGTGATGCCTTCCTTCACGCACAGGTCGCGGAACCGGAAGAACGTGTCGGCATCAAAGAAGAACTGGGTGATCGCGCTGCTGGCACCGGCATCGATCTTGCGCTTGAGCCAGCGCACATCGGCCAGCGTATCGGCCGCATCGGGGTGCGGTTCCGGATAGGCGCCGACACGCAGCTTGAACTTACCCGTGGCCGCCAAGGCCTCGATCAGCTCGACCGAGGAGGCAAAGCCCTCGGGGTGGGCGGTGAACCGCTCGGCCCCTTTGGGTGCATCGCCACGCAGGGCGACAATCTCGGTCACGCCCGCCTCGGCATAAGCGGCGGCGATTTCCATCGTCTCGGCCTTGGTCGCATCGACGCAGGTCAGATGCGCCGCAACATTCAGCCCATAGTTTTTGCCGATCGTCGTCACCGCCTCATGGGTCAGCTTGCGGGTCGTGCCGCCAGCGCCATAGGTGACGGACACGAATTCCGGCCGCATCGGCGCCAGCGCCTGCACGGTTTCCCACAGCCGGAACGACGCATCCAGCGTCTGGGGCGGAAAAAACTCAAAGCTGATGCGCGGCGTGGCCATGATCGTCTCCTTTGTACGACCCTCTTGTCGCAGATTCGGCGATGTGAGACAAATTCATAAACTTCACAATCATCATGCGGTGAATCTCATGTATATCGAACTGCGCCATCTACGCACCATCCGCGCCATTCATCAGGCCGGCGGGCTGGCGCGTGCGGCCGAAATCCTCAACATGACGCAATCGGCCCTGTCGCATCAGGTGGCCGGGCTGGAGGCGCAGGCGGGGATGGAGTTGTTCGTGCGGCGGTCCAAACCGATGCGGCTGTCGGCGGCGGGGGTGCGGATGCTGCGCGCGGCCGACCGTATCCTGCCGGAAATCGAACTGATGGAGGAAGAATTCCGCGCCCTGCGTTCGGGCAAGACGGGCCGCCTGCACATCGCAATCCAGTGCCACGCCTGTTTCGACTGGCTGTTTCCAGTTCTGGAACTGTTTCGCCATGCCTGGCCCGAGGTGGATGTCGATATCCGCGCCGGTCTGGCCTTTGACAGTTTCAACGCGCTTCAGCGCGAGGAGGTGGATCTTGTCATCACCTCGAACCCCGAGGCCCTGCCCGGCGTGACCTATAACCCGCTGTTTGACTATCACCCGATGTTTCTGGCCTCGGCACAGAACCCGCTGGCGCAAAAGCCGTTCATCACCGCCGAGGATTTTCGCGACCAAGTGCTGATCACCTATCCGGTGGGCCGCGACAAACTTGATATCTTCACCGAAATGCTGACCCCGGCCAAGGTCGAACCGCGCGGGCAACGCCCCGTTGAACTGACGGCGGTGATCCTGATGCTGGTCGGGTCGAACCGGGGCGTTGCCGTGCTGCCCGATTGGGTGTTGCGCGATGTGAAAACCAATGCCGATTACATCACCCGCCCGCTGGGCCCACAAACCGTCACCAAACGGCTGTTTGCCGCAACGCGCGAGGAAGATGCCGCCAAGCCCTATATGGCCCATTTCCTGCGTCTGGCGCGCAGCGAGCCGGTCAAGTTGCAACGCGGCTAGGTCGCGGGGCAGGAAAACCTGACCCCCGCCCCATGCCAAATCATTTGACTTGCGCTGCATTCGGCGGAACCCTGCCTGTCAAACGTGTCGTGGACCGGAGATTGTGATGCGCCCCACCCTTGCCGTGCTTGTCATCGCCCTTTCTGCCCTGATCGCGCCGCCCGCCGTGGCGACGCAGGTGATGCCGGCACAGACAGACGCGCAGCAGGCGGAACAGCCCGCACGGATCATCGCCCGTGTCTCGATCTCGCGGCAGGTGATGGAAGTGTTTCACGAAGGCCGCAAGATCCATGAATGGCCCGTCTCGACCGCCCGCAAGGGCAAGGTGACACCGACCGGAGAATGGAAGGGCGCGCAATGGCTGTCGCGCAATCATCGCTCCAGCCTGTATAACAACGCGCCGATGCCCTATGCCATCTTCTACAACGGCAATTACGCGATCCACGGCACCGATCAGGTGAAAAAGCTGGGGCGACCGGCCAGTGCGGGATGCGTGCGCCTGCACACCGCGAATGCCAAGATCCTGTTCAACATGGTCCGCGCCGAAGGCAAGCAGAACCTGCGTGTTGTCGTGGTCCGCTGACGCGCGACCCTATCACCCCAAGGTCGGCTTGTGCGACTCAGGACAATGGCTCTAGCCTTGGCTGACCCTTGCGTGAAAGGCCTAAGCATGACGCGTGCAATCCTGATCAGCTTTCTGCGTCGCGGCATGGTCGTGATGCTGGCGTGTCTGATGCTGGCTCTGCCCGACACCGCCCGGGCGCAAGACATCGCATTGTCGCGCGCAGGACAGCCCGACCAATGGGTCATCACCGGCATCCAACGCGGCGAAACGCTGGCCTTGCGCATCTTGCCCGGCACCATGTTCGACGCGACCGGCAGCGTGCAGCTGGGGGAAACGGTGCGCAACTTTGGCTGCGCCGAGGTCTTTGGCGCCAGGTGGTGCAAGATCGGAAAACTGGCAGCCCCCCGGGCCGAAGGATTTGTCCGCAGCCGCTATCTGACCGACCGCCCCACGCGGCCCACGCCCGACGACAGCCTCAGCGGCGGGCCGGACTTCTGGCAAGTGACGGGGCTGAGCGCCACCGACCGCCTGAACATCCGCGATGTGCCATCGGCCAATGGCCGCGTGCTGGGCACGCTGCGCAACGGCGAACGGGCGCAGAACATGGGCTGCCTGATGCAAGGGCAGGCGCGCTGGTGCAAGATCCGCGCCCTGAGCGGCAACCGCACCACCGGCTTTGTGAATGCCCGCTACCTGCGCGAGGCGGCCAGCACCGCCCCGCCGCCCCGCCCGCCCGCAGGCGACGATCTGGCGGGCGGCCCCGATTTCTGGCGCGTCCGTGGCCTGCCGCCCGGCGACAGGTTGAACGTGCGCCAGGCCCCCTCCGCCCGCAGCCCCATCCTCGCCACCCTTGGCGAGGGCGAACGGGTGCGCAACCTTGGCTGCGAAATGTCGGGGAACACGCGCTGGTGCCTCATCCGGTCCACCACCGGCGTGGATGTGACCGGCTATGTCGCGGCCCGATACTTGCGTGAATGATGGTCTGGTGCCGCGTGCCCCCTTTCCTTGGGCGCCCGTCCGCCCTATACGCGAGCGCTGACGCGGAACGGAGTTTTCACGATGCAAGGCAGCGCCAACCTGAACCTGATGATCAAGGCCGCGCGCCGCGCTGGCCGCAGCCTTGTCAAGGATTTCCGCGAGGTCGAGAATCTTCAGGTCTCGACCAAGGGCCCGGGCGACTTCGTCTCCAAGGCCGACCGCGAGTCCGAACGGATGATCAAGGAAGACCTGCTTGGCGCGCGCCCGACCTATGGCTGGCTGGGCGAGGAAACCGGCGCGACGGCTGGCGCTGACCCCACGCGCCGCTGGATCGTCGATCCGCTGGACGGCACGACGAACTTTCTGCACGGCATGCCGCACTGGGCCGTTTCGATCGGCCTCGAACACAAGGGTGAGATCGTGTCGGCTGTGGTCTATGACGCCGCCAAGGATGAAATGTTCTGGGCCGAAAAGGGCTCGGGTGCCTGGCTGAACGACAGCCGCCGCATCCGCGTCTCGGGGCGCCGGGCCATGTCGGAAGCGGTCTTTGCCACCGGCGTTCCCTTCGGCGCCAAGAAAACCCTGCCCGCCACCTTGCAAGACCTGGCCCGCCTGATGCCGGCCTGCGCCGGGGTGCGGCGCTGGGGTGCGGCCTCGCTCGACCTTGCCTATGTCGCGGCGGGCCGGTTTGACGGCTATTGGGAGCGCGAGCTCAAGCCATGGGATGTGGCCGCCGGGCTTCTTCTGGTGCGCGAGGCGGGCGGCATGGCGACCGGCATCCGCGAAACCCAGGACCCGCTTGAAGATGGCAGCCTGATCGCCGGCAACGAGGCCCTGTTCGAGCCGTTCCGCAAGATCATCCGTGGCGACGGTTGACCGGGCCTAGCGCGGGCGCTTCGGCACCTGCGGGATGCGGGACGGCGCCAAGGGATAGGTGGCCCCGGGATGCGGCGGCGCGCCATCGGTGCGGGTCCAGAAGCCCGGCCCGCCGCGCCGCAACCACAGCGGCACCGTCAACACGACCCCGGCGATGAACCCGCCTGCATGCGCCCAATAGGCCACGCCGCCCCCGTCCAAGGGCGTCATCGCGCCATTGAACAGTTGCAGGCCGAACCAGACGCCCAGCACGATCCAGGCGGGAATCGGGAAGATGCGGAAAAAGATCACGATGATGAACAGAACATCGACCCGCGCCTTGGGAAACAACAAAAGATAGCCCCCCATCACCCCGGCGATCGCGCCCGATGCGCCCACCATCGGCACATCGGAATAGGGGGCGGCGGCATATTGCAACCCGACCGCCGCAAGCCCCGCCGCCAGATAGAACAGCGCGAAGCCGAGATGCCCCATCTCATCTTCCATGTTGTCGCCAAAGATGAACAGGAACAGCATGTTGCCAATGATATGCATCCAGCCGCCATGCAGGAACATATGGGTGACAATGCCGTGCAGGTTCAGCCCTTCACTGACAAATTGGGGCACAAACCCCCAGCCGTAGAAGAAATACCCCAGCGCCGCATCGTCCAGCGTCAGGTAATAGGCAAGAAACACCGCGACATTCACCGCGATCAGCAGATAGGTCACGACTGGCCAGCGGCCCGATGGGTTGTGATCGCGAATGGGAAACATGGTGCCCGAACATCGCCGCCGCCATCCGCCACGTCAAGCCCCGCACAGATGGCCCCGCGCGGAGCGCCTTGAGGAGACGCGCGGCACGCGCGCGACGAGGCAAGAGCCTTGCGCCGCAGGCGCGCCTTGCGGATCACCGCCTTACCGCGCGACCTCGGCTAGCAGTTGCGCATTGCCGCCCGATGCCGTGGTGTCGATGCAGGCATGGCGTTCCAGCGTCGCGTGGGCCGCATCGGGCAGGTCGGTGATCAGCGGCAGGATCGGGCCCCCGCGGGCGGCCAGCGCGCGGGCATAGGCCCGCCCGGTTTCGGCATCGCCCCACCAAAGCGCGCCCGCGAACCCCGTCGCCGTGGTCAGCGCCTCCGGCGCAAGGCCCGGCGCCTCGACCGCAACTCCGCCAAGCGCCCGGATCGCCCGGGCCTGCGCGGCGGCGGTGGATGCGCCTGGGCCAAGGCAGACCAGCGGGCCGCGCGCCACCCGGGTCAGCCGGTTCGACTCGCCCGTCGGCCCGGGCAGATCGGTGATCTCGGCCGCGGGCACCGCACCCGGCGCCGCCAAGGCCCGCGTCAGCGCCTCCGGCGTGGTGCGGTTGCCGTCATCGACCGCCGGCTCGGCCGCGGCACGGGTGAACCGGCCAAGGTAATGCGGCCCGCCCGCCTTGGGCCCGGTCCCCGACAGCCCCTCGCCGCCGAAGGGCTGACTGCCCACCACCGCCCCGATCTGGTTGCGGTTGACATAGATATTGCCGGCCCGGACCGAGGCCACCACCTGCTGCACCCGGTCATCGATGCGGGTGTGCAAGCCAAAGGTCAAGCCATAGCCGGTTGCATTGATCGCCGCGATCACCTTGTCCAGGTCGGCGGCGCGAAAGATCGCCACATGCAGGACGGGGCCAAAGATTTCGCGCGTCATGGCGGCTATTCCCGGCACGCGGATCACCGTCGGCCCGACAAAGGTGCCTTTTTCGGGCGCGGCGATCTCTTTCAGCACCCGCCCCTCGGCCCGCGCCGCGGCCACATGGGCGCGGATGATGGCCTGTGCCTCGGCATCGATCACCGGGCCGATATCGGTCGCCAGATCCCACGGGTCGCCCAGCGCAAGATCCTCCATCGCACCGAACAGCATCTCCAGCACCGTCTCTGCGATATCCTCTTGCAGATAAAGACAGCGCAGCGCCGAACAGCGCTGCCCCGCCGACTGAAAGCTGGAGGCCAGAATATCGCGCACCGCCTGTTCCGGCAGGGCGGTGCTGTCCACCACCATCGCGTTCAGCCCGCCGGTTTCGGCGATCAGCGGCGCGCCGGGGTGCAGATGCTCCGCCATGCTGGCGCGGATTTTCAGCGCCGTGTCGGTGCCGCCGGTAAAGGCCACCCCCGCCACCCGCGCATCGCGCGTCAGCATCGCGCCCACCGCCCCGTCGCCGGGCAACAGTTGCAAGGCCGTCACCGGCACACCCGCCCGGTGCAACAGCCCCACGGCCAGCGCCGCGATCAGCGGGGTCTGCTCGGCTGGTTTGGCCAGCACGGCATTGCCCGCAGCCAAGGCCGCCGCGATCTGGCCGGTGAAGATCGCCAGCGGAAAGTTCCACGGGCTGATGCAGGCAAACACGCCGCGCGCCGGATGTGCCAAGGCCGAAGCCCCCTCGGCGTAATAGCGCAGGAAATCCACCGCCTCGCGCAATTCCGCCAGCGCATCGGCCTGCGTCTTGCCCGCCTCGCGCGCCAAGAGCGCAAAGATCGGGCCAAACTCGGCTTCATAGAGGTCGGCCGCGCGGCGCAGCACCTCGGCCCGGATCGCAGGGTCTGCCGCCCATGGCTCGGCCAGCCGCAGCGCAGTGTCCACATCGGCGGCAGCCGCATCGGTGACAAAGCCGACGCGGGCGCCGGTGGCGGGGTTCAGAACCTCATGCCGCAGCGCGCCCGCCGCCCGCCCCGCCAGCAGCGGCGCCGCCTCGAACACATGATCCGCCATCGGCGCCCGGGCCGCCGCAATCGCCGCCAGATCGGGTGTGGCGGTCAGATCGAACCCACGCGAATTGCGCCGCGTGCCGAACAGGTCGGTCCCGCTGCGCAGCGCCGGATTGGGCAGCGCAAGGCTTTCGATCCGTGACAGCGGACAGGCGGCAACCTGTTCGGGCGGCACATCTTCATCGACGATCTGGTTGACGAAACTGCTGTTGGCCCCGTTTTCCAGCAGGCGCCGCACCAGATAGGCCAGCAGGTCACGATGCGCCCCCACCGGGGCATAGATGCGGCAGCGCGTGCCCCGATCGGTCAGCACGATGTCATGCAGCCGCTCGCCCATGCCATGCAGGCGCTGGAATTCATAGCCCATCGCATCTACGCCCATCTCGGCCGCCATATGCAGCACCGCCGCCACCGTATGCGCGTTATGGGTGGCAAATTGCGGATAGATCCGGTCGGTCATGCCCAGCAGCTTGCGCGCATTGGCGATGTAGGACACA
The DNA here is from genome assembly GCA_025458525.1 of Cypionkella sp. Lineage (GTDB taxonomy): Bacteria > Pseudomonadota > Alphaproteobacteria > Rhodobacterales > Rhodobacteraceae > Pseudotabrizicola. The sequence continues at coordinate 16,441 of JALOSF010000029.1, read as the reverse complement.
TCCGTCGCTTCCTTGCGGGTAAAGACGGGAAAGCTGTTCAGCCCCAGCACCTGCGCGCGCTTCACCTCGGCGTCCCAATAGGCGCCCTTCACCAGCCGCACCATCAGCTTGCGGTCCAGCCGCGTGGCCGCATCATGCAGCCAGTCGATCACCGCGCCCGCGCGCCGACCGTAAGCCTGCACCACCACGCCGAACCCGTCCCAGCCGGCCAGAGACGCATCCTCCAGCACCGCCTCGATCACCTCGAGCGACAGTTCCAGTCGGTCGGCCTCCTCGGCGTCGATGTTGAAGCCAAGGCCCGCCGCCCGCGCCAGCCCCGCCAGCGCCCGCACGCGCGGCACCAACTCGGCCATCACCCGGGCGCGCTTTGCCACCTCATAGCGCGGGTGCAGCGCCGACAGCTTGACCGAGATGCCCGGATTGGCGCGGATGTCGTTGCCCTTGGCCGCGCCCGCAATCGCGGTGATTGCACGCGAATAGGCCAGATGATAGCGCCGCGCGTCGCCTTCGGTGCGCGCCGCCTCGCCCAGCATGTCGTAGCTGTAGGTGTATCCCCGTGCCTCCAGTTCGCGCGCGCGGTCCATCGCGCGGTCGATCGTCTCGCCCAGCACGAAGTTGCGGCCCATCTCCTTCATCGCCTGCGCCACCGCGCGGCGGATGACCGGCTCGCCCAGACGCTTCACCGCCGCCCGCAGATGCCCCGCCACCCCCGGCTCGCGGTCGTCCAGCACCTTGCCGGTCAGCATCAGCGCCCAGGTCGAGGCGTTCACCAGGCTGGAGGCCGAGCGCCCAAGGTGCCGCCCCCAATCGCTTGGCGCGATCTTGTCCTCGATCAGCGCGTCCATCGTCTCGGCATCTGGCACCCGCAGCAGCGCCTCGGCCAGACACATCAGCGCGATGCCCTCATCGGTGGACAGGCCGTATTCGGCCAGAAACACCTCCATCAGCCCCGGCTTGGCGCTGGACCGGATACGGCGCACCAGATCGGCGCCTTCGGCGACGATGGCGTCGCGCGCGGGCTGGTCCAGAGCGGCCTCGGCCACCAGCGCGCCCACCAGGGCCGCCTCATCGCGCAACGCATCATCTTGAATGACAGACCAGGCAGAGGAATGGGAATCGCGCGGCATCGGGTTCTCCTGTTTGACCCATGATACCGCTCTATCCAAAGGTTGTTTGCCTGATTATGATCGAAACCACAGCCATTTCGCCCGTAAACAAGGGAAAAGCCGATGTCATCCGCCCAACCCGATCTGGACCGTTTCGACCATGCCATCCTGCGCGTGCTGTCGGCCGAAGGCCGCATCAGCGCAGTGGAACTGGCCCGCCGCATCGGCCTGTCGAAAAGCCCGACGCAGGCGCGGATGAAACGGCTGGAGGAATTGGGCGTGATCACCGGCTATCGCGCCGGGCTGGACCCGATCAAGATGGGTCAGGCGCATGTCGCCTTTGTCGAGGTCAAACTGTCCGACACCCGCGAAGCGGCCTTGCAGGCGTTCAACAAGGCGGTGATCACCGTGCCCGAGATCGAGCAATGCCACATGATCGCCAGCCGGTTCGACTATCTGCTGAAGGTGCGCACGGCCGATATTCAGGATTATCGCCGTGTGCTGGCCGAACGGATCAGCGCGCTGCCCCATGTCACCAGCACCTCGACCTATGTGGCGATGGAAGCGGTGAAAGAGGGACCGATCTGACCCGTGGTGCCCGGCGGCCCCCTGAACCGCCGGGCGGGTGTGATCAGGCGCGGAACAGATCCTGCTCGACGCCCGCAGCCTCGAACAGGTAATCGCGGCTTGCCTCCAGCTCGGCGCGCAGCTTGGCGATGTCATGGCCCAGCATCGCGCCTTGCCATTTGCGCACCACGCCCGCGCAGATCACGGTCGAGACGTTGGAGCGTTCCATCAGCGTGACGACGGCGCCCGGGACATGGTTCAACGGCGCCACGTTCAGCGCGGTTGCATCGAGAAGGATGATGTCCGCCTCCTTGCCCGGGGTCAGCGTGCCGGTCTTGTGGTCCAGCTTCAGACCCTTGGCCCCCTCGACCGTGGCAAAGCGGATCACATCCAGCGCCGACAGAAGGCGCGGATATTCCTCGCCCCGCAGCGCCTTTTCATTGGCGATCATGCGTTGCAGCGTCACCGTGGACCGCATCTGGGTGAACATGTCGGCGGTCATCGTGCATTCCACGTCCGTAGACAGCGACGGCATCAGGCCCATGTCCAGCGCCTTTTGCAGCGGCGGCTCGCCGTGGCGCATCTGCATCTCGATCGGCACCGAAAGCGAGATATGGGCCCCCGCATCCGCCGCCGCCTTCCAGGCGAGATCGGACATGCCGGTCATGTGGATGAAAATGTTGTCCGGCCCGAACTTGCCCGCCATCGCCAGCCCGTCAAAGGTGGGCTGCATGCCAAAGGTGCCCACAACGTGCAGCGCAACCGGGATATTCAGCTCGCGCCCGATGCGCCATGCCTCCTCATGGAAGGGCAGGTAAATCTCGCCGCCCATCACCATGGTCAGCAGCTGGTCGTCGCTGGCAAAATGCTGCGCCTTCACGCGCCGCGCATCGCCCGGATATTCGGCCGCGTCGCCCCAGCCTTCGAAATAGCCCAGAACCGCCCGCCGCCCGGTGTCGCGCAGCGCGCTGATGGCCGCATCGGTGTGTTCGGGGCTGTGGTGGATCTGGCTGACATCCATCACCGTGGTCACGCCCGCATCGATCTGGGCAATGCCGCCAAACAGTTCCGAGATGTAAACATCCTGCGGACGATACAGAACCGAGAACTTTTGCAGCATCCATTCGTAGTAATTGGCCTGGCTTTCCGGGCGGCCGTCGTTGACCAGAATCGCATCCGAAAGCAGGCTGCGCAGCGCGGTTTCAAACTGGTGGTGGTGGGTGTCGATGAACCCCGGCATCACCACATGGCCCGCGGCATCGATCACCGCCGCGTCGCCCGCGTCGATCTGTGCGGCGACGGCAAGGATCTTCGACCCTTCGATCAGCACATCGCCGCGCGCAAAATTGCCCACCGCGGCATCCATCGACAGCACATGCCCGCCGCGGATCAGCGTGCGCCGTCCGGGCGCGCCGATGCCCGACGGCATCGCGCCGGTGCTGGGCCGCACGGCAGGCCCACCCCCGCTGTCAGCCGGGGCCTTGGCACGGGCGTCACAGAATTTGCACATCACATCCTCCTTATTTTCGCATGGCGAAATTTCATTCGCGTCTTTGCGCGATCATGGTGCGGCCCTGCCCGGCGTTGCCCGTCAGACCGCGTTGAACACCGCCGAAAGTGCGGGCACCCGCCCCGCCGCCGCGCCGATCCGGCTGGCCGCGGCGCGCAGGTCGGCCAGCCGCCCCTCGACCATCTGGGCGGGCGTGACCATGCCGGAATAGCCCGACGAGTTCAGCGCCGCCACCACATGGCCTTCCGCACAGCGGATCGGCACGGCAAGCGCGGTGATCCCGTAATCCAGTTGATCCACCGTCGTGGCAAAGCCCGCTGCCCGCGCCTCTTGCACGACATGGCGCAGCGCCGCCTTGTCGGTCAGCGTGCGCGAGGTCAGCGCGACCGGCGTCATCCCCGACAGGCGGCGATCAAGCTCATCCTCGGGCAGGCCGGCCAGCAAGACCCGGCCCAGACTGGTGGCATGGGCGGGATAACGCGCCCCCACCACCGCCGTTGCGCGCCGCGCCCGCTGCGTCGAATGATGGGCGATGTAGATCACATCCGTCCCATCCAGCATCGCGACCGAGGCCGCATCGCCATGCGCCTCCACGATCTGACGCAATTCGGGCAACAGCAATTCGTCGATGCGCGCGGCAAAATAGAAGCCGGAGCCAAGGCTCATCACCTTGGGGCGCAGATGAAACCGCTTGCCGTTCTGCCCGACATAGCCCAGCGCGCCAAGCGTGATCAGGCTGCGCCGCGCGGCAGCAGGCGACAGGCCCACCCGGCGCGCGATTTCCGAAAGCGTCATGTCGGGGTGGGCGGCATCAAAGCATTCCAGAACCGCAAGGCCCTTGGCCAGAGCCTCGACGAATTCCGCCGGCCGTTCACCGTCCATCTTGCCGCCCCCGTCCATGGCTTACCCCTCTGGCGCCAAAAAGAAATCAAAGCGGCACTTGGCATCCGGCTTCTGTTCGGTCGGCGGCAGGGTATCGGTCTTTTTCACCGGTTCGAGCTTGGCGATCAAGGATTTTCGCACACCGAAAACCGCGTCATTGTCGATATATTCGGTGTTTTCAAAAAACAGCTCGGTCGTTATCGCGCGATAGCCCTTGGCGCGCACGATGTAATGCAGATGCGCAGCGCGCCATGCGTGCCGCTGTCCGGCGCGAAGTAGTCGCCCGACCGGGCCGTCATAAGGGACCGTATAAGGCTTGGGCAGCACGGTGGTATACCAGTATTCGCCGGCCTCGTTCGTGGTGATCAGCCCGCGCAGGTCATACTTGTCCTGCCCCGAGGCCTGTTCCTGAATGGGATAGGTTCCCGCGCCATCCGCCTGCCAGGTATCGACCAGCGCGCCCGCCAGCGGGTTGCCCAGCGAATCGCGCACCACACCATGGACAAGGATGGTCGCCCCATCGCGCCCCTTGGCCAGATCGCCGCCAAGGGCAAGCGTCGGCGCATTGTCAAGGTAGAACGGCCCAAGGTTCGACCCCTCGGTCGCGCCGCCACGGCTGTTGATCATGTCCACCAGCGCCGACAGGCCAAGGACATCGGACAACAGAATGAATTCATGCCGTTCAGGCGTCGAGATTTTCCCGCAGTCGTAGAGGAACATCAGGATGCCCATCCACTCCTCATGGGTCATGTTCACCTCGCGGGTGTAGTCGTGCAGATGCTCGATGAACCCTTCGAGCAGAAACTTGAACCGGCTGCCCTCCTCGGTCTTGAACGATGCCTTGACGGCTTCGGTCAGCGTGAACTGGTTGATCTCTTTCACAACGCATCCCTCCCCGGAAATCTGGTGTTGACGGAAAGCTAGAACGCTCCATAATATTCGGCAAGTGAATTTTTCTTCGCTATGCGAAAAAGGAAAGCCGGGATGAGAATCGGAAAACAGGACAATGCCCAGACCGCCATCGCCACATCGGACGCGCATTCGATCACGGTGCGTGGGCATGATCTGGTGTCGGATCTGATCGGGCAGATCGACTTTACCGATTACTTCTGGCTGCTGGTCTGCGGGGTGCGCCCGACGGACACGCAAAAGGCGATGATGAACGCCTGCCTTGTGGCGATTGCAGAACATGGGCTGGTGCCTTCGGTGCAGGCGGCGCGCATGACGCTGGCCGCCGCCCCCGAGGCCTGGCAGGGCGCGATGGCGGCGGGGCTTTTGGGGATGGGCTCGGTGGTCGCGGGATCTTCGGAAACGGCGGGGCGCTATCTGGCCGAGGTTGTCGCCGAAGGCGGCGACGAGGCTGCGGCCATCGCCTCCTTGCAAAAGCTCAAGGCTGCGCGGCGCAAGGTGCCGGGCCTTGGCCATCCGCAACATTCCGAAGGCGATCCGCGCGCCGACAAACTGCTCGCGATTGCCGACGCGCTCGGCGTCTCTGGCCCACATGTCGCGGCCTTGCGCCATCTGGGCGCACAGGCCCCGGGCATCATGAACCGGCCGCTGCCGATCAACGTGTCGGGGGCGATTCCGGCGGTGATCCTGGACGCGGGTTGGCCGCTCGAGGCGATGAAGGCCGTGCCGCTTTTGGCGCGCGCGGGCGGTCTGGCGGCGCATCTTTATGAGGAATCGCAACGCCCCATCGGCTTTATCCTGTCGCACAACGCCGACCTTGCGATCAGCTACGATGGAAAGGCCGCGAAATGAGGCCGCTGCGCAACATCCGCGTCGTCGAAATGGGCACCTATATCACCGGGCCCGCGGCGGCGATGCAACTGGCCGACCTGGGCGCCGATGTGATCAAGGTTGAACGTCCCGGCGAAGGCGATCCGTTCCGCGCCTTCAAGGGCGGGCTCTATTCGCCGCATTTCCAGACCTACAACCGCAACAAGCGCTCGATCGCGCTGGATACCAAACGCCCCGACGATCTGGCGGTGTTCCAGGATCTGATCGCAGGCGCCGACGTGTTCATCCAGAATTTCCGTCCCGGCGTGGCCGAAAAGCTGGGCGCGGGCGAGGAGGATCTGCGACGGCTGAACCCGCGCATCATCTACTGCGCCATCTCGGGGTTTGGCACATCCGGCCCCGCGCGGGACCGGCCGACCTATGACACGGTGGCACAGGCGGCCAGCGGGTTCCTGCGGCTGATGACACCGCCCACCAACCCGCGCGTGATCGGCCCCGCCATCGCCGACGCCGTCACCGGCCATTATGCGGCCACCGGCATCCTTGCCGCGCTGGTCGAACGCGGGGCTAGTGGCAAGGGCAGCCGGCTTGACATCTCGATGCTTGAGGCGATGTGCCATTTCAACCTCGACAGCTTCACCCATTTCTATTCGGTGGACGAGGTGATGGGTCCGCTGTCGCGCCCGGTGGTCAGCCAGTCCTACACGTTTGAATGCGCGGACGGCAAATGGGTCGCGATCCACATGTCGAGCCCGCCCAAGTTCTGGACCGGCTTTCTGGCCGCGACCGGGCAGGACCATCTTGCCCGCGACCCGCGCTTTGCCGAGCGGCTGGAGCGGATCAGGCATCAGGATGATCTGATCGACATCATGACCCCGATCTTCCGCAGCCAGCCGCGCGATCATTGGTGCGCCGCGCTCGAGGCGCAAGAGGTGCCCTATGCGCCCGCCTATGACAGCGACGAGGCGCTGGAGGACCCGCAGGCGGTGCACCTGGGCATCAAGGTCAGCGCGCCGCATCCGCAGATGGGCAGCTTCACCACCGTGCGCGCGCCCTACAATTTTGACGGGGCCGCCGACATGACAGTTCTGCCACCCCCCACGCTGGACGAACACGGGGCGGAAATCCGCGAGGAGTTGCGACGCAAGAAAGCGGGCTGACAGCCCGCGCCATTTTCATGATCTGGGAGGATAGAATGAAACTGACGACCCTAATCCTGGCCGGCGCACTTGCCGCGCCTTCGGCCCTGCTGGCGCAGGAAAACATCGACCTGACGATCGCATCCAGCCATCCCACGGCCATTCCGTGGGTCGGCATGATGCAGACCCATTTCATGGCCGAAACCGACCGACTGCTGGCCGAGACGGGCAATTACAAGATCACCTGGAACGAGGCCTTTGGCGGCGCGCTTTACAAGGCCAACGCCACGCTGTCCTCGGTCGAGGATGGGGTCACGGATGTGGGTTGGGTGTTTTCCCTGCTCGAAGGTGCCGAACTGCCGCTGAGCCAGGTGTCGAGCTATACCCCCTTTGCCACCAACAACCCGCCCGTGCAATTGGCCACGATGCAAGAGATGATCAACACCATCCCCGAGCTGAAGGCGGAATGGGAAGATCACAACATCGTCGTCGTCGGCCTGACCGGCACCGACAGCTATGATCTTTACACCAAGAAGCCGATCACGTCGCTGGCCGACCTGAACGGCATGAAAATCTCGACAGCGGGCGTGCTTGGCACCTGGCTGTCGGGCACCGGCGCCAACCCGGTCGATGGGTCGCTGACCACCTTTTACACCGACATCCAGACCGGCGTTTCCGATGGCGTGCTGTCCTTGGCGCTTGGGGTGTTTCCGGCCAAGCTATATGAAGTCGCCCCCTATGTGACGCGGGTTCAGATGGGCACCGCCTTTTCAGGGGCGATTGCCGTGAACAAGGACAGCTGGGACAGCCTGCCCGCCGAGGTGCAGGACGCGATGATGAAGGCGGGGGCCTACTATACCGAAGCGCATGGCAAAGACCTGCTGGAACGCCCCGTCGCGGTGATGCAGAAGATCGTCGAGGCCGGGGCCAGCCAGAACCCGCCCGTCACCGTCACCGACATGGCCGAGGACCAGCGCACCGCCTGGGTCAACGCCCTGCCCGATCTGGCCGGCGACTGGGCCCGCGATCTGGATGCCAAGGGCCTGCCCGGCACCACGGTTCTGACCGCCTATATGGAGGGGATCAAGGCGCGCGGGGAAACGCCGGTCCGCGATTGGGCGGCACGTCCGTGACGCATCCTGCCGCTTCTGCTCCGGCGCCCGGCCCCCTGATGCGGGGCTGGGCAAAACTGGGTGATGGGCTTGCCGTCTTGTCCACGCTGCTCATCGCCGCGCTGATGGTGCTGATCTGCGCCGATGCCTTTGCGCGCAACATCTTTGGCGGTTCCTTGCCGCTGGTGTCGGAACTGGGCGCCTCGTTGTTGGTGGTGATCGTCTATCTGGCGCTGGCCACGACGATCCGACACAACCGTCTGGCCCGGACCGATGTGTTCATGGCCTGGCTTGCCGCCGAACGGCCCCGCGCGGCGGCCCTGCTGTCGGCGGTCTATGACCTGATCGGGGCGGTCTTGCTTGCGCTGATCGGCTGGGCCGGGGTTCTGACCCTGGCGCGCGATTTCGCGGGGGGCAAATATCTTGGGATTCAGGGCGTGCTGACCTTTCCGCTCTGGCCCTTTGGCGCGGCTTTCGTGATCGGCCTTGCGGTGGCTTGCATACAGTTCCTGTTGCAAGCCCTGCACGCCCTGCGCGGCGGTGCGGCCCGAATTGGCGGGGGGCTGGAATGACCGGGTTGGAAATCGGCATCGCCGCGATCATCCTTCTCATCGTGCTGATCTATCTGGGCATGCCCATCGGCGTGGCCATGCTTGCCGTGTCACTGGGCGGGGTCGCGCTGATCCGGGGCGAGGGCGTCGCCTTCCGCATGGCGGGATCGGTGGCACAAGACAGCCTGAAGGACTATCTTTTCGCGGTCGTGCCGCTGTTCGTGCTGATGGGCCTGCTTGTGACCGTGTCGGGCGTGGGCAAGGACACGTTTGATGTGTTCCAATCCGCCTTGCGCCGGGTGCGGGCGGGGCTGGGGGTCGCCACCGTCTTTGCCAACGCTGTCTTTGCCAGCATCACGGGCATTTCCATCGCCTCGGCTTCGGTGTTTTCGCGCGTGGCCGTGCCTGAAATGGTGCGCCACGGCTACACCCGCAGCTTTGCAACCGGGGTGGTGGCCGGATCATCGGTGCTTGGCATGTTGATCCCGCCCTCGCTTCTGATGATCGTCTATGCGGTTCTGGCCGAAGAATCGGTGGGCCGCATGTTCCTTGCCGGGATCGGACCCGGGCTGCTGCTTGCGGGCCTGTTCTCGCTGACCATCTTCCTGCTTGCCACCTTTCGCCCCGACTTCGTGTTCGACCGAGCCGAGGCGCATGACAGCCCCGCCCTGCCCTTGCGCCAGATGGCGGCAAAGGGCATCCCCATCCTTGCCCTGATGGGTCTGGTGCTTGGGGGGCTCTATGGCGGCTTTCTGAACCCGACCGAGGCGGGGGCAGTCGGCGCGCTTGGCGCGCTGGTGATCGCGGCGCTGCGCCGGTCGCTGGGGGGCGGCACCTTGTGGCGGCTGTTGGTCGAAACCGGGCAGATCACGGTGTCGGTGCTGTTTCTGGTCATGGCCGCGTCGTTCTTCAGCCGGATGCTGGCGATGTCGGGCCTGCCTGCCGCACTGGGGGATGCGCTTTTGTCGGGGCCGATCGGGCCATGGGGCTTCTTGCTGCTTTACCTTCTGGTGGTCATCGCGCTGGGCTGCATCATCGATTCGATCTCGATCATGCTGATCCTGCTGCCCATCGCAGTGCCGGTGGCGCAGGCGGCGGGTTTCGACATGATCTGGTTTGGCGTGATGACCGTGATCGCGGTGGAAATCGGGCTTTTGACACCGCCCTTTGGCCTTTCGGTCTTTACCATCAAATCGGCGATGAACGATCCGACGGTCAAGCTGGGCGACATCTTCCGCGGTGCCTTTCCCTTTGTGGGGGCGATGGTGGTCTGCCTTGTGATCCTGACGCTGGCGCCGGGGATCGCAACCTGGCTTGCGCGGCTCTGACCCCGCGCCCGCCGGCCGTTGGCGCCTAGCCTGAAAACTGGTGCCCGCGGCCGGACTTGAACCGGCACGACCTTGCAGTCGGGAGATTTTAAGTCTCATGTGTCTACCATTTCACCACGCGGGCAGCGCGAGGCACAGCATAGCGATGCTGGCGCCGGGGAAAAGGGGCTGCGAACGCCGACCCCGGATCGGGCCATATGCACCGTCGCTGCGCAGAGCCTGCCCCGGGCCATCGTCGGCCCCTTGACGCAAGGGAACATCGCTGCGGCGCGGCGATTGACTTTGGCGCGCTTCCTCCGCTTTATGGCGCAAATCACTTGCGGGAAAGGTTTCCATGAAAAAGGTCTATCCGGACGCCCGGACGGCGCTTGACGGGTTGCTGTTCGACGGAATGTTCATCGCCAGTGGCGGCTTTGGCCTGTGCGGCATTCCCGAACTGCTGATCGCCGCCATCCGCGAGGCGGGCACGCGGAACCTCACCGTCGCCTCGAACAACGCGGGTGTGGACGGCTTTGGCCTTGGCGTGCTGCTGGAAAGCCGACAGGTCAAGAAGATGATCTCGTCCTATGTCGGCGAAAATGCCGAATTCATGCGCCAGTATCTGTCGGGCGAGCTGGAGCTGGAGTTCAATCCCCAAGGCACGCTGGCCGAGCGGATGCGGGCGGGTGGCGCCGGCATCCCCGGGTTCTATACCAAGACCGGGGTGGGCACGGTGATTGCCGAAGGCAAGCCGGTGATGACCTTTGACGGTCAGGACTACATCATGGAACGCGGGATCGTGGCCGATCTGTCGATCGTCAAGGCGTGGAAGGCGGATCCCTCGGGCAACCTGATCTTTCGCAAGACCGCGCGCAACTTCAACCCGCCCGCCGCGACCTGCGGCAAGGTCTGCGTGGTCGAGGTCGAGGAGATCGTGCCGCTGGGCAGCCTTGATCCTGACCACATCCACCTGCCGGGCATCTACGTGCACCGCATCATTCAAGGCCAGCACGAAAAGCGCATCGAACAGCGCACCGTTCGGCCCCGCGCCTGAGGTTGCGGGCAGATGGCCGGCTCGCCCTATGACGGACTCCCCGACCGGGCCTATTGGCGCACGGCGGTTGCGTCACGCGGGCCGGGCCGGCTGCGCGATCTCTATCGCCCGCGCTTTGCCATCGGGCGCGACACGCCGATCTTCACCGCGGGAAGCTGCTTTGCCCAGCACGTGCACCGCGCCCTGAAAGACGCGGGTTTTGCCGTGATCGAGGCGGAGCCGGCGCCAAGCGCGGTGGACCCCGCGGTGGCGGCGCGGTTCTTTTACGGCACCTTCTCGGCCCGCTACGGCAACCTCTACAACCCGCGCCAGTTTCTGCAATTGCTGCGCGAAGCGGCGGGCGATCACAGCCCGGCCCATCCGGTCTGGACCCGGGATGGACGGTTTTTAGATGCGCTGCGCCCCAATGTGGACCCCGATGGCCATGCCTCGGCGCAGTCGGTGCTGCTGTCGCGGCGCGACCATCTGTCGGCGGTGCTTGACGCGGTGATGGAGGCGCGGGTGGTCATCTTCACCCTTGGCCTGACCGAAACATGGCACGACCGGGCCAGCGGCACGGTCTATCCCACCGCCCCCGGTGTCATCGCCGACGCGCCAGAGGGGTCTGACATCGGCTTTCTGTCGTTGGGCCATGACGCGATCGTGTCGGATGTGCGCGCGATCCTTGAGATGTTGCGCAGCATCACGCCCGACATCAAACTGCTGCTGACCGTTGCCCCGGGGCCGCTTGTGGCCACGGCAAGCGATGCCCATGTCCTGCCTGCCTCGACCGCCTGCAAGGCGATCTTGCGTGCCGCCGCCGCCACGCTCACCGAGGCGGACCCGGCGATCGACTATTTCCCGTCGTATGAGATCATCACCAACCCCGCGGCCAAGGGGGCGTTCTTTCAGCCCAACCTGCGCCATCCGACGCCCAAGGGCGTCTCGGTGGTCATGAAGCAGTTCATGGGCGCGCATGGTGTGACCGAGGCGCTGGCCCGCAGGCCCGACGCGCCACCCCCAGACACGGCCACCCTGCGCCCGGCGGATGAGGACAATCCCGTCATCTGCGAGGAGATGATGAACGATCCAAGCCTGCGCGAGGCGCCGCCATGACGCGGGTGCTCGTCCTTGGCAATTCGCATGCGGCCACACTGCGCCGGGCGTTCCCGGCAATCGGCGCGGCCTACCCCGGCCTTGCCCTGTCGTTCTGGGGTCTGCCGGGCGGCGCCTTTGCCAAGGCCAGCACGGATGCCGAGGGGAAGCTGCGCCCCGATCCGACCGACCGGGTCAGCCTGCGCAAGGGCGCGCAATGGAACGACCAGGACCATGTGGATCTGACCGCCTATGACCGGATCTTTCTGGTCGGGCTGCGGTTCAACCTGCATGCCGTGCTGACGATCTGTCGCGCCCTGCAACCGCTTGACCGCGGCCCGCGCGAGGGCGCGCTTGGCGTTTCCGACGGCTTCCTGCGCGCCGCACTGCGCGCCGAGGTGGACGCGGCCCTGAACGCACAGCTGGCCCGCACCCCGCTTGACAGCCGTGTCACGCTGATGCCCGCCCCCTACCCCGCCGCGCGCGCCGTGCAACGCGGCAGTGATCTGTTCGAACCCGTGACCGCGACCGTGGCCCAGCTTGAAGATGCGGCCCTGCTCATGGCACTTTATGAGGCGGAAATCATTCAGGCCGCAGGGCGCCGCGGTCTGGCGCTTGCCCTGCAACCGCGCAGCACGCTGGCCCGACCCTTCCTGACACAGGACAGCTGTCTTGAAGACCCGGACCGTGATGTCCGTCACATGAACGCCGATTTTGGCCTGCGCGCCTTTGATGCGCTGCTGGCCACAGTCCCACCTTCGCATCCCGCCGCCGCTGCGGCACCGACAACCGCCTGAACAGGAGACAGATCATGCCTTGGGACCGGAACCAGATGGCCGCGCGCGCCGCACAGGAATTGCAGGACGGCTGGTATGTCAACCTTGGGATCGGCATCCCGACGCTGGTGTCGAACTACATCCCCGACGGCATCACCGTGACGCTGCAATCGGAAAACGGCATGCTGGGCATGGGCCCCTTCCCCTATGAAGGCGAAGAAGACCCCGACCTGATCAACGCCGGCAAGCAGACCATCACCGAACTGCCCCAGACCGCGTTTTTCGATTCGGCACAGTCTTTTGCGATGATCCGCGGCGGCAAGATCGCGATGGCGATCCTTGGCGCGATGGAAGTGGCCGAAAACGGCGATCTGGCAAACTGGATGATCCCCGGCAAGCTGGTCAAGGGCATGGGCGGCGCGATGGATCTGGTCGCGGGCGTCGGCCGGGTGGTGGTGGTGATGGACCACACCTCGAAGCATGGCGAATCCAAGGTGCTGAAAGCCTGCACCCTGCCGCTGACCGGCAAGGGCGTGGTGGACCGCATCATCACCAATCTGGGCGTTCTGGATGTGGTCGAGGGCGGGCTGCGGCTGGTCGAACTGGCCGATGGCGTCACCGAAGCCGAGTTGCGCGCCGCGACCGAGGCCACCCTTGTCAACTGATCCGCAGATCCGCAGCGAGAGCAGCGGCTCGAAAGGCCGCTATGTCTTGACCCATATGGGCCACGAGGCCGAGATCACCTTTTCGGTCACGACGCCCACGCTCATCATCGCCGATCACACCCATGTGCCCGATGCGTTGCGCGGCACCGGGGTGGGCGTCTCGCTGGTGCAGTTCATGGTCAACGATGCGCGTGCCCGTGGCATCAAGATCGTGCCGCTGTGCCCATTCGTGAATGCGATCCGCAAGAAGCATCCCGAATGGGCCGATGTCTTTGCCAGCTGACAAAGGGCACGGATGCGCAAGGGACAGGCCGCGCGCCCTCAGCCGCCCGAGGAGATCACCTTGAACACGCAAGGATCGGTCACAAGCTCGGGCGGGGTCAGGCACAGCCCTTGCGACACCTGCCAGGCGGCCAGCACCTTTGGCACGTAATCGCGCGTTTCGGCATAGGGCGGCACGCCATCATTGGCCTTCACGGCCCCTTCGCCCGCGTTATAGGCGGCCAGCACCATCAACGGGTCGCGGTTGAATTCGTTCAAGAGCCAGTCCAGATAGGCCACCCCACCGCGGATATTCTGCGCAGGATCGGTGGAATCGGTCACGCCAAAGCGTTCGGCCGTGGCGGGGATCAGTTGCATCAACCCTTGTGCCCCGGCAGAGGACACCGCATCGGGCTTGCCCGCGCTTTCCACGCCGATGACCGCCAGAACAAGCGCCGGCGACACTTCGGTGCCGATGGTGGCGGCAAGGATATGCTTGCCGTATTTTTCGGCGATACCTTGCATGTGCTGCAATCGCGGCGCCGCAACGGCAGATCCGCCCGGCCCCTTTGACAGCGTCGCCATGGCCAGCGGAAAGCGGTCCGCGACGGCGCTGCGGCTGGTGGGCACGGTTGTCCAGAACCAGTCATAGGATGCAGCTCGCGGCGCCACCTGTGTCAAGGCGCCGGGGGCCGCCGCCGCCGCCGCCGCGGTCGCGGTCACGGCCTCCGGTTCGGGGGTGGGCTCTCGCGGCTGCACCTTGGGAAGCAAGGCCAGCAGCCGTGCCTGTTCGGCAGGGTCGATCTGCACGGTGATGCGCTTGCCCGCGCCCTCACCGACCTTGACACGCTTGAACGAGAAGTCGCGCTCGCCCGACAGGCCTTCGGCGGCTGCCGAAATAGCAGCCAGCCCGAGTCCCGCGGCCAGAAGTCCTGCAATGAATCGCATCGCTGCTCGATGCCCGTCCGTTATTTTTGTTGTGCAAACCATCGCATGGAATCGGGCTTTAGACCATCCACAGCCGCAAATCGGCGTCCAATTCTGGCGAAATTGCCGCAATTGCCCGCAAGCCCTGCGATCACGCATGCGTTATCAGATTTTTAATTCGTTATATATCAATGGCTTGAAAGAAAAATTCAGGAATTCTTCATCTGACAGAAAAAGACCTGACCAGCGCCAAGAAGTTGCCACCGTTCGGGGTGAAAACATGCTCATACCGAACGGAAGACGGAACGGAACAGAGGCCAGACCGAAAAGACGCCGAGCGGTTGGAACAACCAAAGCAACACGTGAAAGAGAGATACACCATGAAACTGCTGAACATCTTCAAGAACTTCAAGAACGACGAATCTGGCGCTGTGACCGTTGACTGGGTCGTTCTGACCGCCGCAGTTGTGGGCCTGGGCCTCCTGGTGATCAGCCAGCTGCAAGAGCCGATCGAAAACGCCGGCACCTCGATCGGCCTCGACATCACCAACGCAACCACCGAAAACCGCAACTGATCTGCGTGGCAAGAGTTGGCTCGGTGAGCCGTGCCAACTCGCCGACAGGGCGCGGGCCGAACCATCGGTCCGCGCCTTCTGTCTTGGAGGGGCTGCCAAACGTGCGCCCATCCAAGACCAGTTGAACAAGTGCAATCCCCTGGCGGATCCGCGGCGACGCCTGATCTCGCATGTAAAGGCCACTGTCATGATGCCGACTATGCCATCACACGACCGCCTCTTGCGCCAGTTCTGGAGCGACGAGTCCGGTGCAATAACCGTTGATTGGGTCGTTCTGACCGCGGGGATCGTCGGGCTCGCCCTTGTGGTGGTGAGCGTCTTCACCCCCGAAGTGTTTCAGGCCGCAGCCGACAAGGTGGCCGAATACGTGGGCGAAGCCACGACGATGAACCGATAACGTTGAATGACGGGCGACCCTGACAAAAGGCGGGGCCGCCCAAAGGTGGGAAAGGGTATTTGAATGCGCGGCATGTTTGGACTTGTGCTGGTGGCTGGTGTCGCTCTCGCAGGGAGCGCGGTCTACATGGCAAAGGGGTTCATCGGTCAGACCCAGTCACAGCTGGAGCAAGAGCGCCAGCTGCGCGAGAAGATCGGGCCGATCGTTCAGGTCTATGTCCTGAAAAAACCAAAGAATTACGGCGAGGAACTGACGGCCGAGGACGTGGAGCTGGTATACTGGCCCAAGAATTCGCTGCCCGAAGGCGTCTTCATGGAAGAAGCCGCCCTGTTTCCGCAGGGTGTCAAGGAAAACCGCTACATCCTGCGCCAGATGGACAAGTTCGAACCGCTGCTGGCATCCAAGGTCACGCAGCCGGGTGAGGCCGCGGGCCTGACCGGGCAGATCGCCAAGGGGATGCGGGCCTTTGCGATCAAGGTCGATGTCGCCTCTGGCGTGTCCGGCTTTGTGCAGCCGGGCGACCGGGTCGATGTTTACTGGACCGGCGCGGTGGACGGCACGGGGGGCGAGTTGACCCGTCTGATCGAAAGCTCCACCCGCATCATCGCGGTTGACCAGCAATCGGATGCCAGCGCCGGGGCGACCGTGGCACGCACCGTGACCGTGGCGGCAAGCCCGGAACAGGTGGCCCGACTGGCCCAGGCACAAGCGACCGGGCGCCTTGCGCTCTCGCTCGTCGGCTCTGGCGACGATACGATCACAGACACGATTGAAGTCACCAGCGACGCGCTTTTGAAC